>JAKVBZ010000008.1 GCA_022448645.1 Pirellulaceae bacterium
TGGCAGCTGCATGTGACTGATGACACGGTCAATGGAGAGACCGGAATGTTGCTGGATGCTGCTTTGACGCTAGAGACATCTCCAGTGGTCGAAGGCAATGTGAATCACGATAGCCAGCTGGATGCCGATGACATTGATCTTCTGTTTGCTGGATTGGGTACCTCACACGCCGTTTTCGATCTGGATCATGACGGCGACTCCGACAACGACGATGTCGACGAGTTGGTACTAAACATCATGGGAAAACGTTACGGAGATTCCGACTTGGATCAGGATGTTGATGTCGGAGACTTTGGTCGGCTGGCACGGCACTTTAATCCATTGGGAACTGGTTTTGTTAGTTGGCGCGACGGGAACTTCGACGGAGACACGGATGTGGATATCCAGGATTTTAATCACATGGCGACGAACTTCGCCCCACTTGGCTACTCAGGGAATCTATCTTCTGCCACAAGTACGGATGCTGTTGGGGATGCGAGCATCCCAGTGGTTGCTTCGATCCAAGGCCTTACAGTTCCTTCGAATGAAGCCGACGACGCAAACTTGTCATCGAATGGAGGTCATGCTGTGACAGAACAACCCGTGGAACCGGTCGGTCCGGTGCAGGATGTTCCACCGGATGGTTACTCGAATACGCAATCGCAAACGATGGTGGGTGAGGAGAATTTTCGAGGCGCACGGGTTCGCCGTCGATTTCGCGAGGCCGAAGATATTTCTTGACATTTCCTAGAGCGGTGCTGAAACTTCTGTCGTTTGCTCCGGCGCCGGGATAGCAATGGTACGATCAAACGAGACAGCCCATTCCTGGAATTTTTGGCATCTCTCTAGTTCTTGGCCAACAAGGCAATAAACCTTTGTAGCGAGAACATGCTCAAATTGATGTCGTATCAGCTGTGACTATTAGTGTTTTCCTGTTTCTAAAGCTAAACCTGTTTGAACGCAAAGTCGCAAGAGTCTTTATTTGATAACAACTTACCCCGGTAAAACGTTGCTGCATGAATGCATTGTTGGCGAAGGTCGAGTCGGGATGTTTCGTAGTTCTTTACCTCTTTGTGTTACACGCATTGAATCCAACTGCCATGAAAGCTATCGAATTGCGGTGACTTTTTTGGCCCAGGGCGAAACGCTCGGGTAGGGTTGTCATTCTAGAAATTGCAAAAAAAGGCAGTTCGGCTGGGCATGCCGAACTGCCTTGATGCTAGCCCGCATACTGCATGCGTTGCGACTTCATGCAGGTGTTGTGTTGACGCATGAAGTATGAAGTATGCGGGCTGGATCGACCAGACAAGGGGGAGGGTCTAGCCGACAAATGATTTCTAGCTGTTACCAAGGAGCGCGAATGTAATTGACACCCATCTGCCGTGTACTTGTCGGACTGTAGGGTGACGGACTGATCGGCTGCGTGACACCACTGTCGGTGTGGCCCGAGATGGACCGAGAGTAGTGATGATATATGGGGCGCATTTCGTTCATGGTGACGCCCCAGCTATATTCTGTGTGCATTCCAGCAACGGGTGGGACAACCAGAGGAACCGGTCGACCCCATTGTGAGTGATAGTAGGATTGATGCCAGGGACGACGCATGGCTTCGTGAGTGAGGCCTTTGCTGGAATAGAAATAAGGTGGTGCCGCAGAAACCTGCTGGTCTACCAGACCACACAAGATTCCGGCAGCCATGCCGATGAGGGCGTGAAGGCGTCGCATGTCAAGTTCCTGCTGGTTGGAGGGAATATCTGAATTCGTTAGCGGGCTGGTTCAAACATCCAATGGAACCACTGTCGCAACGATGTTCTGGAGTTGGGTTGGTAACTGATGTGGGTTCGATTGAGCCCTTGGTTAAAGTTATACATCCGGTAGTACGACCGGTTGTGCATGTACATGTGTTCGTGTGGCAGGAAAGGTTGGTAGGTGTAATAGGTTTGACCAGTAATGGGTGGCGTGGGGTGTGGGGATGGATACATGCTGGTGCCGACGCGAGCTCCAGCGTTTGCTCCATGGTAATAGTTGTAGAACAGCTCCGGAGATTTTTTGTCAGGTTGACGTAGGGCTACGTCGTCGTCGGTTGTCCGGCTGCCGAGTCCTCGCTGGATGCTGTTACGCAGGCAACCTAAAGCGGGAGTTGCCCCGCAACGTCCACACCCACCACATCCAAGAGCCACACCTTGGCCCGCTTTCAGTCGGGCTGCCAAGTTGCGCAACGCACCGGCCGGGCCACATGAGCCCGTGCCGCAGCCTGTGTGACAGCAACCGACTCCTGAGTCTTCGACGGATTCGGCGCTGGCTTCCACGTCCTCTGTGCTTGGTTCAAGCGAACCTTCCACATCATCCGAGTGAGTGGATACTTTCGACGCTTGACTGCGGGATGCATATTTCGGGAGGTTTGCCAAGGAAGAAGTTGTGGAGAAACCGTCGAGAGAAGATTCGGCACCCACGGCGACGTAGCCCGTGGAGCAGATCAACACGATGACGGTTAGGCAGACGCGCACGGCGCGCGGCACACGGTGGAGCATCCGCTACTCCTTTGCGACAAGTAGTCAGGGAAGGGTTTGGAAGGGATGACAGGTCGGATTTTCAATCTCGCCATGCCTGCTCGCTTCGTAGTTTGGAAGCCGCGCTGAACGGCAGTGCGAAGCCAGCTTTTGCGAAATGAAAATTGGTCGGAAATGGGAGGAGCCTCGCCAAGGATGGCGTGACTGGTGAGGTAAGCGGCTGGTCATCCACTTACCAGTAAAATTCTCGGCTGACGAGCATACAGCCGATTAGTCTAATTTTCACGATCATACGCAAGCAATGTGATTTGACGGTCGCTGAGCCGTGAATCACCGCTGACGGCGACGGAAAAACCGGTATAATCGTTACGGTTTGAAAATGCCGGAACGGTGGATCAGCGAGCATCCGAGCGATTCGTGAATCTAGCAGATCCAACGTTTCGTGCTTTTGGCACAGTGTACTGAGATGACGACGAACCCGCGTTGATAGACTACACGGGTAAAGGAGTACTCCATTGGCGACTAAGGTGAAAAAGAAGAAAAAGGTACGCAAGAAAAAGTGTACGGAAAGTCAATCGACTGCTACGACTACCAAATCCACTTCTGGAAAGTCGAAACCTAAAGTTACTCGTAAATCGCGACGGCGAGCGACGGCGCAGTCGATGGCGGCTGCACAGCGCGATATTTCGGTCAGTGAATTCTTTGCGAAGAATCGCCACTTGCTCGGATTCGATAATCCACGCAAAGCACTACTCACGACGGTGAAAGAAGCCGTCGACAATTCCTTGGATGCTTGTGAAGAAGCTGGCATCGTTCCCGAAATTTGGGTTCACATCGAACAAACACGAGCTGGTCGTTTCAAAGTGGGCGTGCAGGATAACGGACCTGGTATCCTGAAGAAGCAGATACCATTGATCTTCGGCAAGTTGTTGTATGGATCCAAATTCCATCGCTTGCGGATGAGCCGTGGTCAGCAGGGAATTGGAATCAGTGCTGCCGGAATGTACGGTATGCTGACAACGGGTAAACCGGTCAAAATCGTTTCCAAAGTATCGGTACGGAAGCCGGCTCACTATTACGAGCTGCAGATCGATACGAAGAAGAATAAACCCGAAATTCTGAATGGACGTGGGGATGGCGTGGACATTCCGCCAGGAGATAAAGGACTCCGTTATATCGAAAAGCACGGGATTGAGTGGATCACGCACTATGACGTAGAGGAAGGCGAGAAGCCAGTCGATCTTCGTAGCGGAACACGCGTGACCATCGAGTTGGAAGCACGCTATCAACGCGGGCGTGGAAGTGTCGACGAATTCTTACAGCAAGCGGCCATTGCCAACCCGCACGTCACGTTGCACTATGTCGATCCAGAGGGCAATGAGCATGTGTATCCTCGGTCGACGAAGGCCCTTCCTCCAGAACCTCGCGAAATTAAACCGCATCCATACGGTGTTGAGTTAGGACGCCTGATCACGATGCTCAAGGATTCCACTGACGGAACTCTTTCGCAATTCCTCACCGGGTCCTTTTCACGTGTCAGCTCAGCGGTGGCTCGTCGAGTTTGCGAAGGTGCGAAGTTAAGTACTCGGGCCAGTGTAAAAAAGATTGGGCGTGGCGAGGCGGACGCATTATATCAATCAATCCAGGCCACCAAGATCAGTGCGCCGTCATTGGACTGTATTGTGCCGATTGGTGAAGACTTATTGTTGAAGGCTCTGCGGGAAGTTTTACCCGGCGAGTTCTATACGGCAGCTACCCGGCCACCCACAGTTTACCGAGGCAATCCGTTTCAGATCGAAGTTGGATTGGCTTATGGCGGAACGTCCTCCGCCCAGAAGGTGACACGTGATGCTTTGGAAGAACTTTTGTCGCAAAGTGACGCGCGTACTTTGAGGCAGTTTTTGATCGTGACCTTCCAAGGTGTTGGGCCAGACGCCGCAGACAAGATCATCAAAGAGGCTGGTTTGGGGACTCGCCAATCCCCTGGTCGGCTGAAGTCTAAAGAGACAGATCAGTTTCACCATGCCATGCAGAACGTCAACCTGGACGATGGCCAGACAATGCAGGTGCTACGTTACGCAAATCGCGTTCCGCTGCAGTTTCAGCATTCCGCCTGTGCGATCACTCAAGCGATCACGAATACGAATTGGCGCAGTTATGGTCTTAGCCAGTCTCGCGGATCTTTGCCCAGTGGCCCGGTGAGTGTGATCGTCCACATGGCAAGCGTTTGGGTGCCGTTTACCAGTGAGTCAAAAGAGGCGATTGCCAGTTATCCTGAAATTCAAAAGGAATTGCGATTGGGATTACAGTCCGTAGGCCGCAAACTCGGCATGTACTTACGGCGGCGACTTCGCGTCCGGCAGCAAGGTGAGCGGCGGAATGTATTCCTGAGGTATCTCGGAGAAGTGGCAAGTGCGGTTAGCTACATCAACGAAGCAGATCGTGAGGATCTTTACAACCGCTTACTTCGTGTCGCTAAGAAACGGACGGCCGAGGCGGACGTTAAGTTAGACAGTCGAGGCCAGCCAATCACGGAGGAAGAAGCCACGTTTGGTGATAATGTGATCATCGTTGATCCGGCTGAGGAGCTGGCTCGAACACTAGCCAATAGCAATGGTTCGTCATGAGTTTGTTCGTGCGTTTAAATGCGTTCCTATGCTGGTCATGGGAACGTGACCATTTTAGCTGTTTCCATATCTAATTCAAAAAGTATCATGGCAAAGAAGAAAGTTGCACGTAAAAAAAAGAAGTCTACTTCCAAGAATGGTAAAGCTACCTTGACCACGAAGGACAAGCGGACGATTACCCAATTGCGGCGGTTGGCAGATGGAGTTGTGTCATCGGCAAAACGGAGTCGTGACCCGTTTATCGATGTTCCGATGCGAACACTATCAAATGTGCGGTATAGTCCTCGCAAGCGAATCATTGAAATGGGAGGCAATACCAACCGGAGGCAGTTGTTCAATCTGTCACAGGCCAAGAGCTATATGCAGACGATGCTTGTTGCCAGTGGCTGTAAACAACTCATCGAAGAAGGCAAGTCCACCAGTATCCGGGGTTTGTATTATTTGTTGAAGCATACGATTGAAGGCACCAAGGAGGAGACATTTGCCGAGCAAAGCGAGTGTGATCCCGTCATTGAGGACACGGAAGTATTGCTGAACGCGTTGCGCGAAGAGCTGCATCTGTATGCTCAAACAAAAGGTGCCATGGTTGGCAATATAATTATCAATGACAGTGGTCATGATATTAACTGTGCCGAGTTTGGACGCGGTGCGTATGCCATTCCTTCCATCGTGGAACCAGATGCTATTGAATTGAGTCGTAAGAAGTGTCAAGCCAAGTTTGTACTGCATGTCGAAAAAGATACGGTGTGGCAACGATTCAATGAGGACCGTTTTTGGGAAGAGCACAATTGTATTTTGACGCACGGTGGCGGGCAGCCGCCGCGCGGTGTACGGCGGTTGCTCAACCGTTTGCACAATGAGCTGGGGCTACCCATCTATTGCTTGCTCGATAACGATCCGTGGGGATACTACATTTACAGTGTGATTAAGCAAGGTTCGATCAATTTGGCCTATGAGTCTCAGCGTATGGCAATTCCCTCCGCGCGGTTTTTGGGGCTTCGTAGCATCGATTTGGAGCGATGTGGTTTGTCGGATAGCGTCAAAATTACTCTTAATGAAAATGATCGCAAACGTGCCAAACAGATTGCCAACTATCCCTGGTTCGAAAAGAAAAAGCCCTGGCAGCGTGAGATTAAAAAGATGCTGGATAATGGGTTCAAACTGGAAGTCGAGTCTTTGATAAGTATCGACATCAGTTATGTGACGGAAACGTACGTGCCAGAGCGATTGGATAATCAGGATTGGCTGGACTGAATTCATGCCAATTGGTTAAGTTGCACGATTGCTCCAATCACGGTGACCTTGCCGGTAAAACTTTTGCGGTCGTATCGGTCGGGCCGAGCTGTGTGACGGAGGATGACCTGTGTCGCAGGTAAATAGGCTTGCCTACGCTTTATCTTCGGGCATGTTTCTATTGCCGCTTCCTCCAGATGGTTCCGCTGCCGTCACTCGGTCACGTAGCTGTCGCAGGCGAACCGGTCGACAGTCTCTGAACTGTCCATAACGCACGATCTAGTTCCAGCATGCGACGTTGGACAATATTTGTGCTAGAATAAAGTCCGGCAGAACCAAATCAAAAAGAGAAGATGATGCCCAACACGGTTTCTGCCTTTTCCAACGTTTGTGTTGATACGACAATGGTGAACGAACGGCGAGAACAGGGTGTTCCGCACGACACATCCGGTGCCCGGCAGTTTGCTATGTGGGCACTGGCCACTTTGGGTGTGGAAGTGACACCTGGAAATGGTTCGTGCCTCGAATTCGATGTGCCCGAGAAGTATCGCGGCTGTTTCGATTCTGCCGCGCGCGTGGTTCTCGCGTCTGATGGCCAGGCTGAGGCTGATGGAACAGAATCCGGTGGTGCTTCGTCGCTGGCACCTTACGCGACATTGATCACACAACTATCTGCTTGTTTGCAGTTGCATGGAACTTGGGCCCATGCGGTACCTGCTGTGCAACCAGCCAGCGTTCACCGTTTGGCACTCATGATGTTTTCCGCATATCAGGTCGAACAGGGTGCGGTAAGTCTTGCGGGGTGTACTCTCGAAGACCGTCCCATTATCCGTTTTACATTTCGAAATCTCGGCCAAGGCTCCAGCAATGGGATGGCCCATGTGTATTTGGATGCGAAAGGTAAATTGCTTGATGTTTCTCAGGTGGCGGTCTTAGGACTAGATGATGTGGTTCCATTGCGTCGTCGTGTCCCCAAGCTGGTGGATAGTCAGTCGCAGCAAATGCTGGCCTTTGCGGACATGCAGCCAGAGTATGCAGGAGAGCAGTGGGAGCTGCTGGCCAAGACGCTTGTGTGGTGTAAATATGCTTCTGGCAAATTGGCATTAGATATTGCGGGGGCGCGTGCCGAGATTCCTTTTTCCGGCTGGGCAAAACCGTATGCCGAAGGTGCCACGAAACCGCCTCCGTATCTGTGCCCTGTTAGTGGGCTGAAGACTTACTGTGTCGCCGCTACGGATCGAGGTAAGATTGTGGCGCAAGATGCTATCGTGTCTTGTGATCAGTCAGGACAAAAAGTTGTTGATGAGCAGTTGTTGACATGTCCCGTGACTGGGCGTCGTGCCTTGGAAGATTTCTTTTCAGTATGCCCAGCCAGCGGAGAACGTGTTCTGACCGCTGCCATGGCGCCCTGCACCATGTGCCAACAACGGGTGAGTCCGAGAGCACTCAAACACCAATCTTGTGTGGCTTGTCGTTCTTTGCGCCATGTGCGCAAAGAAGATCCAAGAATGGCGCGTTTGCTGGACGAATACCCGGTGTTGGATGGCTGGCGACGCTGGAAAATGTACGAAACTTCGCGAGTTTATATTTTGACCGCTGCTGGTTTCGTTGAGCGACTTTTGGTGGTGATTGACAAACAGTCTCTGGAGGCTTACCGAGTGGCCACGTCCAGTCGATTTGCATCTGGATGGGCCGATGTGTCTGACCTGCAGCGCGAAGAGATTTTGGGAAAAAAAGGCTAAGCGTTTCCAGAAGATGGAGCAATCGCGGCTCATGCTCTACTTGCATTGGCATGGGGGCCTATGCCGTTACCCTACTATGAATTCCGTCGAACGATCCATGTGAGTGCCGTTACCGCTAGACCAACGATAGCCAAGCCGGTTGCAATTTGACGATAGAACTCCCAGGGAGGTGCCTCCTCTGTGTGAGGAGTAATGATCTTGGGTGGCAAGTTCCGCAGTGTTTGCCATTCCAGCCAGGATTCTTGAGGCGTCAAATCGTTGAGATCCTCGAAGGTAAGTTTCTCGTTTGGAAGGGAACTAGTCTGGGTGGGAGCATGACGCAACGAGACCGTGAAAATTGTCATGGCGCCCATGGATCCTAGGGTGATCAGAACCCCGATGAGAAATATCGTTCCTCGGAGTGGTGACCAATCGGTTTTCCGCAGACGACTTGGAGCATTGTCCTCCAATGCCGGAAGTTCACGCAGGTGGCGTAGAGTGGGTATTTCATTGGTCGTCCCGCAAGCAGTGCAGGAAAACTCTTCACCGGCTTGGCTGGGCTCAACGGATCGAATTTTCCCACATCGACAAGTCAGAGAGTAGCGAGTTGTCATGGCACGCACGTTTTTTGACGGTTACGAATCTGAGGTGTTGGGCGATCCTTAGAGCTTTTTTGCCGTTGCGAAGGAGGGCACGATGCTCGGTCGAGTATGCGCCAAGAATTTATAGTTTCGATTATGCGACAGCAGTATTTTTTGATTGCTTGGGAATCTTCGCAGCTCTAAGGTGTGGAGCGTTTTAATAATTTGACCATAACTTAAGTGAATGTCTAGTTTTAGGATAGGGTGTGGTGAAGAGCCATCTAGGAACGTGTGTTTTGGGGTCAACGAGGCAGTCTATAACGGTCCCGGTGGCAATTCCTGGACTAGCATAGTGACTTTGTTGGTGGATTCGATCGTATTGTCGGTGGCAATTCGGTGTTTTGACCAAATCTCCCTAACTTTATCTCTGCCAGTGTATTGCGTCGACCAGGCCGGACCGAATCCACCTTCTTCTTGGGGAGTGAACGGGCCAGGAAGGTGGGGGAGGCTGTTCGCTTGGTGTAGAGGCATGAATGCATAATCTGTGTCAAGTTATGTTGCCTTTTCAAGCTTAATACTGACAGGATGTTACGGTCGAAAAATGGAGCATCGTTGGTCGGCCAGGTCTAGACTTCGCGAGTCCCGTAGTTACAATGGCTTAGCTGGGGGCTACGTGTGAGATAGCCCTTGAGCTTGTAGTTTGAGAAAGCGGAATGGGTGAGGGCGGCGGGTGATTGGTTGTGTGGCGTGTGCGGAGATTGAGCTTGGTCTCGGTTATTAACGAGTCAAGTGCTGTTTAAGGTTTATTCGGTTTCCCTTCGCCAGATGGTCAAGATAGCTGCGGGGTTGATGTTGACACGTTTTCGACGGAATCGGAATCTGCGGAATTCACCGTTTGTTGAGTTTAGCGGGTATTGAGACGATTTTGTGTGAGACAAAAAAGTTCGCGACTGATTTGTCAAAACGGTTGTTAACGAGCATTCGGGTGAGAAACAACGGGTCAGAAATAACGGGTGAGAATGTTGACCTGCCTACCTGACGGTCGGGCTGATGCTTGGCCCCTGCCTTATCGATTTCACTCCTATGGGTATCCTTCTGTTGTGATGGTGTTTTGTAGTGTTGATGTTTCAATGGGAACATTACGCAAACTCAAAACGTCAATGAAATCTCAACAGTAAGCAAAGTGTTCCCAGAGCGTTAAGTTACCCTAACCACAACTTTTTTCCAAATATTGATCATCGCCAACTTTCCACGGAGTTGGTGGTATGATTTTTTACTTGCGTTTTTTCTGAAAAGAAAGAACATCGACAATTGAGAATCTCTGTGCACCAGAATGGTGATTCCGTGTTTCTTAGCGAGAGGCAAGCATCTGACACAGGCGCCTTCGCGACACGGATCCTATGGCTGATTTTCCAGCCCGGTGTAGTGCAGTTAACTTAATTACATTCCTGAATGGATGGAGTTCGAACCGCCGGGGGTATGGAACGATCCATGTAAGGGTGAATCCGCTAGGCTGAACACGAGGAGTCGAGAGCATTGTACAACTCACTATTAGTTGAATTTGACGATGATAGCCGTCGAACAAGTGTCACTGAGGATTTTGATGCGTCGACGACAACGATTACCGAAGTCGAACCATCTCCAGACGCCGAAGTCGAAATCGATGAAGATGCCGATCCGAAGATGGAAGAGTTGCTTGCTGTGGAGGACGAAAACGAATCTTGGTCGGACGACCCGGTTCGCATGTATCTGACGCAGATGGGTGAAATCCCGCTACTCACCCGACAAGAAGAAATTGCTTTGGCGAAAAAGATCGAGATTACACGCGCTAAGTTCCGTCGTAAACTGTTGGAGTGTGACTACGTCATTCAGCTGGCATTCAAAGTGCTTCGGCGTGTGCATGAGGGTGAATTACCATTCGACCGGACGGTACAAGTGTCAGTCACCGACCGTTTGGAAAAAGACCAGATTTTGGGTCGTCTACCTCATAATCTTCTGACGATTGGTGTCTTGTTAGACCAGAATCGTCGTGATTATCACACCGCTCTTAGCAAATCTGCGACGAAATCTCGCCGACGAGAAGCTTGGACTTCACTGGGCTTGCGCAGACGCCGAGCTGTAAAATTGTTGGAAGAGCTCGGGCTACGGACTCAACGCATTGAACCTATGATCCGTGATCTCGAACAATTCAGCCGTCGAGTGGATGAGCTTCGCAAACAGATTCGCGACCAAAAACGTCGCAAGAGTCCGGGCGATGTTGAAGGTTTGCTCAATGAATATCGTCGCATTCTGCTTGCTACGCAGGAAACGCCGACCAGTTTGCGAAATCGCTGTAAAGTCCTGCGTAAAATTTATGCTGAATATCAGCAAGCCAAACGTGAGTTGTCAGAGGGTAATCTACGGTTGGTGGTCTCGATTGCCAAGAAATATCGAAACCGCGGCCTCAGTTTTCTGGATCTTATCCAGGAAGGCAACGCTGGCTTGATGCGAGCTGTCGACAAGTTCGAGTACCGAAGAGGCTTTAAGTTTTGTACGTATGCCACTTGGTGGATTCGCCAGGCGATCACTCGTGCAGTAGCCGATCAGAGCCGAACCATTCGTATCCCGGTTCACATGGTCGAAACCATGTCGCGAGTTCGAAACGTGTCGCGTCAATTGTTGCAAGAATTGGGGCGCGAACCGACGATCGAGGAAACAGCTCGTAAAGCTCGTACGACTGTCGACGAAGCTCGTCGTGTGTTGGCAATGAGTCGCTATCCCATTAGTTTAGATCGTCCTGTTGGCAATAGCGAAGACAGTCAGTTCGGTGATTTATTGCCTGATGGTATGGCTGCTAGTCCAGCCATTGGGGCTTCCCAGGAAATGTTGCGTGGCCGTATTGGCAAAGTATTGAAAACGCTTAGCTATCGGGAACGAGAAATCATTAAGTTGAGATACGGTTTAGGTGATGGCTACAGTTATACATTGGAAGAAGTTGGCCATATCTTTAAGGTGACGCGTGAGAGAATCCGACAGATCGAAGCCAAAGCAGTGCGGAAGCTCCAACAGCCTAGCCGTAGCCAAGAATTAGTCGGATTCCTCGACTGAGTTCTGGTGTTGCCGGTCGCCGTCGTCCTGCGGTGGTGGTTTCCAGCTCAGCTGCCTGACACAAGATACGCCCGGAGGCCTCGCTACAGCCAGGCTTTCGGTTTTTTTGTTGATTCTGGGTGGCTTTGCCGAAGTCGCTCACAATGACAGACTCAATTCAGGCATTCTCGCCGCACGATATCGGTTGACCGCTCCCCCGAAACGGTTTAGGCTGCGCTCGGCGTACACCTTTGATGGGAGATCGCCCTCCCTCCGCTGCTCCAATCCGGCAATGAGGACGTAAGGTCATCTGCATGTCGAATGATGCCGTCATCGAAGTTTCCCAGCTTTGCAAGTCTTACCGGAATGGTTGGCGGTCGTCCTTGGTGGTCAATGCGTTGCAACATGTCAACTTGGATGTTCAAGCAGGCGAAGTCTTTGGCCTACTCGGGCCTAATGGAGCAGGTAAGACGACATTTATCAAAGTGCTGCTGGGGATCGTGCGTAAGTCTGCGGGAAAAGTCAGGTTGTTGGGAGCACCGGAAGGTAGCCGCAAGTCCCGCCGAAATATTGGGTACTTGCCGGAGCAGCTCCAGTTTTCTGCACATCATACCGCTTACTCGGCACTTGACTACTACGGTGGATTGAGCGGCGTTTCGGCAGCACGAGTTCGAAGCTGCCGAGATGAATTGTTGCAACAAGTCGGCCTGGAAAAGTGGGGACGGGTCTCGATTCGTAAATTCTCTAAGGGAATGATGCAGCGGTTGGGATTAGCCCAAGCGGTACTCCACAAGCCCCAACTCTTGATTCTGGACGAACCGACCGACGGTCTCGATCCTGTTTGGCGGTCGCAAGTCAGGAACATCTTGGTTGATTTACGCAACCAAGGCCACACCGTTTTTCTGAATAGCCACTTGCTGCAAGAGGTCGAAATGGTTTGCGATCGTGTCGCCATTCTTGACAAAGGTCATTTGAAGTTCGTGGGGAGTGTAGATGACGTTAAATCGCAAATGGGGGCGGACGTGAATAGCCAATTGGAATTGGAACTGCTTGGTAGCCAAGCAGCGATTCAATCCGCTTTGGGAGAGACGGTTGTCTCTTCTTGGGATCCATTGGCCAACAAACGATTCATGATTCGGCTCAAGTTGAATGCTCAAGACGACGTTGACGATTGTGTCGACAGATTGCGAGCGAGTGGGATTAGTATCGTACGACTGACTAAGGCGCAGGCCTCTTTGGAGGATGCATTTCTCAGTATTCTGGAAGAATCGTCGCAGGAGGCGACAGATTCCGTTCCCGCAAAGGATTGACCTACTGTGTTCCAGCCGCAACGAAAGACGTAGAAGTCACTCCTCTGATGTTCATCCGATAGGCGCAATGACCATACACTTGTAATGACGTCCTGGGCGAGATAAGTGGCGTGCCCTTAACATGACAACACCAACGGCATACTCTGCCGAACCAGCTTGCCAGCGAAATCCAATGCTTCGTCCATACATTGTGATCATCCAGGATTCGTTTCACGAAGCTTTCGCGTCGCGTGTACTTTGGATCTTATTGCTGATTGTCACGGGGTTGCTGTTGGTGTTGGCACCTCTGGGCTTTAAAGCAAACGTGATGACCGAGTTGACAGAGGGCGACATCGGGAACTGGCCTCAGCTGATCACGCAGTTGTCGACCGCTGACGAACCATCTGCGGATCCGTCCATCCGCCGGATGTGGTCTCAACTAGAGGGTCCCGTACGTGAAGAGATTCGTGTATTGGCAATCGCGACGCAAAAGCATCCCAACTTGGAAATTGCCGCGGAGCACCGTGAGACCGTGCTGGCCGTCTTGAACGACGTCATTCGTTCCAAAGACTTGAATGATACAACATCGTGGGACGGACCTCGATTGTCACCTGAAGTAGAGACTTTACGGGAACTCGCTGCAGACGGTCTGTTGGATCAGCAAAAGAGGCGGCTGAATCGTTTATTGATCGAATCGGCCTTTCCGCAACTGATTCAGAGAAGTCCTGCGGAAACGGTTGAGTTTCGCTGGCTGATGTGGAAGCTTCCTAAGTTCACACCCATATCACGGGAAGTCATGGATGATAGTATCCACTTGGGGTTGAGTCTCGTCATGCGATACGTTGTCGGCATCATTGCCGTATTTGTCGCCATTCTTGTTACCGCGCCTATTGTTCCTCAAACCTTTACTGCGGGATCTCTCAACCTGTTGCTGAGCAAGCCGCTCAGTCGCTCCTTGTTATTCCTCTCCAAATATGTGGGCGGTTGTGCCTTTGTGCTGTTTGTTTCGGGATATATGGTGTGTGGGTTGTGGCTCATCGCGGGCCTACGCTTCGAAGTCTGGCATCCTCGGTTGCTACTAGCGATCCCCATTTTTGCATTCTTGTTCGCCGTCTATTATGCCGTTTCCTGCTTGGCTGGAGTCCTCTGGAAGAATGCTATCTTGTCAATTGTCTTCACGGTGCTTCTGTGGTCCTTGTTGGTGATGGTTTCATTCACAAAGGTGCTTGTGGAGGGTTTCTACATTCATCCCTTCCGTCTCACCAAGCTGATTGCCGCGGGAGAGACTTTGGTGTCGGTCAACGAGTCCGGGATGGTCTATGCCTGGATGGAATCTGACAATACATGGCAGTTGGTGTTTGGCTCCGAAAAGAAACAAGGTCTGAAATCCTTGTCCAACGCCAGCCTGCGCAACCAAATGTTCGGTCCCGTGTATTATCCGGAGGGCGATGAACTAATTGCTGTGCCACAGGAGTTAGGAGATTTTTCGGCCATGGGTTTGGATACACCATTGGCCGTCGCACGCAGCCAAGATCAATGGCAACGTAAGGAATCGGAGACCGCTGCACCTGCTGGAGTCAGGGCCATCGCCACGACATGGTCTGGTGAAGTTCTATTGGTTGCTTCAGAAGGTGTCTTCCAAGTGACTCGTTCATTATATCCTGAGGCTCAGACGGCAACACTGTTTGGAGTGGAACTGCCAAGTTCACAACAAAATCCTTTGATGGCATTAGGGACAGATCAATCGTTCAGCTTTTTCGGTGAAAACGTTAGGTTTGCCATCAATCGAGATGACGGTCACATTGCCGTTCTACAACAAGGAGAAATTCAGATATTCGTACCTGGTGAAGACGGTGAGTATCGTGTGAAGAACAGATTTCTGTTAGGTACGCCCGAGGATCGAGTGCGTTTGTCCTTCGGTGGAGATGTTTTATGTGTGGCTTGGGCTTCTGGAGAGATTGAGATTCGCGATGCAACAACCGGCGAAATCCGGCAATCACATAGGCCGGCTGCCGCCAACCAGCCTCGATTTATTTCTGCAGCGCCTCAAGGACGTTGGTTCGCCGTTACATATCAGCACAAGCGACTGTTTGTCGTGGATACTGAAGAAGAAACTATTTTGTCACACGGTTTTACAGGCCAGGGCAACATATCGGTTGCCCACTTCACCAGTAATGGGAATCTCAATGTAGCTGACCGAACGAACCGAGTGATTGCCTACGAAATGCCTGCCTGCCAGCCTGTGAAGTTTCACGCTCCCCGACAAGGTTTGTTGGAAAGATCCTATCGGTATGGTATTTCTCCATTGTATTGGATGTTGCCCAAGCCAAGAGAGCTGAACGACACGTTATATTATTTGTTGACCCTACGCGAGACTTCAGGAATGTCGTCTGACTTGGAGACAGCTCAGAAATCGTTTAACCCTTGGGCTCCCGTTTGGAGCAGCGCTGGATTCATCTTTGTCTTGCTTTTGGTCTCTTGCATCCATTTAGAACGTTCGGAATTCTAACCCGAAGATTTTACGTAGGGCGGACAGAAGTGGAGTATGTCGTTGTCCGGTGAGCCATAAGTACGGATAAAAAGTACGGAAGAATATGTAAGATGGTCGTTGCGGGATGTGCCGGAAGACCTCACTACTTGCCGTATCAGATCTGAACTCCCCTACCTCCAACTTTCACTTGCTCTGATCCACATAGCTCTACAGCATGTGAGTTACTTGTCCACCGAATAACTGCTGGCACGCAGGATCGCTTCATGCACGGCCAACTCGTGGGACAGTGGGTAGTCGTTTTCCTTTTCCCCTCGCAAAATGGCGGCCATGTCACGGAACGCGCTGACAAAGATACCGGGTCCATTGGGTAAGGTCACGTCCTGGTACCCTTGTTTGTATTCGCCTTGAGGATGCTCTAGTGCTAAGCGAAAATTTTGATTGCCCAGAGGTCGTAGATCAAAAGTCCCAAATTCACCACAAACTGTGAATTGTCGCCGTTCCTGGCCAGCATATTCGACCAACGAGCTGCGAATGGAAGCGACTGCATTGGGATAGTCAAAAACGGCGAGCTGATTGTCGACCAGATCATCTTGATCTGAGTGTGTTTGGCGGGAAAAGGCAGTTGTCGTCTGCGGTTTACCCAGTACACGCACCATGGCGTCAATGACATGACAGCCAATTTCGAACATCGATCCTCCGGGAAAACGAGCAAGATAAGTTCGTTTCGCCGTCGATATTTTTTTACTCATCGTCGCATGCACCTCAAAGATGTCACCGAACCAACCATCTTTCACTGCTTGGTAACAGAACTGAAAAGCTGGTGTGTAGCGGTAGATGTATCCCATCTGCAGATGTTGCTGGCGTCGAGCTACTTCGTTCAGCAGTTCCTGGAAATCCTGTAGGTTCTCGCCAGCTGGTTTGTCCAGGTGGATGTGCATGCCAGCTTCGGCACAACGGCGTGCGGTAGGCAGCAGTTGTTCCACTTCGGTTTCCACAACGACAGCTTGCATACCTTGAGTGTTCAGTAATTGTTCTTCCGTGATAAGCGGCACATCTTGAAAATTGCCATCCAGTTGCTTGCGTTTTTCAGGATCGTTCTCCACAACGCCGACGATTTCGTAGTCGTCCTGCACTTGCTTCAATTGTCGGAATACCGACCGTGCGTGTGCGTGGTTTGTACCGATTTGGCCGATCTTGATCTTTTTCTTATCACCTTTAGCATGAGCTGTTTGGTTCGCCAAAGATATCGACGTGGCCAATGCGCTAGTGGCTTGTAGAAAACGGCGCCGATTGTGATTCGTCATGGGTAGACTCCGAGGAATCGTAAAGTTACCAGGGAACGATAGTCATTTTAATACATCCAAAGAACACAAACAATCAACGGTGTCACGCAACTTGTCGTCAAAGCCAGGGCCATACGCTTTCACAAATTATTGCAGTTTGCTGCTGTAATCAGACCGTTTTGGACTCGAATCCGGCTTGTTGTAGCGCGGCATGGTAATCGGCGGGGCTATTCAGGTTGAACAGGCTGTATAGTGCTGGATCGACATCCAGCATGAGTTTAGTAGGAACTTGGAGTGAATTCGTTTCTTCGATCAAATACAAAGGTCGGAATCGTTTTGCTTGTAGAAGTTGTTGGACGTGGTCTGCCATGTGAGTGCGATAAACACCTGCCAATGGATGGACATGATCTTCGTCAGCGGGCACGACAGCATCGTGTTGTTCCAGTAACGAGCACATCCGCTGCACAAAAGCCGGTTCCAGCAGAGGTACATCGCAACTGGTAATGAACGCGGCTGTAGTGTGATTCTGGAGAGTCAGGAGCCCCGCAAAGATCCCTTCCAGCGGTCCTTGTTCGGGTTGTTGGTCAATGGCTATGAGAACGTCGGAAGGTAGCTCCGGAAGCTTCTGGTTGGCAGCGGCTACAACGACGACGGGGGAGACAACGCTTTGCAGAATGCGGACCACACGCTGCAACATCGTTTCTGGACCAAACGGCAAGCCAGCTTTGTCACGTCCCATTCGAGTGCTGCGCCCGCCGCACAATATGATGCCTCCGAATGGTGTCATGGTTTCCTCATGGTGGTGCTGCGTCGGTTCTTGGTTTGGATACTCGTAATATTTTAGACTATTCTGGCGTTGTTGGGTTGTTTTGTGCCTGTGGTCCATGGCCGAATACCAAGTTTCTCCACGGCATCCACGGTGATGGGCGTGTGAATCTTTGTGGTCGGTTGTGATTGCCTCGGTAGGTAGCAGAGAATTGTTAAGGTTGAGTACAGTGGTCGCGAAGAGCCACTTCATGTCCGGGACCACACTCTGCTGGCAGCACGGGTAACGAACGCTTCTATGGCCAGTCGAGTGAAAACGGATGGCTCGGGAACGCGTTGGGACCCCATCAGGTGTCCCGGTGTATTACCGGTAGAAATGGTGCCAATGGAATTGCCCATTTCACCACCGACGCTGTAGGACCGCCGCTCATCCATTACAAGATGCCTTGTCGACGGCGATTCGGATGGGTGTCCAGAGAGTCGGAAAATGCGAGGGAAATGGTCTGGAGCCCACGCCGACGATGAAACGATGGGAAGTCGGGTACCTCCGCCTCTATTTTACGGACGGCATCCACCAATAGGGCCACCGACTATACGGAGACCGTTCCATCCAGGTCGTCTTCGGTCCCATGTTCTTCGAGGATAGGTGTGATTACTTCGGCTAGGAATTCATTCACTTGCTGCGGTGCTCGACCGACAAAGCGGGCTGGGTCGGCCACGACGTCCAGGTCCACATTGGCGAACGACGCATCGTTCCGCAGTCGTTCCAGCAAATCATTACTCTGTCCCTGTTGCTTTACGGCGGCTGCAGCTTGTTGACTATGCTGACGGATTTGTTCATGCAACTCTTGTCGGTCTCCACCCGCCATCACTGCCGCCATCAAGATCTCTTCGGTGGCCATGAAAGGAAGTTCTTCTTGCAGGTGCTTGGCGATCACCTTGGGATACACGACCATGCCTTCGGCAACATTCGCGTACAAGATCAGAATGGCATCGATGGCTAGAAATGCTTGCGGGATTACCAGCCTCCGGTTAGCACTGTCGTCAAGTGTTCGTTCCATCCATTGGGTGCTCAGAGTCTGTGCCGCGTTCGATGCCAGTGTGATGGCGAACCGAGCCAGTGCACACATCCTTTCGCAGCGCATCGGATTCCGTTTGTAGGCCATGGCGGATGAACCGATCTGTTTTTTTCCAAATGGTTCTTCTACCTCTTTGCGATGCGCCAGTAGACGTAAGTCAGAAGCTGCTTTGTGAGCGCTCTGACCAATTCCCGACAACGTGTCCAGGATCTGAGAATCCACTTTTCGCGGATACGTCTGGCCAGTAACGGCATAAGTTTCTGTGAAACCTAGTTTTTCTGCAACCAAACATTCCAGTTGTCTTACTTTTTCATGATCGCCATCAAACAGGTTCAGAAAACTTGCTTGGGTTCCCGTGGTACCTTTGGTGCTACGTGCGCGTAGGGTTTGTAAGCGGAATTCGATTTCGCCCAAGTCCTGTACGATGTCGTAAGCCCAAAGGCAGGCTCGTTTTCCCATGGTGGTGGGTTGAGCCGGTTGCATGTGCGTGAAACCCAAGCATGCCAAGTCGCGATGTTCTTGAGCAAACGTTGCGAGATGCCGTAGCACTGTCATCAAACGCCGACGAATCAGTTGGAGGGCCTCGCGCAGTAAAATTAAGTCGGTGTTATCAGTGACGAAGCAACTGGTCGCGCCCCAGTGAATGATGGGGCCTGCCTCAGGACATGCGTCGGCAAATGTATGCACATGCGCCATCACGTCATGGCGCAACTGTTGCTCATATTTCTTGGCCGCGTCGAAATCAATATCATCTACATGTGCCCGCATCTGCTCGAGTTGGACTTCGGTAATTGGTAATTTCAACTCCTGTTGCGATTCGGCCAAGGCGATCCATAGTTTACGCCAGGTGGAGAACTTGCGTTGATCTCCCCAGAGTTGACTCATGCTTGGCGAGGCATACCGAGTGATCAGTGGATTGTCGTAGGTGTCGTGTGGTAGTTGCGTCATGTCCCTCATGATAACGCTCTACAGTTTCCAGGCAATTCACGTTTTCCCACGACCTCGGAATTTGCTATACTCACATGTTTGCCGTTTCGGGAGGATGTTCCTATTCGGCAGAGTTTTCGGTTCCCTGTTAGGAGATTCCACGTGTCGCAGGCCAGCTCGACCGTATTCTTTTCCAAGTACCAGCAACCGGCCGGAACAAGCCGTGCGAGTGGCTCTGGATCGCGAGCTACAAGGCGGGTGCCACTGTTCATCATGTTGTGCACGGTGTTATTTGGCCAAACCGCCTGGGGGGGGCGACCGAGTGAAGATCTTTTGCCTGACAGCACCAAGTTTTGCATTTTGATCCCGGATTTGAAAGAGCTACGGGACAATTTCAACAAGACTCAGTTGGGGCGCATGACGAATGATCCTTTAATGAAGCCTTTTGTCGACGACCTTCGCCGTCAGCTACAGGAACGCATTGACGAAGAGGGACGTAGTGTTGGGTTAACTTGGGAAGACGTGGATCGGATCGATGGTGGGGAAATCTGTTTCGCCCGAGTTCAACCAGGCGGCGACGAAAAACAAGAAGCAACAATTGTTATTGTAGATGTGTCCGATCATCAAGAAGAGGCCCAACAGGTGATCGAAAAAGTCCATGCTAAACAGTTAGAGTTGGGAGCTTCTTTCAGCCAAGAGTTGGTGAGGGGGACGGACACACAGTTGCGCATTTACACGTTTCCTCTTGAGAAAGGCGAAGTGGTGGCCGAGCAACGTGTGCTGTTCTTGCATGCGGATCAATTGTTCGGAGTGAATCATAAGCAAGCAGCCATTTCTCTGCGAAATCGCTGTGACGGTGGACATGTTGATCGCTTGTCCGACGTAGAGGCATATCAGGGGGCCATGCAACGTGTGGCAGCGGAGTACGAAAAGTATGGTGATCCTGATCCACACGTGCGCTGGTTCTTGGAACCGTATGGGGTCGCTCAAATCAGACGTGTGGCTAAGGGAGGCGACAAGCAGCGCGGGACAGATATGCTTACAGTCTGGAACGACACCGGATTTCGAGAAGCAATCAAGGGCGCGGGCGGCTTTGTCAATTTTGCACATCAGGGACGAGATGTTCTCCACCGCTCGTTGGTGTATGCACCGCCTGTTCAGCGTGCGGCAGATGATAAGGAGACTACAAAATACAACAGTGCCGCTAGGATGCTGGCATTCCCTAATACCAACGATTTGCTACCGGAACCGTGGATTCCCAGAGAATTGGCGTCCTTCGCCACATTCAATTGGAAAATAAAAGAGGCGTCCGTCTATGTTGCTCCGTTGGTAGATGCCATTTTGGGCGGAGAGGACGGAGAAGGCACTTACACAGATATCAAAGAGAGTTTGAGAGACGATGAAGATGGCCCTCAGGTGGACGTCGATAAAGATTTTTTTGCCCATCTCGACGAGCGGTTTGTTTGGGTAACCGATTACGAGGTTCCCATTTCTACCACAAGTGAACGAGTGCTGTTTGCGGTACGGACAACTGATCCAGCCAAACTGGCTGCGACCATTCAAAAGACGATGGCGACCGACGAAAATGCGATATTGAAGAAAATTGGCAACTACGACGTATGGGAAATCGATGAAACCGGTCAGGAAGGCGTTGAGGACCCAGACGTTAAATTAGGAGACGAAGAAGACGACGACTTACCATTTCTGTTCGGTGATGATGACGAGGGAGATTTGGAAGAGGAACCCTTGCAACCATTGTTTCCTTATAGGCTGGTAACAGTGGCCCATGGCTGCATGATTACGGCCACAAATCGCGATCTTATGGAGAGCGTTTTGAGAGACCATGCAGTACACGAGCAACTCGAATCCTCAACGGATTACGTATTGATCACGAAGGATCTTGAACAGCTAGGTGCTGGAGAAGACAGTTTGCGGATATTTTCACGGCTGGACGAACAATTGCGTCCTACCTATGAGCTGATCAAACAAGGATTGATGCCTCAATCGGAGACTCTCTTCGGGAAATTCCTCAATTGGTACTTTGGTTCCACGAATGATGAGCCTCGTGAACAGATCATTGATGGCAAGGAGATGCCCGGCTACCAGGTCGCACGGCGCTATTTGGGACCGACCGGTCTGTACATCCAGACTGAAAAAGAAGGCTGGTTTGTGGTCGGTTCTGTCGTTCCCCAAGACGACCCAGCAACTACAGCTCGAGTCGCGGACGAGAGTGCTAAGGCACCGTAGTCCGGATATAGCATGGGTGTTCTTAGACTGGTCCTCGCTACTGTTTGGGGTTCGCGATTTCCAGTGGATATCGTTCAGGCGACCACCTGATGCTACCCAGTATCGATGGTCCTACATCCACACTCCCATGCCGTTTGTACTAGGTCATGTCACTGACTCGTCAGGTGGCAATGGGTCAGCTGCCTGCTGATAGACTTTGCGCTTCTGTTTTGTCTTGTACGGCACGCTCTTCATCACCTGCCTGGTTTCGACGGCGGAACGCTTCGGCGCGAGCCTGATACAAATACGCATTGCTTGGCGACATCTCGATGGCGCGAGTCAAATCATCTACAGCCTCGGCAGGTCGTTGCATTTCTAGTAGTAGTGTACCGCGGGAAAAATAGAGGCCTGATTTACGTTTGTTGTCGGACGCGTAGGAGACAGCTTTCTCAAAATCGGACAACGCTTTGCTTTGGAATTTTGGCCCGTCTTCCGACTTGCCTTCCTTACGGCATGCGATGGCACGTCGTGTGTGCAGCCGATAGAGCAATTGAGGGTCGGTCGGCTTCAAATTCAGTGCTTTCGTGTACACAGCTACTGCACGCCGTGTCTTTTTTTGTCGGTTGTACTCGTCGCCACGTTGCAAGTATTGCAGTGCCTGGTCATTGACGGCCGCCGCTACGGCCGGATCGACACTGGGTGTTTTGATCTCGGTCGGATCAGTAGCCGTAGGTGGTGTGGTCGTCTCCCCTGGTGTTTCTGTTTCTGGGCGAGGTATATCATCGGCAGGAGTAGTCGGAGTATTGAGGCTGGTCTCAGGAGGGCCAGATGGTTCATCACCGTTAACACTTGAATCTGGAGTCTCCGAGGTCGTGTGTGGGTCTTCTGCCGGATCTGGTGTGCGGTCGGTTGAGACATCATCGGCCGGTATCAACTGTAGATCATCGTTTTGGTCGGATGATATGTCGTTTGATTCTGTCGTGCCATTGGGATGGATGGTTTGGGAGTGATCTCCTTGTGTTGGAGCCACAAAAGTTTCCGAGCTAGATTCTTCGATGGTCGGTAGATCAATTTCGTCATTAGGGACCAGCAACTGGTCCTGGTTGTCCAATTCAGACACCTTAGGTGAGTTGTCGTTACCCCAGGGATTCTCTGAAGTGGAGTTTGGGTCATTCAATCGTACGGGTGGGGCATCGTCCTGCTCGGTCGGATCTACCACGGCAACTTCGGTTTCAATGTCGTCATCATAGGCGTCATCGCCGTGATTCAACATTGCGAACAGCGCCAGCCCAGCTAATAGGACGATTCCTACAATCGAAAGTTTATTGCGATGTTGAGGGAACCAACCCGGTTGGCTCCCCATTGCCGGGATGCCGAGGGACGACTGCGGCATCGTGACTCGCGGATCAGTCGTGGCCAGCCTTACCGTTTCTGAACCGGTCTGTTGCCTGCCTGCCGGTTTGGGCTCTCCTGTCAGATCGACTCTGGGGCCAGCATCCATGGAGGGGACATTTACGTCTACCATTGTCACACGAGGGTCGTGCTGTGCCTGTTGACGCACTGCGATCCCCAATTCACGCACCAATTCTCCCACGCTTGCATATCGTTGGGACGGGTCGAGCGAAGTCGCAGTACGCAGGACATGTTCTTCCAAAGCACTGACATCTGCGAAACTGAGATCTCCGCGTGAGTGGATGTCTGTCACAGCTTCGGGAAGGCTTCTGTCGAATGGTAGTTTGCCCGTTCTTAGTTCGTAATAGGTAATAGCCAGAGAGTATTGATCAGTGGCCGAGCTTGGGCGATTTTCACGAAGGAACTCCGGTGCTGCGTAGGCAGTGGACACCGTAGTTCCCGGAGTCAAAAGTTGGTCGGAAAGCACGCGCGCCAAACCGAAATCACATATCATGGCCGCATTACCCATCAGCAGGATATTGTGAGGTTTGACATCACAATGCTGCCTGCCGAATTCGCTGTCGGTCGGTGTGGATTGGTTTAAGAAGTCGAGTCCTTTAGCCACGTCCGAAAGGTAATCGAGTAGCGGCTCCGTCGGAATCCCTTCGTCGCCTTGACGGAGATGTTCTTCGAGCAACTCGAACAGATTCTTTTCTCCCAGTGGCATGGCCACCACCAACATCGACGGATGAGGTACTTCACCGTGCATCTCGCCCACACGCCAGGAGCCCTGTTCACCTTCAAACGGTGCCGTATCGATAGGATCTTGCTGCTCATTCAATAGCCACAATGCATGGATCGGTAGCAGATGGGGGTGGTGGAGCGATTTTAAGCGTTGGATACTGTTGTATTTCTTGAGCCCCTCTTTTCCTTCGAGCGGAATGCACTTCAGCGCGGCCCGCATTCCACCAGGTGCCGTGGCGCTCCATACTTCCCCGTATCCACCTTTGCCGAGAAACTGTTGCAGCTTGTAACCTGGGACAAGTTCTGTGCCCTCTTGGAGCATATTGATTACCTTCCCTTGTACTTGCCTTCTTATGTCACCGTCGTGGAGGCATGATTTGCAGGGATTCAAGATGGCATTTCAGAGCACTGTTGTACTTCAGTACTGTTAGATTTGTGTTGCCCTCTGTGCCCCTCACAATTATGGCACGTACTGGTTAAGAATTCGAGGTGACGAGAACTAGGCAGAAGGGGATCCAGTAGTAGGGCGTTGTGGTACCACTTCAGACTTGTCAGCGACGCATTTGCAAAAGCTCAGATTTGGCTTGACGGTAGGCGTGAGCAGCTGTCACGACCTCGCTTGGCAGTTGTTCTAAAAATCGCGCTGGACTGGTGTCTGGAGCGGGCGACATGATTTGATCGAGCCAATTATTGGGAATTTCGTGGCGGTCACCGGAAAATACGCGAACGATCCGTGGAAATGGAATCTCCGAATGGCCTTTGATTTCACGTCGTTTTGTGGCTGCGAGCCCTTTCAGCTGCCGTTCTGCATGCACGAAGTCTGCCGCAGCTCGACGAGCTTCGGCGTCATCTTGCAGGTAAAGGGCGACCAGGAATCGTGCTCGGCCGGTCATCGACAGGCCATTCCGATGGTCGGCCAAGGCTTCACAGGATACTCGTAAGTAGTCGGCTCGCCATGTGGGGGGTACGCGAAGGACAAGCACAAATTGCCGGGAGCCCTCTAAGGTGGCACGTGGAGATGATTTCAGCTTGAAATAGGCTCCCGTTCCTCGTTGTAAAGTACCGCTGGCGGCGAGCATTTCCAGAGGTGGCAGCAATTCGTAACGGTAGTTCGCCGTATCCTTGTTGCCTCGAGAAGCCGACATGTCACCGCTGACTAGAGGACGCGACGCACCACTGACCGTCGGTTGGTAGTTGCCGGCAATACCGATCCCGGCCGATTGAGATGATTCGTTTCCCAAGTCCACGTTGATATTCCCGGCATAATCGGATTCCAGTTGCGTACGAGGCAGGTAGTCTGCAACTTGGATATCGGGTCGGGTACTTTCGATACGATACAGCAATTCGTGGACGTCTTCTAAACGCCCATGGACAAGAGGTGAGATTTCGAAGTGTGCCTCGACGAGCTTAGCATCGTTGTCGACCGATCCGACTGTTGAGTTTGATTCGTTCTCAGATTTCGTCGAAACGGTGCGACATGCTACTAGGTAGCTTGTGTCGAAGGTGACGGTTGTCGCGACACGATCCGCTTGCACTGGGCTGTTGATACAAAGCAGCAGCCAGCCGAAGCAAATCCAAGTAAGTCGGGGGAATTCGTTATTTGCTGAAACATCCATTCGAGTAGACTCCTACCAAGCGATTGCGCCAGTTGCACCATCCTTGGTGAGTCACGTCAGCGAACAGAAGCTGGCCAGCGTGTGATCGTGGAGCCCATCTTGGGCGTCCGGCCTACGTGAAATATACAGGCTGTGCGTGTTCTTAAGTTCATTGGATGGGAGGCAGAACGATGACCTTCCCATGTTGTCGTACGGTGAACACGAAACCGAACCGAAGGCAGTTGACCGAAGGAAACGACCGTTTGGAGAATCGTATCCAGCCAGAACACTAAGTCAAATATTTTTCTACCAAAAAACTGCTAGCTGCCGATGCCGATGGCATCCAAGCTGCGAATTTCTTCGTGACCGGACTGTGTGCTTTGAGGAGGGTTTCCTGGGCGGACACAAAGTAGAGTTGCCATTCGGGCTTCACGCGCAGCGTCAAGTTCTGCGGTGACATCGCTCACAAATAACACTTGGTCGGGCTCCAAGCCGAACTGATTGGCAATCGTACGATAGCTGTCTGCATCGCGTTTGGAACCTATCGTCGTGTCGTAATGTGCTTGGAAATAATGAAGCAGATCACCCTTTGTTGTATGTCCGAAGAACAGTTTCTGAGCTTGTATGCTGCCGGAAGAGAAAATTCTGATATCGATTTGGTTGTTTTGCCAACGATTGAGTGCAGGGTAAACGTCATCGTAAACGTGAGCACACAATTCGCCGCTTTCAAATCCGGATTTCCAGATAAGTCCTTGAAGTTTTTTCAACCCGGTGGCTTTGACGTCGTCATCCATCAGCCGTATGGCTTCTTGTTGCAGGCATGCTTGGGGCGATTCACTACCACTGGCGGACAGCCATGATTCAAAGGATGAGTAGCCAGAATCTTTGGCCATTTGTTCGCGCACGGCGTCCAGACCGTCTTCATGCCAATGATTCTGCAGAAATTTTTCCAGTTCCCTGCGGACAAATGGGAACATGACGTCGTATACGAAGCTGATGGACGACGTCGTACCTTCGATATCGAGTAGTATACCGTTTCCTGAAAAAAACATCTTGCTGGAAAAAACCATCGCGCCGGTGTGGACCGCGCAAACAGCTGCGGCTGGCTAAAAAAGTGAGAAACTGGGTTCGAAGAACACTGACTGCTCGGTCCGACTCAGACGCGAACAACAGGGTCCAAATCGTCGGCTGGAGGCAGGTGATTCGGACCCCAGCAGACGGGTGCATATTGTTCGTGCACTCCATTGTCAAGGTAATGCGGCGCCCAGCCCGAAGTATCTTCGAACAACCGGATGCAGCGAATGGTGCGATTTTCACACAAATTGAACCAGTGCGGAGTTCCTGAAGGGACGTTAATCAGGTCTCCCGCTTCAACGGTAACTGAAAATACCGGGCCCTCGTTTGGGTGAATGTGGAATACCCCACGGCCTTTGACAGTAAAACGCACTTCATCTTCACTGTGTGTGTGTTCTTTGTCGAACTTGGCGAGCATTTCGTCCAAGCCAGGAGTTTCCGGATTGACGTTGATGACATCCGCGGTTTGAAACCCACCATGTTCTTTGAGTCGTTCTACTTCGGGAGCGTAGGCTTGTAGGATTTCTTCATTCGAAGCCTCCGGCTCGATTCGTCCCTCGACTTCCCACTTCTCGTACCAGATACCGAAGGGCGCGAGAAACTCGGAAATGGCGGCGGGATCCTCAATCTTGCGGTTTTCGTCAGGAATGGTAACCGTGGCCATATTGGTGTTCCTTACATTGATCAGGGAGTTGGTGCTTGGTGGTAACGCCAGGTTGACTAGGGATAAGAAGAAGTTTGACTGGGCATGAAAAGAGAGGGACGTAGTGTGTTCAATAAGCGGAGGTGGAAGACGTGACAGTTGAAGCGTTGACGGCTGATGCAAGTTGCAGTCGACGAGCGAAGGCTTCGAATAAGAATTCAAAGATCTCGACATGGCGACGCGCCGCCTCAATGTCATTTCCCCAGGTGTACAGGCCGTGTTTGCGGATCAAAAAGCCGTATGTCAGCGGGCGTTCATCATCCTGGAATTTGGCTGAAATCTGTTGAGCTAATTCGGACATGTCTTGAGTGTTGTCAAAGATCTCTATCCATATTTGTGCGTCGTGCGTAGTAATTCCTTCCAATCCTTTCAGCATTTCATAGCCTTCGATGGCGAATCCGCCGTCGGCGAAATAGAGATCTGAAAGTATGGTGGCCCAGACCGAATGGGTATGCAGGATGGCGCCGGCTGTTGTCTGATTGGCAATTTCGACGTGAAGTAGCGTCTCGGCAGAAGAACGTGGTTGGTGGCTGACTACCGCTTTAGCGTCCCCGTCCACCCTTACGAACTGGTGTCTTTGTAAACGTCCTTTATCGAGCCCACTGGCCGTGACAATGATCTCCAAAGGATCTCGATGGGCGACCACACTGTAGTTGCTGCTGGTTCCAACAGACCATCCTCGCTGAAAAAACAACTTTCCCACGCTGCGCAAAGCGTCAATCTGTTGTTCAAATCCAGCCAACGGAGCCAAGACCGTCGATTTTGATTCAGAGCCGTTCGAGTCCAACATGAGGCGATTAGGTTGCGATAGAAAAAGGCCAAGAGGTACAAAAGTGGCGATCGTCCGGTCAATGTACCAAATTGCAACTGCTTTTCAATGTGCCAGCAGCTCCTGGCTGGGATCATGGCGAACACGACGGCTCAAACGATCACGGTAAAATACGTCGAGTTTGGCGATTGCTAAGCTCCACAGGCTATCCCGTTGACGGCCTGTCAGTAATTGGGAGCCTGCAGCGGTGGCTATTTTGCAGGCTGTCGAATCGTATTATGCGTCCTTGTACTCACTTGACCGAACCTTTCCGCTTGATTAAAGTCAAGTCTGTTGTTGGAGATACATGTAATGGCCCTGTTGAACCTACTACCGTACCTCTTGCTGCTGCTTGTCTTAGGCAGGCCGTAGGGTTCGTGTCCGGCGTTTGAATCACCAATCAATGAACCCCAAAGCCTGCTTGAGCGGGCTTTGGGGTTTTTTGATGACAGGTACTGATGATGACAGGTACTGACAAATGACCGGTAAAAGACAAATCAAGATTTTCGACACGACGCTTCGCGATGGTGAGCAATCGCCTGGTGCCAGCATGAATTTGGGTGAGAAGCTGGAAATAGCTCAAGCACTAGCCGACTTGGGCGTGGATATTATTGAAGCCGGATTTCCCATCGCTTCCCCTGGAGATTTCGAGGCCGTAAGGGAAGTCGGCTCGAACGTTCGAGGGCCGACCATTTGTGGGTTGGCTCGTTGTGCGGAACAGGATATTGACCGGGCTTGGGAGGCTTTGCAGCACGCCACTGATGCGCGGATCCACGTCTTTCTCGCCACCAGTGCCATTCATCGTGAATTTAAACTGCGAATGACACCAGACGAGATCATCGAGCGTGCTGTGGCTGGTGTCCAGCGTGCCGTGGGATACTGTGATGACGTCGAGTTCTCTCCGGAAGATGCAGCGCGCACCGAATCAGATTTTCTCTGTCGAGTTGTCGAGGCCGCGATTGGTGCCGGTGCCACCACGATCAATATTCCCGATACGGTAGGCTATGCCACTCCTGCTCATTTGGGCCAAGTGATCCATATGTTGGTGAACCGAGTACCGAATATCGACAAGGTGACCATTAGTGTTCATTGTCACAATGATCTAGGACTCGCTGTTGCTAATAGTTTGGCCGCTGTCGAAAACGGGGCAGGGCAGATCGAATGTACGATTAATGGTATCGGTGAACGTGCTGGGAACTGTTCGCTGGAAGAAGTAGTCATGGCCATGCGTACCCGTGCGGACTATTACGATGGAGAAACAGGCATCAACAGTGAACGCCTCGTCCCTGCGAGCCGTCTGGTTTCCGGGATTACCGGCATTCAAGTGCAACGCAACAAGGCGATCGTGGGCCGAAATGCATTTGCACACGAAGCCGGCATTCATCAGGACGGTATGCTCAAAGAACGCACAACGTACGAGATTATGCGGCCAGAAGATGTTGGTTTTGCCAAAACCGATTTGGTACTCGGCAAACACAGCGGACGGGCCGCGCTGGCCGATCGAGCTCGCCAGTTAGGGTTCCACCTGACCGGCCAACAGCTACAGACCGTGTTCGATGAATTCAAGAAACTGGCCGATAAGAAAAAAGAAGTCTATGATGGCGATTTGTTGGCCCTGATCCGACAGCAATACGACGACGTTCCCGAAGAATGGACGCTGGTCGGTTTCCATGTGTCTTCGGCATCTGGCGAAAAACCGCATGCTAAGCTCACGTTGCGCCGAGGAAACGAGGATTTTTCCGAAGAAACGAGCGATGGCGATGGTCCTATCGATGCTGCATTCTGGGCTACGGAGAAAATTACCGGTTTCAAGCTGCTTTGCAAAGATTATCAGGTGCGCAGTTCGACGGTGGGACGTGATGCTTTGGGCGAGGCCAGCATTGAGGTGGAATTCGAAGGAGACACGTATCGGGGCCGAGGAGTGTCGACCGATACGGTCGAGGCAACTGTCAAAGCGATTCTAAACGCTGTCAACCGGATAGTGATGAGTACCAGTGAAGCGTGAGGAGAGTGCCGTGAGGGATAGCTTTTTGCTGCTTGGACAGCAGTTTCCCGGAATTGATGGTTTCCTTGGGACCCGTGGCACCCTGATGTTGGATATCGTCTTTGTCTCGATGTTCGCTATTGTCCCTGTAATGCTCTATAGCATCTATCAGGTACGAAAGCATCAGCGGTATCGTTTGCACAAAACGATTCAATTGGTGCTCGGAGTCACCCTGTTCGCTACAGTTGGTGCTTTCGAAATGGAGCAGATTCTCGTGCCCTGGGAGGCTCGAGCCCAACCTTCGCCATTTTTTGACGAGGCACAGAAGTGGAGAAGCCCAGTTGGGATCAGTTTGCTCATCCACCTGTTCTTTGCCATTCCGACGTTTGTTTTGTGGATCTATGTCATTCTTCAAGCTCTACGAAGATTTCCCTCGAATCCGAAGCCGAACGAATACAGTGCGTCACATCGCCGTTGGGCCCGATTGGCAGCGATTGAGATGGTAATGACAGCGGTGACTGGCTGGGTCTTTTATTACTTGGCGTTTGTGGCGAGCTAATCGGGAAATCCGAACCGTTCATTAAGGCTTCTCTCCGCTCTCTTATTCCACCCCCTGACGTTACGTTCAGCTTTTGAAAGGGGATGCAAATTTGCAACGCGCCTGGCCCATTTCGATAAATATTTGCTGGCAAACTTGCCGTGATTGGCTAAATTAGACCCCAATGTTCGACTTTCTTTGTTCCTGCCAGCCTGTTTGGCTCCCTGGGAGTCTTCAGGTGCTATGGTTTCTGTAGACCAGGGCCAAACGCCGTCCTCTCGAAGTTCCAACCATGCCAGAACAAACTGGTATTGTTTGAACGGATTGGGACCGGTTGGACCGATTGTACGGCAGACCTTCTCCCCCAACGACTGCCTTTGTCAAGCATCCTGTAGGTCGACCCAACAGGTGACCTAGGGTTGTAAATACAACTCCCTGCGACCCTCCGTGGACCAGAGTTTTGTGATAGCTGTAGCTAGTTGAGGAAGATATGGATTTCTTGAAGAAATTCTTCACGAGTGTTTTTGACGAGCAAGCGATGGCAGGGCCGCGTAGCTTTGACACCGTTTCAGAAGAACAACTTGAGGCACATCTTGATGTGAGCCGTTACGGTGATTTTACGCTAACGGATGCCATCCGTCCGTCCTATGACCTGAAGGTCACACCGGCGCAAGGCTACCGTCACGACAAATACCATGACGGCGAGTCGCAGGAAAACATTCCTGTCATTATGGCCTCTATTTCCCAAGAGTCAGTCTTCGAAGTCTTTATGGAAATGATTGAACCGTTAGGGCCGGTTGTGGATGTCGTGTTGGAAACTAGTCACAATGGAAAAACGCCGGGGCACTCTGACGTCTATCGAGAACACATCGACATGCCCGTTCTCAAGAGCATCTTGTGGGACTACGAAGATATGTTGATGAATGATGGGTGTACCGGAATTGCTGTTTTGAATCCGGGGATTCCACAAGAGGTTCAGTTCGATGAGCATAAACTGTTGATTGGGTACGGTGAACCTTTAGAAGTCTTCGAAGAGGTCTTGCGTGACCATTTTGTTCCGTGTGATGATCAGATGAAATTCATCACCGAAGCGGAACATGTGCATTCCTCCAGTGATGCATTTAGCCAGGCATTCGATGAATTGAGACTCCGTTTGGGCATGGATGAAATGTGTGTCTATTAATGCACATTTCACAACTCGGTATACACCCAGAAGTGTGCTGAGAACTCGTAGACCGGACCAAACAAATCATGGTGGGTTGGCGGTTCACGTCGGCTACCTACCCCGCATCTTGCATTGAGCAACACGCCGGATGCGACAATCGCGTTATCCCTTTTCTCGCAATGACTTACGCGATCTAGACCTTGCCAGTTTGAGGTTTTTAGGCCAGCGACCGATTTTAATTCGTGCCCTCTGGATGAAAATCTCGCGTGCCAAGAACTGCTCAGAGCCGCCCGAGATCATCCTCAGACGGCTCTTTCTCGTTGTTTCGAATGAAAAAAAGGTCATGCGACCAGCGTCTTAACGACGACTAGCGACGCTTGGCCTTCTTTTTCTTTTTGGCGGCTGCCTTCTTTTTCTTCTTAGGAGCTGCCTTTTTCTTCTTGGCTGCCTTCTTCTTCTTTGGGGCTGCCTTCTTCTTCTTCTTGGCTGCCTTCTTCTTCTTTGGGGCTGCCTTCTTCTTCTTCTTCTTAGTAGCCTTCTTAGCTACTTTCTTCTTACGTTTCGGCGCCTTCTTTTTGGCAGCCTTTTTCTTTTTTGTCGCCTTTTTCTTGGCCACAGTCCGTCCTCCTTCAAAATAGGGAGTGTCGAAACCGTTTGTATCGGTGAGGGAATAAAACCTGATCACCGGTTTGACAGTCGCGACACGCGAAACGGCCACCCTCTGCATCGCTCCTCTACGCTACAGAGTACCTTGCTTGTTAAATCACTCCATGTGTTAAAAAGCAAAGTAAAGTGGCAAACATACTTCACACAAAAGTGAATTGAATGTTGTTCAAGAAACTGTTGCAAGTCTCTTTCGGGTAAATCTTCGAAATCAGGGATTGTTCGTCAAGCCCAACTTAGCGATTCAGAAACAAAAAACGATCATCCACGAGCAAAGTGAACGTGGATTGACGATTATTTTGATTGTGATTGGTCTGCGTTGGCCACGCTGGAACATAAGGATGTGTCTTTGCACAGAAAAAATTCTGCAAGCAACGATAGGTCGTGTTGCGCGAACACTTGTTTGAGTCCTACTCGCGACCAAAAATCTATCGGTGGATACCTTTGAAGTGCCTCCTGGCTCTGCCCTAGTAAAGACGAATGGCCGCAGACTTAAACGCAATTGTGTGCTGAAAAAAAGGCTTTTTTAGGAATTTCGTTGTTGTTTTCACGCACGTTTGGCCGCGATTTGTGTTGTCGAACGAAAAGAGATTGCGTAGTTGTCGCGGTGAAGAACAGCATGATCAATGCCGTCAATTCAAACTGTTGAGTGACACATTCGAGCTCTCGATTTCAACCAAAATCCTCTGGTGCGACTAGAAACTTCTCCAATTCATATCAAAGAAACGCACCCCAAGAGAGGACTCGCTGGATGTAACAGCTTATCTGTTTTATCAAAATCAAATTCGGCAAAATTTTTTCAAAAAAATTGGAAATTTGGCAACAAAAACCTTCTTGCAGATCAAAAAAACGTCTGTGAGGTTCCGCTTTCATGAAACAAGGTGTCAACGTTGGTGTGAGAGCAGAACAGTTTGCGTTCAAAAAAGCGACACCGTGCTATCGTTCATCAGCCGACCGCACGGTTGCTGGCAGCGTAATGTGAAACCCGCTATTCGTCGCCAATGGGGACGTCGAGTTCTTAAGTAAATACCGTTGAGGATCGTACCTTGGGAACGCAGCAGTTGACGTTCAGGATTCCATGGCGACATGTATTCGCACCAAGCGTCAGCTTGATGCTTAACACGGAAGTGAATGGGGTCAAATCCATACCAACCAGGATGGGGTCGAAGTATCGTGGCTTGATACTGGTTTGCCAGGTTTATAATGCGTTCGTTCAAAGCACACGCCTCGTCTAGGACATGTGCCAAGGTCAGCTTAGATTGCGGAAATAGAACCGTGCGGAATAGCCGAAACCGCCAGGACTCAAGCTTGCGGAGATTTTCCAAGGGAAGCTCGGTCATCACAATACACGCGTGGACCTGTCGCAGTTGCTGTAGACAAGTTTCGACCCAGGAGGCGATGGTCTTTGCGGCAACCCCGTAGAGGATGTCGTTTCCGATATCTGTAACTAACGCTGCGGTCGGAATCGGTGGTTCATCGAGGAGTGTTGGCCACAATGCGCATTCAACGATTCCTGGCAAAGTTCTCCCTAGAACATGGCTGGCCTGGCCGTAAGAACGCCCGTGGCCGGCTGCCATCATGACTTGGGCTGGTGTTCCCCAGTTGCCACACGCAGTTTTGATCACAGTGGCAATGTTGCGCGCTAGGTTGCTGGCTCCAACAAGTACTATCCGCCGACGGATCATCAGAGGTTTCTCCCAAACCCACCGAAACCTCCTCCTGAAAATGTCTGCAATAGTTGGTAGCTGCTAAAAGCCAAATAGCCGAATATCAAACCGATGAAGTAATAATCGTGCATGAATCCAAAGAGCGCCATGGCAGCACCGACCCCAACAGACAACCAAAGTGACTTTTGCAACCCGTCATTCCCGACATATCTCATAAACAATTCACGCGAGATTTGGCCACCGTCGAGTGGATAGACTGGCAAAAGATTGACGAGCCCCCAATAGATATTAATAAACAAGGTGAAGTGCATCATCATTAGGAAGTTCCCTTCCAAGCCAGTGATATGCCAAACTACGATGCTTGGCCTACCGACAGCAAACTTGATGTCGGCTCCTGCCAGTTCGGCGACAACGACGGACAAGCCAGCCAGTAGAAATCCGGCACCAGGCCCGGCAGCCGCGATGATGATCTGAGCATACTCGCGATTTCCCGGACGTTGATAAGACGAGAACTGGGTCGTAAACCCATGGTCGTAACGAGCGAATCCACCCATGGCGTACAACGTGACAGATGGATTCCAGCCGTAGTACCGCATCATCCAGGCATGGCCCATCTCGTGTACGAGAATGGATACGAACCAGACGCCCAGCCGAATGAACATTTCGAGCGGTGGCCCCGGCGCAAAACTAATCAGCAGTCCTACGGCCCAAAACAACGGATGGACGCGAACGGGAATTCCCCAGAGTCGAAAGTACAAGTCGTACGGTGTTCGTGGTGGGTCTGCCAGAAACATACGTATTGCTAACGGCTAGATTGAGAGCAACGAAAAGTGATTTCGAGATTCGTCGTGTCGGCCACATCCTAACAGAGGCCGAATAGACCCCGCAACATGCGATGGTAGGTGAGATTGCGTGATGAGCGCAATTGCCACATGTCAATGTCAGGTCGCCATCCTAAGCGGCTTGTTTCCGACTGCTGCTGGCGACGACCTTTGGCTGATAATGAGGTCGGGGTGTTTTCGGAACGCGTTGTTCCAGGTGATGTAGCACGTATTCAGCACAACGCTGCGAAGCTCCTGGAGTACACACTGAACTTCGTAAGGCATCTAGTCGTTCGACGACCTGAGAGTAGGCTGTTTCACTCGTCAGCCATTCGATGACATGATTCGCTACCTGTTGCGATTTGTCTTCATAGGTCAAATATTCCGGCATCAGTACGCCGTCTGCCGTGCCGTTTTGAGGATCATAAAGCAGACGCCGCTTAGGGAAGGGATCTGCATCGGCCAAAATATTTAACAGTGTGATGTATTTGACTTTGAGCAGCGGTCGCAACAACTGATAGGACAGTCGTTGGATGTGGTAATGGATCACAGAAGGCGTACGGTGGTAGAGCAATTCCAGGGAGACCGAGCCAGAACAGGCCATGCAGCAGTGTGCCAGGTGAATCAGCTCCTGTGTTCTCCCTGTAATGACTTCGATATCCACCTGCCTGGATGCGCAAATTTGTCGTGCCAAATGGGCTTGCTGGTCGTTGTAGCTGGCGATGGCAAAACGCACTCCAGGAACCGCCTGGTGTACATAGTCGGCCGCTTTCAGAAAGGCGTTCAAGTTGGATGCGATCTCGTGACGACGTGATCCTGGCAAGATTGTGACGAGTGGTTCGGACGAACCGCCAAAGGTTTCCAAGAATTGTGTGTCTAGCTTTTGGTTTACCAGCTGATCGAAATAGGGATGTCCCAGAAACGTTGCCTGGCATCCTCGCTGCCTGAACCATCCTTCTTCGAAAGGAAGTTTACACAGGACGTGATCTATCAAACGTCGCATCTTCCTGACGCGCCAGCGACCCCACGCCCATAATTGTGGCACGCCGTAATAGAAGACCGGGATCCCGTGTGCTTTGGCTCGTCGAGCTATCCACCAGTTAAAGCCCGGATAGTCAATGAGCACGACTGCATCTGGGCGCTGGTGACAGAAATAACGATCTGCGCGAATGAGATAATCCAGGAACTGAGGTATCTTGCCGAGAACTGGTCCGATCCCCATGACCGCCAGTTCTGTCAGATCGGCGTGCAATTGCACGCCGGCAGCTTGCATCTTCGGCCCACCGTATCCGACACAGTGGACCGCTGAATTGCGTCGCTGCAGCTCGCGTACCAGGTTGGAACCGTGCAGATCGCCGCTGGGTTCACCCACCGAAAAGAAAACTTCCATGTTTTCTCATTCTGCTTCCGTTGTCAGAACTCAGTTCTCTTATTTACCGATGACTTCGAAAGCCTTTCCGAAAACATTCGGACCGAATAGCGTGGCAATTTGATCTTCTACATCGTCTGCACTCTTCGCCAGACCTTCAGCCCAACCGCGACAATTGTTACAGCAGAAGGTGACATCTACGCCGTTCACCTCGAGCGCGGTCGATGCTTTCGCACCTTGAAAGCTCTTTGGACATTTCGTTTGCTTCACCTGCCCGGTCGCTACCTTTTGATGGTTGGCGCGAGCCAGAAACTTCTTTTTGTCCTGGACGTCTTTTTTGAAAGCGGCAGCGCAGTTGTTACAGCAAAAATAGACGATGCAGTCTTCGTGCTCTACCGTTGCGTCTTTGTTGACCTGCTTTTTGGATACGGGACAAACAATCTTTTCAAAGTCGACTTCTTTGTCAGCGTCGTCTCCCATGGTGAGTCCGGTCCAGCCAGCGAATACGGCGATCAACAGTGCAAAAATCAACAGTGTGCGAGTCTTCATGTATTTACCTTTCATCAATTTGGTCAGGAAGAATTGTGTTTAGGAAGAAAAGTCAGTCAGGAAAATCTTTTCTCCAAAATTACCGTGGTTTGGAGTGAGTAGCATACTGGAACTCTCCCTAGGATCCAATCCGAGTCTTGCGAGCTATTTACATGGACAATCTGGGGACAGTCTAGAACTTTGCACCGTTGTCACGTTCCTCACGACGGTGTGAAAACGAACCGCAAGCCTGTGCATCGTACTGGCACTCCTTGCAATGCTTGCTGAGCATTATAATTCAACTTCCCAAGCAAAGGGGTGGGTACTGGACGAAAAAATTGAAGTAAATCGTTCAGGACGCGATTATTCAAGGATTCAGCCGAACTTGTTTGTCAGAGGATAAGCAGGGGGCCGGCAGATTTGGGTAGAGGCGGTCATTTGGGAGCCAGGAGCGAGAATTCACTTCGATTTCGGGCGTCCAGCCGGCACAGATAGAGGGTACATGAAAGTGTGATCTATCCTTCCGCTGATGTTATTCATGGAACCAACACCCTGTTGCTTCGTGGAGAAAGTACTGCTGTCGTTTTCCGATTTTGAACCGGTAACCTACCACCTCACGAATCGCTGAAAGCATTTTTCCAGCCGCGTTCTGAATGATGAGAAAGTCAAGATGAAAATGGGACGAATTGCCCTGCACCTACAGCGTTTCCTGTTGCCTTGGCTGATCGTCTTGTCTTTGGGCGCCTTCGTCTGGCCTAGTGTTGTGCCAGCAAGGATAGCAACTGATCTGGATCCGTTTGTTGCCAGCCGTCCCTGTTTGCCCGTTTTGATCTTTGCCACGATGTTTGCTATTGGCAGCATGTTACCTCGTGAGGAAGTGGATCAAGTTTTACGTCGCTGGCCATTCGTGTTAGCGGGAAGCGCACTACAGTACACAGCCATGCCCTTTCTTGCGTTTGGAGTCGGTCGAATTTGGCAGCTCGAAGGGGATTTGTTGGTTGGTCTGATGATGGTCGGTTGTGTACCCGGAGCGATGGCCTCCAACGTGCTGACGTTACATGCACGAGGTAACACGAGTTATTCGGTCAGTTTAACCACTGTCGCCACCTTACTCTCTCCGTTGGTAGTTCCTTTAGCGCTGCGGTTTACGCTTGTAGGTGCTGATGCGTTGTCTTCACAAGCGTTATGGCGAGCCAGTTTTTTGCTGCTGCTGACGGTAGTACTTCCCGTTACTCTAGGACACTTGATGATCCGGGTTCGGCCGCAGTGGCAGGCAACCGCCCGGATTCTTGGTTCCATCCTGGCCAATCTGGTGATCCTGTGGGTCATCGCAGTCGTGGTGGGGCTTAATCGCGAACGGCTGGCAGCCATCCAATTCAGTCTTTTTTTAGCATTATTGGCACTAAATGCTTTGGGCTATTTGGCCGGTTATTGGGGTGGCTGGTCTTTGAAGCTGCGCGAACCGATGCGACGAGCTTTGACGTTGGAGGTTGGCATGCAGAACGCAGGTTTGGGAGCGACGTTGGCAACCCAACTGTTCCCCGACCGTGACGGAACTGCGCTGGCCCCCGCCTTGTACACATTCGGATGCATGCTCACCGGTACCTTGTTAGCCCAATGGTGGTCGGGGCGGAAACCTCAATCGGAGACTTAAACTCCTGACGTCTTAGTGGTTTCCGTTTGGGGTGATGTTAACGATCAGATTTGCTGGATCACATATTGAAGAATCTCAACAACCTGTTGTGGGTCTCGTGCCGTGGCGCACGCTGCCGCGTTAACTTCTTTCAGTGCGTGATCCAACTCTGAGTCATGAAGCGTGATCAACGGTTTGCCTAGGGCCGCGGCGAATCCTGCGTCAAATGCCGCATTCCATTGACGATATTTTGGACCGAATCGTACGACGACTACATCTGCTTGGCGCAGAAGCGTCGATGTGCGAATGGCGTTGATTCCTGCTCCTTTGCGGTCTTTCCAAAAGGATTCCGTTTCGGCACCCAGAATGTTCACTCCACAATCATCACTAGCTGGGTGATCTGTCACCGGCGATGAAAGTCGCACGGGAAGTTCGGTTCGCTGGATACCTTTTTCGATCTCATGCCGCCACGGTGTGTGAATTTCCCCGGCAAGGTAGACGTTCCACGTTTTTACGTTGGTTGCCATAACTGTCTCCGTAAATCAAGTACAAACAGATATTCAAGACGATCCCGAAGATCATATTGGGTTCCGGTAGAGGTACTTCCGACACGGTTCCTACAACAGAAAGCCCCGGACGGTTTTCCGGAGCTAGCGTCCCACCGTGAATGACGACGTCACCGCCAATCGTACCAGAAGCGGAAAGGATTCCTTCCACCACGTGGATGGTTCCTTCGTTTGAGTTCAGCGGGGTATTCAAGGTCAACGTACCCAGGCCGGTTTTCTGTAGTGTGTTGCCGCCCAGATCCAGAACGTTGTTAAACCCCAACGAAGCACGATCTGCGACGTTTGCAATGGTATTATTGGAAAGTGCCACGCCAGCTTGCAACTGGTGAGTGCCCTGTATGACATGAATGCTAGAAAGTTCTCCCATCGTTGCGTCGGTGTGCTCGAACATTATGGAACCGGATCCAGCTACCTGATACGCATTGGTGCTATCGATCGTTAGAGACTTTAGCGTGATATCCTGATCGACAATAACTGTTTTCGCACTCTGAATCACATCACCCAATTTGGCAGCAACATCATTTCCATTGGGTACGCCACCAATCCAATGATGCCCGACGCTCCATGTTCCAGTTGCATCGACATTCCACGCATGTTCGAGCGACAATCCATACACAAATGGTGCGCCGGTATTGTATTTGAATAGATCTCCGATTCCTCCCGGAAGGCTGATGTCCAATTGAAAGAGTGCACCTCCCATGGGAGTCAGAGGCATCGTTTCTACTTGTCCAGTATTGCGATTCAAACGCTGTAGGCTATTGATGTTGCTGGCTCCAAAGTCAAAATCTACCGTGATCTGTTGAGTCGCTCCGGCTGCCGACGTATTTTGATCTTTTAGCAGATTGACAATCATAAAATACGATTCATCCGAGAATGGATCGCCGTCCAGTTCTTCCAGGGTGGGTGTATGGTGACCAATCAATAGGTCGCCTTCCATAATCCCGTGAATTGTTCCGGTGTTCGTGGCCCGAATGTTTGTACACAACCTCGATGGCCCAATCGTCGTTTGGTGATAGTGGTGTTGAGGTTCCCTGCCCCTGGATTGCCGTCCCGTATCGCGCGAAGCGGTCCTGGGTGGGGTCGTTTAATGTTCGAGCTGCGTTGCCATCCGTAGTAAAGCCATTTCCCTGAAACTGATCCACTCCGTAGCCAACGGAATTCAGGTCATGATCTAGCGGGACATTCAGACCGACACCAGAAGGTGCTAGGAAGACCTGGGGCGGTACAGCGGAAACGTGCGCTGTCTGGACCGCTGCAAAATGCAAGAATAAGAAAAGACCATAGAAAACCTGGACGAATCTGACCTTCCTTTCATCTTAATCCATGTTTCGATGTTGGTGAAATCAACGGAGAAACCATTGACAGTATCTTTTCCGTTCGAATCACCTGCCATGGTCAAGTGTCCAGTTGCATTAACAGCTCGAGGTAGCTCAGCCGTTGATTTTTCGTCAGCCCCAAATCTGTTGCTAGTGAAGCAATGGCCCGTTTGGCAGCCTCGATAGATGCTTCGTCGCAAGTGACTTCTAATTCCACGAAGCTGCCCAGTGACTTGACCGTATCCAGTGCCAAGTAAATGGTGTGATCCTCCCAGTGGAGTTGTCCAGGAAGCCGTTCTTTGGAGACGATGCACGCGAGACGAAAGCCCAATGACACGAGCAAATCATCGAAGTCTGCAGCGCCGCTGTCACCCTCAGGAAGTGAGATTTCGATCTCGCGTCTGGTTTTCGTGGTAGCATCCACTTTGGGACCTTTATAGGTCACACAGTATTGATTCCCCGATCTGCGGATGCGAAGTGCTTCGTCGGTTTCACCAAAATCTTTTGCAGGGTGAGCAAAATATCGATCGACTTGAATGGTCGCAGGGGACCATTGTGCCCCATACTCGGACAACTTCCCTTGCACTGCCTCGTGATCGCTCACTTCGAATTTTTGTTCGACTTCGTATGTCATGCGTGAGTTTGTCCTCAGTGGTTCAGCGCTGCGGATTTACCTGGCGGATTCAGAAACGTTTGATTTCGGTCCCCGCGGACCGGTTTTTGCTTCAAAAAAAGGAGTCGGTATTTTTTCGCTGGTCAGATAAAGTGTTTTCGCCTGGGGACCGTAGCAGATGGTTTCACCTTGACGCCGGAACGGCATCAAAAGTGGTTGGCTTGGTTGGTTGAAAGTTTCTTCCCAAGATTTTGTGGTATCGCGGACGAATTCAAAAGCTAAACCGTAGGTGAGCATTACGGCAAAATGTCCGTCCGACGAGATATCCATAGCAGTCACTAATGGGAAATTTACGGTTGCCACTTTGGCTGCAATTAGAGGCGTATCGGGCGCGGTAGATTCTGCCGGCCAGGGTAGCACGTAGACGGCGCTACTTTTTCGAGTGGATTTAATCGTCAGATAGACTCGACGAGACACCGGGTCAAACGCCATCGCTTCACAATCGTGAGCTCCATCGGCGTACTGAAAGTGAACCGTTTGCAGAATGGTCGCCGGAATTTTCTCGGTAGGATTTTGGTTTTGCAGATTTAGTTCGGGCTCTTCGATCAGGATTAGGGGGTATGACTTTGCTCGTAATAAATTGTCGCCGATATCCCCGATGAGTAAGCAAGGGCGACCGTCTAAATGAAAGGAGGCCATGTCTTCCCAATCACGAGGTTTGATTCCTTTCAGCACGAGCGATCCTCGCTGTTGACCCTGGCGGTCGAAAGCGTAGATTTTTGCCTTACTGCCCGAATCGTTATGTGTCCAGAATAAGTCGCGTGAACGGGAAGAGCAGGCAAGGCCACTACTTTCGTTGATGCGAGCATCTTCCAATTCGGCCAGTTTTTTATAGGGGATATTCAGCGGTACTTCGCCGCGAGCCGTCAGCACGTGAAAGCTGGTTGCCAGCCAAACCAGAGTGTTGGTCAGAACGACGACAACTTGGAAGAGTCTATGACGCTGCATGGTATCTTGATCGATTCTTGGATCACAGTGCGGGAAAGAAAGTGCCCACATTCACGTACCCTATGTACACACAACATGAAGATTCCGGTGGTCAGGTTTTAGTTATATAGCTAGACGCCCCAATCCTGAATACGAAATGTAAATCTGGATGATGGACTTGTTAAGCAAGATTGCGGTTCGCTGCTGCACGACCCTGTCGTGTCGTACTAATGTAATGGGGACGAAACATTTGCAAAAATGTCCATGAAATGTCGAACTTCTGCTGCTGGGTCGTTTGCCAGCAGCACGGCTCCGCTGACGGCAATGCGTGCGAAACCTGCAGCGGTGACTTGATTCAAATTCGAGCGAGCGATGCCGCCGATGGCAAATGCGGGAAGTCTGATCTCGCGAGAAACTTCGTGCAGTAGAGCCAATCCAGGAAATTGATCAAAGGCTTTTGTACGAGAGGCGAAAACTGGCCCTACGCCAATGTAATCGGCTCCTGCGTCGACGGCCTGACGAGCTTGTTCGAGGTCATGCGTGGAAACCCCGACCAGGGTGTCTGCACCCACGATTCGGCGCACGGCATCTACTGGTAAGTCGTTTTGGCCCAGATGGACCCCGTCGGCTTGTACGAGGTGTGCCAAATCGGGCCGATCATTCATGATGAACAGGGTGTCTGACCCATTACACATTTCACGTAAGATGTTTCCTCGTTGCAGGAGTTCTTGGTCATGCAGCTGCTTAGCACGTAACTGCAATATGTTAGCGCCAGCATTTACCAATGATTCAGCCAACGATGTAAAGTCAGCTAAGGATTTCCTGCCGTCGATAAGGATCTGCAAGTAAGCATCTTGGAGCCGTTCTTTGGCGCGCTCACACACACTCACTGACTTTTCCAACGTGTAGACGCGGTACCGTAACTGCTCGATATGTTGTGCAGTCCTGGGATAGTTGACTTTCAAGTATTCTTCGAGACATCGAAAAGACTGTTCGACTCGTTTCAGACTGGCTGAGGCCACACTGCGGATATCGCGCCTTTGAAACTCTTCGGCCGTAGAAATGTCCACACCGACGTCTTGGATCGTATCCCGTGAACGATGTAGCCGGTCCGCGCCGATGCATTGCAGTTGATTTACCAATTCGTGCCGGATCTTTTTGCACGACTCGGTCAAATGATGGTCATCCCTTGCAAATCGCAAATAGTCTTCGATGACGCGAAGTCCTTCCAGCGCGCGGTTGAAGTTCGCGTCGAGGATACGTAATGTTTCGGTCGATGGTTCGTCCTTTAGCAACGTTCCTGCCCTAAAATCCTGGCTGAGTAGATGGTTAGTATGATACCGCCCATCGAGTATAACGCTTAGGACCGGTCTGGTCCGACCAGGGATCTGCGTTAGACGATCGGGATACTTTGTCTGGTGAGGGACATTTGGATCATGCTAGCGCTGCGGACGGGGCTTGGCGATAGCTGAAATGAACCCTGATGGCATTCTTCGGGTGAAGCGAGTTCTGGGCTGCCGTCATGTGAGATAAGTGGTTTGTTGTGGGAGGCTTACGTGTTTTGCTTGCCCTTGCGGAATCGAGCTTAGTTTTGCGGGTCGTACCAGGTGTCCGGAAGTATCACGTGTGAGAAATTGTTCGAAGTGTAGTGGTCACCCGTGAGTTGCCGATTTACGAAGGACACGATTGAGACGATTAAGGGCAGCGTGCAGGCTAGTCCGCTGATAGTCACTTCCTAACCCGTTTCTGCATTTGTAGTTGCCTTGATTGAGGCCTTATTTGGGGTTACAATTCCGTGGCGAGACGATTCCTGGTGGATGGTTTGGTCGGCGATGAGTGTCACTTCTGGTGTTGCTGGAGCATATGCAGGATGCTGATTCCACACACTGCCCTACGAAGCTGTGTACTTTGTTGTTGGCCAGGACTGTCGCAACTTTGGTTGCGTGGAAGCTGGTGGGGGTTGTTGTTTGCGATGACGTTTGCGGCATTGATCAACTTTCAACTGGCCGCGTCACTAGTTTGGCAGGAATGGGTTGATTCAACCACTCTGACTGTTGGCTGGGGCGTAGTGGTTGCAGTTTGGTGCATTGGTGTTTGGTCCGCGAAGGACTTGATGGAATCGCCGTCCTTCAGGCACACAGCCAACGAGGATGATGTAAACTTCGACTCACGTAACAGCCAATCGTTGAATCAAAGAGAGAAGTTGTTTTACCGGGCGCAGCAGGAATATCTGTGTCGGAATTGGCTAGAGACGGAACATTTGCTGAATGAATTGTTGCGATTGGATCCATTGGACCTAGAATGTCAATTGATGATCGCGGCAGTTTACCGGCTGACAGATCGTCCCGAACAGGCGAGGCGTGCGTTGCGACATCTCGATCGAATGGATAGTTCGGGCAAGTGGAAATGGGAGATCAGGCAGGAACGCGAAAAACTAAATCGCACCCAGCAGGCGAGTGAATCGGAATTACCCGATGGCCTCCTGGAGACGGCGGCTTAATCGCTGCTTGGCGATGTTTATCTACTACCAAGGTGTAACATGTACGAACGATTTACTGACCGTGCTCGAAAAGTCATGCAGCTGGCAAATCAGGAAGCTCAGCGGTTTAATCATGAATACATCGGTACCGAGCATATACTGCTTGGTTTGGTCAAAGAGGGAAGTGGTGTTGCTGCCAATGTCCTGAAGAACCTTGAGGTGGATCTCCGGAAGATCCGACTGGAAGTGGAAAAACTGGTTCAAAGCGGTCCTGAAATGGTGACCATGGGCAAACTTCCTCAGACGCCCCGTGCCAAAAAAGTGATCGAGTACTCCATGGAGGAAGCCAGGAACCTGAATCACAACTATGTTGGAACTGAACACATTTTGTTGGGGCTGTTGCGGGAGCAGGAAGGTGTCGCTGCCCAGGTTTTGATGAATCTTGGTTTGAAACTAGAAGAAGTTCGCGAAGAGGTACTTAACTTACTCGGGCATGGAGCCGAAGGGGAAGGTGGCGAACGAAGTGGTCGTGAGGGTGGTGGATCGGAGGGTGGATCGGCAAAGAGCGGCAAGTCGAAGACTCCTGCTTTGGACAGTTTTGGTCGTGATCTCACCGATCTGGCTCGACAGAAAAAGCTTGACCCGGTGATCGGCCGCAGTCGTGAAATCGAACGTGCTATTCAGGTCCTCTGCCGTCGTACTAAGAACAATCCTGTCCTGTTGGGCGAAGCAGGTGTGGGCAAGACGGCAATCGTCGAAGGATTTGCTCAACGTGTGATCGAAGGAAATGTTCCGGAATTGTTGGCCGACAAACGAATTGTTGTTTTGGACCTGGCGATGATGGTTGCAGGTACGAAATATCGAGGTCAATTTGAAGAACGTATCAAGGCGGTCATGAACGAAGTCCGCCGTGCCAAGAACACCATCTTGTTCATTGACGAATTGCATACACTGGTTGGAGCCGGAGGTGCGGAAGGTGCCATCGATGCGGCCAATGTCCTGAAACCCGCTTTAGCTCGTGGTGAAATCCAATGCATCGGGGCCACTACGCTGGACGAGTATCGTAAGTACATCGAGAAAGACAGTGCTCTGGCTCGTCGTTTTCAGGAAATTCTCGTCGATCCGACTTCCAAGAACGAAACCATTTCCATCTTGAAAGGTTTGCGAGAACGCTACGAGGAACATCACCGAGTACAGATTACCGATGACGCTGTTGAATCGGCTGTTGAGCTGTCGGGACGTTACATCACTGGCCGTTGCTTGCCCGATAAAGCCATCGATGTTATCGACGAAGCCGGCGCGCGGGTGCGATTGAGGACGATGACACGACCGCCCGATCTTAAAGAAATTGACGAAGAAGTCGAGCGTCTGAATAAAGATAAAGAAGAAGCTGTCGCCAATCAAGATTTTGAACGCGCTGCTTCGTTACGTGATCAGGCCGACAAACTGAAAAAGAAGAAAGAGTCGATCACGCGTGATTGGCGAGAGAAGTCTCGGCAGACCGATGGCGTTGTCGACGAGGAAGTGATCGCTGAAGTGGTCTCGAAAATGACCGGAATTCCACTCACCCGTATGTCGACAGAAGACAGTGTGCGGTTGATGAGGATGGAAGACGAACTGCACCAACGTGTCATCAGCCAGGACGAAGCCATCAAGGCGATTTCCAAGGCGGTGCGACGTAGCCGCAGTGGCTTGAAGGATCCCAAGCGGCCTACCGGCTGTTTTGTTTTCGCCGGTCCTACCGGTGTCGGCAAGACGTTGTTGGCAAAGGCGCTCGCCGAGTTCATGTTCGGTGATGCAGATGCACTGATCCAGATCGACATGAGCGAGTATATGGAGAAGCATAATGTTAGCCGACTAATCGGTGCTCCTCCGGGCTACGTGGGCTATGAAGAAGGTGGCCAGCTGACCGAAAAGATTCGCCGACGTCCCTACGCTGTCGTGTTGCTGGACGAAATTGAGAAAGCTCATCCCGATGTCTTCAACATGCTGTTGCAAGTCATGGAAGAAGGTAGGTTGACGGATAGTTTTGGACGTAATGTCGACTTCCGCAATGTGATCCTCATCATGACCACCAATGCGGGTGCCGAAGCCATCAAGAACGAATCGGCTTTTGGATTTCAAAAGCCAGACGATGATGCTTCTTATGAGAATATGAAGGGACGTGTTCGCGAACGTATCGAACGCGTGTTCCGTCCTGAATTTCTCAATCGATTGGATGACACGATTATCTTTCATCACCTTACCGACAAGGATATGCACCAAGTCATCGATCTGGAATTGGCCAAAGTCCGTGAGCGTTTGGAAGAACGGGGTTACCAATTGGAATTGACTGGTGATTCGAAAGAGTTCCTTATCCGCAAAGGTACCGATTTGGATTACGGTGCTCGACCGCTTCGCCGGGCGATTGAGAGCTTTGTGGAAGATCCTCTGTCCGAAGAGATTCTACGAGGTGAATTCCAAGGAATGGATACGATTATTGTTGACGGAGTGAAGAACGACAAAGGTAAGGTGACTCGTGTCGAACTGCGTGGCGAAAAGCGTCAAGCTGACCCGCCGTCCGAGCCGGTGGGGGCCGCGTCAGGAGAAGCTGGTACCGGTGAGGAGCCGTCAGACGGCTGACCTCAAAACTTAGAACGCTATGGACTAAATTCCACAGAGATTGGCACCTCTGAAGACAGATGCTCTGTGTTTTATCCGTAGTCACGCCCACATCGTTCTTGTACGGGACAAATGACCCAAACATCGGGCGGTAAGCTGGAAGCTTGTCGCTCAGTTTCTAATTCATACACTGCTTGGTGTTGGCCAAAATAGAGGTCACTTGCGTTATTTTTCAGGGATGTCTTTTGACGCGATGCAAGTCAGTGAACTTCCGGTCCGAAGCACAAGCCAACGTCCATCGGCGATTGCGGCGTATACCACATTAGTGCTTTCCTGTTGTGTTTGATGGGGAATAGCGTCTTGCCAAGACGCATTCACCATCAACTGGGAGAATTCTGGCCCCGATTTTAGAATGGTGGCTGTTCCTTTTTTTCCAAATAAAAAGATGTGTTCACCAGTGGCAATGGGGGTCGCCCAACAGCTATTTCGAATGCGTTCAGAAAAAATTTCTTCTCCAGTCTCTAAATCCAGAGCGAATACGACTCCAGCGCGGTTGATGAAATAGGCAGTGCCGTTGTGTGCGATTGGCGAAGCAAACGAACTAGTAGCGTGCTCCGCGCGCCAAACGAAATCCACACTAAAACCGTGTGTCGGATCCGAACGAATGGCCACCAACCCATTTGAATTGGTGTGTCCAGAAGTGTCTTTTCCACGTCCAGCGGAAGCACCGATTAACAATTTTCCATTACTTACGGGTACTGGCGTGACAACCGTGTTTCCCGAGATGTCGTCGAAGCTCCATAAATTCTCACCTGAATCGGGATGTAATCCACAAAGCCGACCAGAACCACTCAGGACTAGGTGAGATTCTTTTCCCGCTTCAATTAACCGAGGACTAGACCAACTGGTCCCTTCAAGTCCATCAACCATCCACTTATTTTTTCCATCCTTTTTTTGTACCGCGAGTACATAAGGATTATTGTTGCGCTCAATCCAGATGTAGGCATGCGTTTCGTTTTGTTCGACAGAGGCGCCCAAACCATGCCTACTTTCTATCGGACCATATTCGGCCACCAGATTTCGTTGCCAGCGAATCTTTCCATCGTGTGTAAGCGCCAAAAGGTTTCCACCTTCAAAAAAACATATCAATCCCTCATTGTCAGCGGTCGGAGTCGGAGCCGCTCGACTGACGTAACCATTGTTTTGCGTCGGAGAAGCATTCAACATGTCGTACTGCCATAACTTTAAACCGTCGTGCAAACGAAAGGCAGTGACGTGATATGAATCCTTGTTAGGGCCACTTACGGAAGTTACATAAAGTTGACCTTCCCAGGTTATCGGACTGGACTGGCCATAACCTTCAATCGAGGATGACCAAGCGACGTCATCTGCTGACCAAGGTGTCAATAATGCGACATCTGTCCGCGACAGTAGTCCGCCATTTTGAAATGAAGGCGAGTTTGCTTCTGTCGCAATCGGCGCATACAAGATACACACGCTGAACAGAAAAAATCGACATGTTCTGGGCATGATCATCGAACCTATGAATCTTTCACCTAAAAAGTAACCATCCTTATATAACTAGTAAGTGAATGCGATGAAGACAGCAAGTGTAAAGATGAAATTACGATGCTGAAACGAACTATTCGCAATCTGGTGGTACACCCATGCGTTCAAGATGGAGAATCCGGAGCTTGCATCGTTCAACACGTTGCTGGTCTTTGACGGAGGCATACAATTCGGCCACACGCTGTAAACACTTAGAGCAAGAAATAGAATCTATCTGGCAAGCGGTGAGGTCTCGCACGTGATCTAGTGCCTCCTGAGGACGATTATGTTGCAATAACAACGCCACCAAGCCAATGCGAAAGTAGACGCACTGAGGGTCGAGTGAGATAGCGCGGCGCACCAATGACTCGACAACTTTCGGCGAATAACCACTTCGCTTTGCGTAATAGCCCATATCGTAGTAGGCCTGGGAAAGCTGAGGATCGTGTTCCACGGCACGACGACAGGCTTTCATCGCCAATACCGGTTGCTTGACCGCGTCGAGAGCCGTTGCAACTTGTAAAAGCAGTTCGTTCGGAACGTTCGAATCGCTAATCAACGTCAGAAGCAAATCACGTGAAAGTTCTTGTTTGCCGATTTGTCCGTAGCCGTAAGCCAAACCAAGGCGCGATAGAGAACTTAGTGGGATTAATAATGAAGCGTGTTCTAAGGATGACACCGAACTCTCGAAATCGCTAAGCTGATGCTGAGCCAATCCAAGCAATTCCCACGCTAGACCGTTATCTACGTTCTTGTCATCGGCCAGAAATTGTTGTGCGATCCGGACGACAAGTCCCATATCCCCACTGTCGTAGGCTTCTTCGATATCCGTATTACTAAGGCACATTGAACATCTCCATTAGTGTCCGCCAAGTCTTAATAGGTATTCCATTTCTGTGAGTGGTTCTACCTCGTGACCAGGGTGAGTAGTTCGCTGTCCGCAAGGTGTCCTCTTTTCATCGATGCACCGCCAACGATCAACAACTCTTTGTTACTTGCTGGCAAGATACGATGAAAGAAGCGTGCTGTCTTCAAATGCCCTGCAACCGACCAACGCGTGTGGTCAGCGCCGAGACGGTAGACAACACCGGCAATTCCCGATGCATAAATGGCTCCATCTAAGTTCCATGCTGAAATCCCAAAGCCGTGAATCTTGTCACCAGGGAATTCTGGTCCGACTGACCAAACTTGGCTTACTGGGTCAAATATATCGATACGCCCTGTGACTTTAGAGTTGTCGGTCATTCCGCCTACCACCAAGAGTTTGCCGTCTAAATGACATGCTGCTAAAGCGCGACGTAAGAATGGTGGCTTGGGAAGAGGTTTCCACTTGGCTTCCTGGCCGTTAAGCCCAAAAGCCCACGCGGTCGGGTGCCACTCTCCGTGCCCAGGACCCTCCAATTCCCAACCGCCGACTACGTATAGTGTATCTCCGATCACCACAGCATCGTGTGACGAACGTGGTTCTGGAAGCGGTGGTAAGTCGGTCCATGTCTTCAAGGTTGGATCGAATCGGGAAAAATCACAGACCGAATGTAGGTCCTCATCTTCGTCAGCTGGATTCCGGGCGTTCATTCCACCAACACGATATACATAGTCACCGTGAGCTACTAAAGGCAGACCCTGTAGCGGAACTTCCATCGGTAACTCTTCCCACGTATTGTTTCCATCGAGCTTGATGCGGAGAAATCTGGGCGACAAGTTGTCACGTGAATGCTCATGGGCCATTCCGGTGTGCCCACTGTAAACATATACCCAACCTTGATGGACAACGGCACCAAAACTGGCAACTGGTTCAGGAAGGTTGGGTAGCATTGCTGCAACAGCAACATTGCTCGTGGCATCATCGGAGCGACTGACTTGGTTAGCGATGCCCGTGTTGATGGTCAGGGTTGAGTAATACGTTGCACTACCATACTCCTGGCCGTTCAATTCGCCACTGTCAGCTGAGTTCTTGCGAAAGGTGTAGAATCCAAGCGTACCTGTCTTTTCCACCTCAAATAGGGTCCGTCCATGCTTGTCGGTTACTTGGTTTATTGAATCAGTACCTACTCGAGTCAGTGTGACAACTGCGTTAGACAGTGGTTCGCCTTGCCACAGCACCAAGCACTCGACGCCCTTCTCTGTAGCCTTGGGAATGATCTGCAACTTCATTTTCAACGACGGTTCAAATTGATTCCAACGAGTAGGAGATTTGCAATGAACATGTTTGGCGCAATACGTGAGCAATGTGCCGCGGTAGACACCATACCGCTGCGTCGTTTCCAGTATAAAGTCATCGTTTTGTGAAGATATCGCTCGTAGCCCAACAAAATCATCCGTTTCTACCTTTGCGGTTTCGATTTCAGAATGGCTTTGTTCATTTCGCAGAAAAATAGTTGCTTCCTGAATACTATCTGGCAGATGGTAGTCTCGTTCCTCGGGCGCTTCACCAAAGAAGAGAACGATCTCCGTAGATTTGCCATCACTGGCTGCGTCCAACCACAAGAAGTGCGCCTGAACGTGACTCGCAACGAAGAGCAATGCGACAGGCAAAACCAGTGTCACACCTAATGAATAGCTTTTCCTTTTCATGTTCTTCTCCACAATTATTGAATGGTGACCAATTGGAAATGGAATTGATTGATTTGTTCAACAGAAGTCGTCACCGATAGTGTTGTGAATTCGTTATAAATGGAGGGAATCACGGAGGTGGAAACGTTCCGAGGCGATGTAGGCCAAACCTCAACTTTATGTACTCCCACTCCTGGCCCCTTTTCGGTTGCAATACGAAAAGCACCGTCCGTGATTTGACCGACACTCATAGGTAAATTTGCCGCGGGTTCCGGCAAAAACACAATGTACCCCTCGTGGAGAGGTGCTCCATCAAGTGTGACGCTCCCCGTGACAGGAACCCGATCATTTGATGAGAGCTGACATCCCATCTGGAGAATGACTAGCGGTATCAGCTCGCTAGCCACCCACAAAAACCTGACAGCGGGTAGCACAGAGCGGGCTGAAGGCTGCTGGCGAAAACGTCGCACTGCAACACATGTTTGGTTGACACTGAAATTCAATTCAATTCGCCCCATGATTCTTTTGCATTTGAAAATGAACGATCTATCGTTCAATCACGTCTTCGCCAGCGCGCGTGACAAGTGCTCGCAAAGCTTCGTAGTCAACGTTTTCTTCTACAAAATGTACTGATCCGTCCAAAAACACAAATTGAACACCGGCAGGATGGTCACTACGAAAAACACGTAGCGCACGATTGTCATTGGAAGTCTCATCATCATTGAACAGTCGAATCATCCCCCCAGACGATTCGTAGAATTCCCATTCGATGTGGCCCCAAGCGAAAGCCCAGTAGCCTTCCGCCCATACCTGGTCACCGAACTTGGGATTTCCTAGCTTGGCGGCGCAATCTGTCCAGATAAGGCCTTCATGTCCGTAATTGATTTCGCCCACCAAGAACGTGTGGCTTGTTCCGTCTCGGATGTCCGAGAACTGCAGGTCGTAGACCCTGCCGTTTGACGGTAAATTCCCAAAGGCGCCATCAAGGTCGTCCCACGTGTTGTACGAGGTGCGGGTTGAGATAATGTAGCTTGAAGGTGCTAATGTTTCTCCACAAGAAAAATCGGGCACGGACCGCGGAAGCACCATGGTCGGACATAGATAGGTGGAAATGTTTTCACTAGTGACTGGTGTGTTGTCGGGGTGATCCGCCGATTTTTTCGTATCAAGAGCGTCAAATTTATTGTGCTGCTCAAGATAGGGAAGCAACAGGAGAAACGTGCTGCCCAGGTTCGTGAAAGGGGAATCTCCTATCTTAGGAGGTGGCAAATGTTTGTTGGTGCTCTCAAAGTGATGAACAGCAAGACCTATTTGTTTGAGATGGTTCGCACATTGCATCCGTCGCGCCGCCTCCCGTGCGGAATGAACTGCCGGAAGCAGTAGCGAAATCAAAATAGCGATTAACGTAATCACAATCAACAATTCGACGAGCGTGAAACCAACCGATAAAATGCCGTTAAAGACATGTTTGTTTGTCCGGTCCAAACGGCGTTTATGCATTTTGTTCTTGCCGATGAAAAGATAGCTGCGTCTAACTGTTTGCTGATTGGTTTATTTGCTGTAGCGGACGCTGAAAGACGAGCCAACCGATTAGCAGAGCTACGAATGTGTAGCCGACACTAAATGGCTCTGGCACGCTTAAATGTTGTTCCATACCGTATCCAGTCGCAGCAAAATTGGACGCAAGTAGATCGAAATCTGTGATATCAATGTCATCGTCGCCGTCAAAATTACCATGGAACCACGGCACGACTGAACCTGCTCCGGAAGGAGAAAAGTTGGAGGCTAAGGCATTAAAATCTGTGATGTCTACATCACAGTCGTGGTCCGCGTCACCGGGATGTACGATCTTGTACTCGATATCCAGTTTGGCTGCCGATACAATTCCACTCGATACGAACGGATGTTCCTTGGCATAAAACTTTGGGAACGGATTGAAACCGCCACCCGCGTGAAAACCTGAAACGTCGTGCATGGATGTTAAGAATACACCGAGTTGGCCAAGGCTAAGCTGATTTTGAAAGTGCCACAGCACCTCCGATTGGGATAGATTAACATCAAAGTGAAACACAGAGTTTGCCGGTACATTATCACCGGGGTTGAGCCCCAACACGGTTCCGATAGCCAATGGTTCGGGGTCCCAAGCAGGTCGAATGATTGATTGCAACTCCCATTCTTCAGTCGTCCCGTTGTAAGTGTATGCACCGACTCCGGTCGGACTATTAAATACATTTCCAAGAGTACCTGTTCCTTGTCCGTCATCACCTAAGGGAAAGATGTTGGTAGTGCGCTCTTGCGGAATGTTGCCCATCGCGAAAAGAGCAGTAGACTCTTCAAATGCGGGTATTTGTCCATCGTTTTGGCCAAATCCGAGCTGCTCATAATCATTCTTAAATCCGACGCCGAATAGTTCGATCGGGCGGCCTATGTCGTCTGACTGCTTGATCATGTCTGTGACCGTATCGGGTGTGGGGTCATATACGATCGAGAAATCGGGGGTGATCGTCGCGGAAATCTGGATGCTGGTCAGTTTGTACTGTCCCGGCAAAACCTGTGGTATTTTCGAAGATGTATCGAAACCTACTAGCATAGAGCCACTTCGAGACGGACCGATTGCCCGATAGTCGGTACCTGGACCTCCGAACGCAGTAAAGAGGGAAGGATCCGATTTCCTGCCAGGGGAAACTTGTCCTTGATGGAACCATCTGTCGAGGTCAGGTTCCTCGAACATGGCTGTTTCTCCGAACAGCGTGGCAACGGATGTGAACAAGAAGAGAAATAAAAAAAACGGCAACCATGCGTAAATCGCGAGTCGTTTCATCGTGGGCTCCACCAACGAGGATTTGAGAAATTCCCCCTCGGACACTGCGAGGCTTGTTGGGGAATACCTGGCTGGCGTTGATTCGCTGGCGGGGTGGCCTGCAATTGCGATGCAGTCTCATCTAATGCTGATTTTCAAGCATCAACGATCGTGTGTCAACCGGGTGTCTGATGAGGTTTTGTCTTGCTATAAAGGCAAACAAGGCAGTAAACCAGAGAGCGACATTTCGTTTTTTTCTCGGATTGATGCCTTGACAGTATTTTTTTCTGCGGTAAAATCGTTTCATAGTTGAGATTTAATCTCAACAAATTGATCTCCCTTAAGTTGTTTCAAATTGTTCTGGCAAGCTCGCCAGCTCTACCCTTTTCAAAAGGGGTGCCAGCTATGCTCGCCTAGCGGCGGACTTCCGTCGCAAGGAAGCTGGTACGAAAACGCCCTTGAAGGTGCTGGAGTTGTATCATCGAGCATTTTCTGTCGGAGAATTTCGCCACTTTCTAGATGTTGGGGACGTGGTCTGTGTAGAACTTGCACATCCAACCACCGCTCAACGTCTAAAGTGTTACGATTCTTCTCTTTTTCGGGTTGGCGTTCTTGTTGTCAGCACGTTCGGTCGTTTCTTCCATCTGTTGGTCTGTCATTACATGACTTGGCGTAACCAAATGAGCAAACCGACATACACAAAAAAAGAGAAGGTTATAATGATGAAGTTCTCATACACACACTTGGTATTACTTTCTGTTTGCTTTTTGCCACTCATAGCAACACAGGCGATGGGAGTTAGTCCTTTTAGCGAAGGCTTTGACAACAATAGTTCGAATTGGTTGGACGTCGCCAGCCAACCGCTGGACTATTTCAACACAGATGGCAACCCTAACGGTTACGTCTCAGACACTATCTCGGTAGACGAAAACACTGGAACCGTTTTTCGTGGTCACAACCTTTTCGACGCGAGTAACGATGCATTCGTAGGTGACTGGCAAGCTGCTGGTATACATACGTTTTCGTTCGACATACGTCATAATCACTCCGACCCGATCAGTTTTTTTGCACGTATCGCCACTTCCGGAAACTTCCCAGCCCATACAGCACAGAACTCTAACCTCGTTAATCCAAATGCTTGGACAACCGTAAGTTTCGATGTACGTCAAGGCAGTTCCGAGATCGCGCCGGAGTTCGGCAGCTATGCAATGACGTTTGGTAGTGTTGGTAACATTCAGATCGGTCCTGGTATCGCAAACAATTTCCCGACCCAAACCATAACTTTTGATGTGGACAACATTTCCATCGTACCTGAACCAACGGCCCTGCTTATGGTTGCTCTTGGACTGCTTTCCATCTTCAGCGTTCGCGGTCATCGATCGTATAACAATTAGAGCATCTGAGCGGGGGGCTGCAGTATCATCACAGCTAGTGCGTTGAGCCTTTCGTGGTGTGGTATCGATTTGTTGGTTGATTCGATTGCAAATCGTTATACATCAGCGTGTGGAGTATCGTTCAACACATCGAAGCAGATGCTGTGAGGTTTTCGCCAATGGCATGCCCATTGGCGAAAACTCATGCTTGGTTGTCTCGAAATACAAATCATTAGGTGGACGACCATTACTTCCTAGCGACCAGATGCATCCACAATTGCTCACGTGAGCAATTATCTCGTCGCCTTATCGATGGCTATTGCGAAACGGTCCAGTGATTTGGCGAGTGCTTCACAACGAACAGCAACGTCTACGTGCATGGCCTTTGCTTTTCCTGGCAATTCGTCTTGACCGCTCTTTTGTGTGTCGTGACCTTGGTGTTCTGGCATCTCATTGTCTCTACATTTAAGCCAGTGTTCGGCAAGTTCCATGTATACGACCTTGGGCCTGTGAGCTAATTCTTCGGTGGAAATGCACTGCACGATGTGCCGGGCATCCTCATCTAAAGCGCCCTGCGAGACTGCCTGTCTGAGTAGCTCTCCGGCTTTGTCGAGTGGTCGACGCCAGTGTTGAGCACGTTTCGCCGGCGGCATGTCCCGTAGAACTCGAATGTCCGAAGCAAGCTGGCGTAATTCTTGAGCGATGGATGACAGTTGCATACTTGCTGGTCGGTTAGAAGGGAATAGTTCAGGCAGTGGACGAAGTACCACTCGGTCCTTCGACACTTACTCTCGCTGTTATTGTTTTATACAAGAATGCTAGCATCTGGGACACATATTTCCCCATCCAGTATCTTGTTCAATCTGTCCCATTTCTTTCACAGCCTGCTGTGTTACAGATCCTCTCCGTTTACTAATCGCGCATCTTAGGCTAGTCGGAGATGTTCTCTCAAGTCTCCCAGACAGTACGACGAAAAAAGAAGCGATACGGCAGGGTCGCGCTGCGCCCTGACATTTCGACTGACAGCGTTGCCGTCGTGAATCACGTAAAAGGCTAGGTCCAACCACAATGCATGCAGAGGTAGACCAAACACGTGTCCAAATGGGCTTGTGGAGCTGGTTGGTGAACGCCCTGTTCGAAGGCGTCGCCGACTGGGGACAGCTTGCCATGGATGCGGTGGTGAGCATTGGCCAGTTGGCACTATTTTCTTGGAATGCGTTGTCTTGGTTGCTCACCCGATTACCACAGCGTGGGACCTTGATGTGGAACTTTTTCCAAATCGGTGTCCGTAGTATGCCTGTGGTGGCATTGACGGGCACGTTCATCGGCATGGTTCTGGCAGTTCAAAGTTACTATCAGTTCAGCGATCTGGGGTTGGAGACTCGATTGGGTGCAGTCATCAACATGTCATTGGTGCGTGAATTGGGTCCGGTCCTCGCGGCCACGATGTTAGCGGGACGTGTAGGTAGTGCCATGGCTGCAGAATTGGGGACGATGCGTGTGACCGAACAGATCGATGCACTTACCAGCATGGGCGCCAATCCGGTGCATTACCTGGTCGTTCCTCGACTGTTGGCTTGTGTCGTCTTGATTCCCAGTTTGACCATCATGGCCGATTTTATGGGAGTCGTAGGTGGGATGGCCTACAGTGTGTATGTGCTGGACATTGATCAGTTTCATTATTGGGAGAATTCGAAGGACTTTGTGTCAAGTTGGGACTTGTTTTACGGTGTATTCAAGAGTGTGTTTTTCGGAGGGGCGATTGCCTTAGTCAGTTGCCACAGGGGTTTTACCTGCGGAGTTGGAGCCGAGGGGGTGGGCCGTGCGGCAACGGCGGCTTTTGTCATTTCCTTTGTGCTGATCTTGATATTGGACCTGACCGTCGGGATTGCCTTGGACACCATTCATGACTTCTTGTGGCCAGAAGGCACCAGGTTGTTTTAACGATAGGGTACCTACACTTGTCTACGACCATTCATCAACGTCCGTTTCTGGAAGTACGAGATTTAGAGGTCCGTTTCGCACAACAGTCCGTATTGCGGAAGATTGACTTGAGCATTCCCACAGGGCAAACACTGGCCATTATTGGAGAGAGCGGTTGTGGCAAGACGGTATTGTTAAAGACTCTCATTGGACTGATTGAACCTTTTGCAGGTTCGGTGATCTTTGACGGCCAAGACATGGCCCAGCTATCGGAGAGGCAGTTGACGGATCAGCGAAATCGGTTTGGATTTTTGTTTCAAAATGCAGCTTTGTTCGACAGCATGTCTGTAGGAGAGAATGTTGCGTTTCCTTTGCGGGATAGGTCACGCCATGACAAAGCTACCGTCCGAGAAGTGGTGTTGGCAAAGTTGGCTGAGGTGGGGCTGCCGGACGACGTCGTTTACAAGAAGCCAGTCGAACTATCTGGTGGTATGCGGAAACGAGTGGGATTGGCCAGGGCGCTGGCAGGTGATCCGCAAGTCCTTTTGTATGACGAGCCGACCACGGGACTGGATCCGATCGTAAGTGACGTGATCAACGAATTGATTTTAGGTACACGGCGAAACCATCGGGCGACAAGCATCATTGTCACGCATGACATGCGAACAGCTCGGAAAGTCGCAGATCGTATCGTGATGTTGTTTCCATTGAATCGATTGGACCACGACGAACCACAAGTCATTTTTGACGGATCACCAGCTGAGCTAGAGTGTGCTTCGGATAGAAGGGTCGTACAGTTTGTACGTGGAGAGGCAGGTGAACGGTTGATGGAGATGCGCGCTGCTCGACCCAATTGAATCAAAATTTTCATATGATTTGCTCATTTCAAATCACTTTTTTATCGCTGCTTCCAGGCAAGGTCATTTAGATGGACAACCGCAATCTCCAATTTGGTGTGGGTGTGTTGGTCATTTCGACCTTGATGATCGCATTCTTACTCGTCATGTACTTTGGCGAATTGCTGGCGTTCGGACAGGGCAGATACAAGATTCATGTAAAGCTTTCCGAGGCGCGTGGTGTCACGGCCGGCACACCCGTGCGTAAGCACGGAATTTTGATTGGCCGTGTGGAAGGTGTGGACTTCGACGAACATGACGTGACCGTGACCTTGGGGATTCAAACAGAATATGAGTTGACCACTAATGAAATCTGCCGAATCGGAACGGGCAATCTGTTTGGAGACGCGGTTTTGGAATTCGTGCGGCGCGATGACGAGCAGCCGGACGTGAAGATCATTCGACACGGTGATTTTTTGCGTGGTGAAGTGTCCGATGATCCGCTAAGCATGCTCATGGATCTACAGCAAGTGGTGATTAACTTGGAGGATGACGTGGCGATCGCCTTGTCCTCGGTGAGTATGGCTGGCCAAGAAATTGGAACGCTGGCTCAGAATGTCAACGCCATGATGGGGAATAATGATGGCGAAATATCGGATCTACTGACTTCAGCCACAACGACCATGGAAAACATCAGCGAAGCTTCACAGGTATTTCGAGACATCATTAGCGATCCGGATTTGCAAGCAGGATTGCGGACAACCGTCCAAGAGATACCTCAAGTGCTGACAGAGGTGCGGGAAACGTTGAGCGGATTGCAGCGGTTGACTGATTCGGCGGCGAACAATCTGCAGAACATGGAACGTTTGACCGACTCACTGGCAGACGATGGACCTGAAATGATCCAACGGATCAATGACGATTTGCAGCTGTTGGATGCCGTGTTGCGCGAACTTGCTAAGGTGGGGACAAACATCAATGCAGGGCAGGGGACGGTTGGCAAACTATTGAATGACGACGAGCTGTACGACCGGCTCAATCGAACGGTTGCGAATGTCGAACAACTGACGGAACGACTACGTCCGGTCGTGGATGACGTTCGTGTTTTCACCGACAAGATTGCTCGTGATCCGCGTCAACTCGGGCTACGGGGAGCCCTGGACGGACGGCAGTCGGGTTTGAAGAGTGGTCCTGGAAGATCCTGGAATCGTCCCAGGATATTGCCAGGCGGGTGACGATGAGGGGGGGGCAAAGATTTGCGTCGACGAGGGCTCTAAGCTTGGTGGATTCGCCGGAGTAAGAACTGGTTGACTTGGTGGCTCCAACGGCGGCGTAAAAGGCGGTGATTCGTTCCATGTGATGTTTGGAGACGCTGCGACAATACCTTGTTGTGAATTTTTCCTGAGTTCATCCGCACGCTGCATTAAGGCTTTTCGAGGTATGACTTGCATGGGGACCAGGTTGAAATGCAAGGCGCGTTCGTCCTGGATTTCCCGCATCATGAGATTGTCAGAGACGAAATCGAGTGGTGGTACTTGGTACCAAGGCGCACGTATTTGATGGTCCTCTTCCACCGTTTCATAGCCGTCTAGTTCCAGGCGAATTGTGCGAGTTCCATAGTAAACGAATGGTGTCGAAACAGGCGTTCGCCCAATTTCGACTCCGTCCACGTACACGAGTGCTCCTACCGGATTGCTACGAATGGTTAAGCGTCGATGAACGCAGCCGGATTGGCACCAAAAGAGGACTGCCAGCAACAGAAGTACGTGCCGATGGCCAAGTGGCGTTCGACGATCGCTATCATCTGGCCGGCTAGTGTGCGCGGTCATTATGAGATTCCGGAGACGCTTCGAAGCCATTCTATTCCAATTCGTGAACGGAACACGGCATGTCGCAAATGACAAAGATGGGCTGATGAGAAATGACAATGGGAGGGCAGAGTATAGTGAGACGGGCAGGGGGGGGCCAGTCGAAATCTGAGAAGAACCCAAATTCAAAACCGCTTCTAGGCTTGGTCTGGCCAGGCGGTTAAAATGCTATCAGCAACTGCTGACACTGCCGTCATGTGAGTGCAGTTGCAATGCATGCGGGAGATATCAATATCGTGCCAGAAAGCATTGTTTGGGAACAGTGTATCCAGCGCGCCATCATTAGCGATGTTGGCATGCGCCGTACCAGTAATCAGGATGCATTCACGCTACTGCCAGCGCGAGATCTGAAAAACTGGCGCGAACGGGGCCATCTGTTTCTTGTGGCTGATGGCATGGGGGCGCACGCCGGAGGCGAATTGGCTAGCCGACTGGCGGCAGATGGCATTCCTCATACGTACTACACTTATCGTGACAAGCCGGCAGCAGAAGCCATCCGATTGGCAATCGTCGAAACCAACGCTCAGATTCACCAACGTGGGGCTGCCAATTCGGATTTCCACAATATGGGGACTACGGCGAGTGTCTTGCTGTTGCTTCCCGAGGGAGCCGTGGTTGGTCACGTCGGTGATAGCCGCGTCTATCGATTGCGACAAAATCAACTTGATCAGATTACGTTCGACCACAGCTTGCTGTGGGAGATGAAAGCTACTGGCAAGTTTCCGAAGGACGCTGATTTAGAATCGGTCGTTCCGAAAAACGTGATTACCAGATCAATAGGTCCGAATGAAAACGTCGAAGTTGATTTGGAGGGACCATTCCCGATTGAGATGGGCGACACGTTCTTGTTGTGCAGTGATGGTTTAACCGCAAAGATTGAAGATGAAGAATTGGGAGCGTTGCTGGCAAGTCTGGATCCGGAGGATGCTGTACGAGTACTGGTTGATTTGGCCAACTTACGAGGTGGGCCGGACAACATTACGGTGCTCGTGGTCAAAGTAACAGGAGACGCGTTGACGACAAGTGCAGCAGGCATACGGTCGGCCATTGCCGGCAGGACGAGAAAACGGGCTACCGTGAATCCCGTGCTGTGGGTGATTATGGGGATTTGCGCTTTGGCTGCCGGTGTGTTGTACGCCGGAGGGAGACAGATTGAGGCAGTATTAGCAGTGGCGGGCAGCGCCCTTGCCGGATTGTTAGCTCTCATTCAAAAACTAGATTGTTTCGAAGGCAATACGTCGGCCGTAGTGGGTGAAATGCTTGGCAAAGGGCCTCATCGCCGGATAACCTGTCCGCCGACACACCGGTTTGTTGCCCAATTGGATGGCCTCGCGGAAGAACTCAAAGAAGCTGCCGATCATGCACAATGGGGAATTGATTTTTCCCCATTCGACGGTTTCTGCGATGCGGCGCGCACGGCGACTCGTCAAAGAGACTACCGCGATGCTGTTCGCCAGTATGGTCTGGGAATCAGTCACGTGATGGAACAGTTGCGGAAACGTCGACGAAAACAGGAAGAGGATGCATCGTCAGCGGATCGTGCAGGATCGGACGATTCCAGCTAGTATCGCACGATGTGGCGCCAACAGAGGGCTCCCACTGCTGCCAGGACAAAGTTTCCGAGCCATACAGAATAGGGCGGTAGAGCTCCACATTTGGCGCGGTCGACGGCCAGCATCAGTAAAGGATAGTACACGATCAAGATCGGGAAGAAGCATGCCCCAAAGGTAGTCATCAAATCCGCATTTCGAAAACGAACGGCTAGAGGTAGACCGACCAGGATGAAACCGATGCAGCTGAACCCATTTGCCCAGCGACGATAAGGTTCCGTCTGCAAGCGATGTAAACGCTCTACTTGAAAATCCATCTTAGCGTGACGTTTTTTCCAGTCAGATGACAACAGCGATTTCAGGTTGGCTGTCAGCAAAGAGAACCCCGCATCAGCAGCATAGGCTTGACGTATCTTCATCAGACGTGAACGTTGAGCTTCTGTCTCGCGGGGTAACTCACGAAGCGCATATTGGGAAGGTCGACGGTTAGAGCTTCCTAGACGTAAGTCATCCAATAACGAAAATGTTTTCTCAAACGAATCTCCGTCGGCAAAACTAGCTATATCTTTTCGGTAGTCTCCGTAGTCGATCGTGCAGTTCGTCAGCGAAATCGTTAACTCGCCAGCGTCCGGTTCGAATCGAAGCTGAGCGGTACTGGCGATAATCGTAACCGGCTCGGCACCGTCATTCGGTGTGACTTCGATGACTGGATCGACCAGCGTTTTGCCGTCCATTCGACGGACGCTAATCGAAAACTGATCCGTGCGATAGACAAGGTGAGAACGTAACATGCCATAGGCAATTTCTTCTACCGAAGCGACCACGACGCGCTGGATGCCTTGCTGGCCCCAGGATACCGCCAGGTCATTCAACCAGACGGCAACCAGACTGACTAGAAAGCCAAAGATCAATGCGGGGTTGATGATGACCGCAGGTGAGATGCCCAACGATTTGAGGGCCACAATTTCGTTATTCGATGACATCTTGCCATAAACACTGCAAACGGCAAAAAGAACGGTTGCTGGAACAGCGAATCGCAATGCGTTGGGCAACAGGTAAGGCAGCAGTCGCAAGATCGTGCCGAAACTCACTGCCGCCTGCTGGATTGCTTCTTGGACGACGACCAAAACCAGCATGACGAGTGTGACGCCAATCAGGGTTACACCAAATACCCTCAGCATTTCCCAGGTAACATAGCGAGTGTAGCGGCCCATTGGCATGATTCGAGGTGTTTTGCTAGTGATCAGTCATCCGTTAAACCTCGGACGCGAACTCCGGGAATCGTGGCCCCGGCCGTATGACGGTCGTTCAAGCCAGCGGCGCAACGTACGAATTGCCACTCAGCCCTTGAAGATCGCTGTGCGAAGATTTTCGACGGAACAATCCACGAGGAAGCGTTACGAAACAAAAATGAAAGGAATTGTCGATTGGGAAGATAGCAGAATTAATGAAGGGGAACTATTCCTGTTGGACCAAGAATCGTAGACGGAACAAGAACCGCTAGCAGGCGACCTGTGAGAGCCCCTTGGCTCAACACGGCGAGGCGTTTGAGTTGCTGATCTCATGTGGGAAACGATCGGTGTGACGGTCCAGTTCTGATCGTGCTTCGCAGCATCCTGAGGCTGCTATCGACGTTGCAAGTTTCCGTTGTGGTAGCTGCTGATGGCGAGTACACTCCAACCGTTTTTGTACCTTCCCCACCCATTTTGTCTGCCGATGATTCTCGGTGTGAAACAAATGTTTGGACGATGACTTGTATGTTTTCAGGTTGGCCCATTCGTAAGAAACTGTTGTTGGGGATTTCCCTGCTAGTGCTGATTGTCAGTACGTTGGCATTTAGTGGATTTCGGGGAGTCTATGCGTATCGAGGGCTCGTCCGCAGCATGCGTCACCGGATTGAAGAGCGACCTTTGGCGCGGGAATTGACTGGGCGTGTTAGTGAATTGCAGGTCGAATTAGGCCAAAACCGTCCAGTGGATGTCACCACGGCTGACGTTGCTGGTAACTTTTTTCGAGAAGTCTTCCAGGCGAAGTTAGACGAAGTCAATGAAGCGCTGAACGCATACCAAAACCGATTGGAGCAGAATCGTCATTTAGAGGAGAGTTTTGGCGACAATCGTGACGAATGGGATACGGTTCGTAAGATGGCCAGTTTGATGGAATCGATTGAGACTCAGTTTAACGAACCAACAAGCTGGTTTCAGGACGACGTTCATTTGGCATTGTTGAATGGCCAAATAGAGGACCTGCACGAACTCAGCATTCAACTGCCGTTGTTTCAAGACGATCGCGTACGGCAGTATACGCAGAATGTTCGTGCGCAATATCGTACTTGGATTGGTCTGATGTGGGGGTCCATCCTGGCGGTGCCAATCCTGTTGTGTTTGTTAGCGCGTATGTTTTATGTATGGATATTCCATCCATTGCAATTGTTAATAGATGGGTCACGGTACGTAGCGCGTGGTAACTTTCAACATCGTATTGCTCTCGATTCACGAGACGAGATGTCGGAGCTTTCCGATGCGATGAACGCGATGACCAGCCGCTTTCAAGACATCCGGGCTGATTTGGATCGTGAGGTGGAATTACGGACACAACAGGCAGTACGCAGTGAACAGCTTGCTAGTGTAGGTTTTTTAGCAGCAGGAGTCGCTCACGAGATTAATAATCCATTGGCTTCGATTTCTTTCGCTGCTGAATCACTTGAGATGCGTTTACACGAAATCATACAAGCGGATGATGAACAACCGGATGCGGATCACAATCAAGAAATCACGGTTACTCGAAATTATCTGCGTATGATTCAGGACGAAGCGTTTCGCTGCAAACAGATTACGGAAAGTCTGCTCGACTTTTCACGTATTGGTGATTCTCGGCGGCACGAAGTCGACTTGTGCGAATTGGTTCAGGGTGTCATCGACATGGCAGCGCATATCGGTCAATACAAGGGTAAGGCCATCCGGTTTCACGCGGATCAGTTGGTTTCGGCAAGAGTGGACCCCCAAGAGATTAAACAAGTCGTATTGAATCTGATTACGAACGCTTTGGAAAGCGTGGACGTAGGAGGTTGGGTACAGGTTGAAGTCAGACACACGGCTGAGGAGGCGGTGATCCAGGTGGTCGACAATGGTTGCGGCATGACACCAGAAGTACTTCAGCACTTGTTCGATCCATTTTTTACAAGGCGGAAAGATGGCAAGGGAACCGGACTTGGACTGTCGATCAGTTACCGCATTGTGAGTGAATATGGAGGCACCATCGAAGCCAAAAGCGATGGGCCCGGCCAAGGGGCGCAGTTTGAAGTCAATCTACCTGTTGAGCCTGAGGAGAAGCCCAATCAATACCAAGCCGCCTAACGCACTGAAGATTTTATTTGCCGACGACGAGGCATCTTTGCAGTCGTTGATGAGCGTCGAGTTGCCTCGCATGGGACACGTCGTCACGGTCTGCCCTGATGGGGTCACGGCCGCTGCCGCTTTGGAACGGAATACGTACGACTGTGTTCTGGTCGATCTCGACATGCCCGGCATGAATGGCATTGATGTCATTGCACGCGCCAAGGAATTGTCGCCTGACACGGAAGCAGTAGTACTGACGGGGAAAAAATCATTAGAAACCGCACTCGCTGCAGTGCACTATGGAGTCTTTGAGTATCTCTCCAAGCCGTGCAAGCTGGTCGAACTAGAATCGTTACTGCGACGGATCGCTGCGAAACGGGATTTGACGAACAAGTATCGGGCACTCAAACGTCAGCTTGAACGAATCGCTGGTTCCAGCAAGCTTGTCGGCGACAGCTCGATCATACAGCTGGTGCGGGATCGAGCTGCCAAAGTGGCTCCTACGAATTCCACGGTTTTGATCCGTGGTGAAACGGGGACCGGAAAAGAATTAGTCGCCCGTGCAGTCCATGAACAGAGCCTGCGTGTGGATAAGCCATTTGTGGCAGTCAATTGCGGAGCACTGCCTGAAAGTTTGATCGAAAGTGAGTTGTTTGGACATCGTAAAGGTGCTTTTACAGGAGCCGATGAACACCGTGTGGGATTGTTTGAAGTAGCCGACGGAGGCACATTGTTCTTGGATGAAATTGGCGAACTCCCCAAGGCTTTGCAAGCTAAACTTCTGCGGGTGCTCGAAAGTGGCGAGATTCGGCGGGTTGGCGACAACGAAAACTATCGTGTCGATGTACGGATCGTGTGTGCTACTCATCGTGATCTAAACGACATGGTAGCCGCTGACGAATTCCGCCAAGACTTGATGTTTCGCATCAATACTTTCGAAATCTACCTGCCGCCTTTGCGAGAGCGCACCGAAGATATCTCCAGCTTGGCAAGGCATCTTCTCCTGAGATTCCAACCAGGATACCGTCCCGACGATCAGCTGTTCAGTGATGACTCGTTGCGAGTCCTGCAAAATCATGACTGGCCTGGTAATGTACGCGAACTGGCTAATGTCATTGAGCACGCCACGATCCTCTGCAGTCAGCCTCCGATTGAACTTGCTCACCTGCCAGACCGATTTGGCGCTGGTGATGGTTTGGTTTCTGTGTCGAGCCGAATCCAGCAACCGAGCTCGTCTTCATCGGGGGGGTTGGGCTCCAGGACTTTACGAGAAATTGAGATGCAGGCGGTAAATGAAGCTTTAGAGCGGCATCAAGGAAATAAAACCAAGGCGGCGGAGCAGTTGGGCGTCAGTCTGAAGACCCTGTACAATAAGCTCAACCAACTGATCGCATTGGAGAAGTCCGCGTAATACCTGGCAGCGAACGAAAGAATATCTGCTGTGAAAATCCAGTATGTAGACTCCGCAGTCGGTACGTCGTCCGCTTATCAGTTTCTTTCGTCGTTTATTATTGACGACTGGGTGACGATCGATGCCGGCGCCTTGGGTTTGTTGACGCCGCAGGAACGTCAAAAACGTATCCAGCACGTGTTCCTGTCGCACTCCCATATGGATCACATTGCTACGCTGCCGTTGTTTCTGGACAACGTGTATGATCCGGCTGGCGAAAGTGTGTGTGTGCACGCCAGCGATGCCGTACAGGATTGCCTGCGGCGAGATGTGTTTAATGATCGCCTTTGGCCTGATCTTACTCATATGTCAGATAAAGTCTCACCGTTTGTACAATTTGAATCGTTAGAAGATGGCCAGGCGGTGACAGTCGGAGATCTAAAAATTACACCACTGTCTGTGGATCACGTGGTTCCCTGTTTCGCATTTTTGATCGAAAGCGGTACCGCAGCGGTTGCCATCGTGACCGACACTGGGCCCACGCAGCAAGTATGGGAACGTCTTCAATGCCAGGAGAACTTACAGGCTTTGTTTCTTGAGGCGAGCTTTCCGAATTCTTTCCAATGGCTGGCCGAAAAGTCCAAACACCTGACACCACAACAGTTTGCTGGAGAGATTGCCAAATTGGAACGGTCCCTTCCGGTTTATGCAATTCACCTCAAACCGAACTTCTATGATGAGGTGACCGATGAGTTGACATCGTTGGGACTTGAGCAGCTCGACATCGCCCAGCCGGACCACGTCTACGAGTGGTAGAGCAAGAGATTGCCTTGTGTTCTCGGTTCAGAGTGGAGAGTTTCGGATTCCGGATTGAAATAGCAGGTAGGGAAGTCTTTCGGCCGCAAACTGCATCCCACAACTAGCGTCTCGCATCCTGCATCCGCACGATTTGAATGATTGGGCAATGACTTTTGCGACTTTGGTCCCACCGACGTACCAGTTCTCGATCTAGAGGTCGAAATTGAATGTTTTGGAAAGATATCTCCACAGGCGACGTGCGATCGTTTGATAGCCGGCGTCAATTTTGGCTGTGCCAGTCGTACCGACCAAGATAAGACCATTTTCGTCTTGGACGGGTGCGCTGGCCGGATAGGAAGTTGTGATCGGGCGTTCCATGCCGGTAGCATCCGTTTTGGTTGCCATCTCCCCGCCCGCTTTGCCTGAGAGTCGGTGAGGACTGTATTCCATGCGTTCTTTGGAGATGTCACGAATGGTACTGTGAAGGCGTTGTCCTGGGAGTTGGGCGAGGAACAATTCGACGTCTTGGCCTGGATGTACGAAAGGGATGTCAGATTGATCGATGGCAATCACGGCTTCCAGATCGCAGGGATCTCCGATTTGACAAATCATGACGTCGTCGGTCAGAAAAGAGAATTTATTCTTGTTCTGTAGAGGAGTTCCGTCCCAGGTAGGCAGCTCGCCGGTTTGGTTGTCGGTGCTGGGCCGTGACGGCGGAGGAAGGATGACCCCATCGCTGGGGGAGGTGATCACCAGTTTTTCCAATTGCTCATTCCTCTTTTGTAATTGAACTTCGATGGATTTCAGCACTTCTTCAACCGATTGCAGTTGGGACAGAGCCTCTTCGCTGCGGACTGACTGTATCGACAAAAAATCCAGTTTGGATTCTTGTTGAGCTCGTTGACCTTCCAGCTTTTCTTTGGCGAGCCGCAGATCGACACTATCGAGCGTTATCAGCTTTTGCCCGGTCTTCACGTGTTGACCTTGTCGTACGTCGTGGACGGTTTTCAATACGCCGGGGACTTCGACAAATACGCGCTGGGCGTTATGAGCTTGTAACTCAAATTTTCCAAATACGCGAAAGGGCAATGGCACGAAGAAAATGGCTGCGAAAATGATGGCCAAAACGGCCGCCGTTGCATACATACGGACCGGTTTCACTTTTTCGATCCTCCCAGGCACGTGAAAGAACTTGTACAATTTCCACAGCGGCATGACGGCCAGCCCATAAATGGATGCCAGCGCGATCAATTGGCCGATAATCTGCAAATTATATGGTTCGAAAACTTTGTTCAGGAACCAAAGGATTGACAACACGATGACCCAGCGATAGATCGAAGCCGCGATCGTATAAGTGGCGAAGAAAAGATGATTCCTCTCGGGCAGGAATGGATCGGGTGGCGGTTCGATTCCCAAACACCATTCGCCCAATTTACGACTTAATACCGCTGTCGACTTTTGTCGTAAGTTTGGTATTTCGGCGATATCGGACAGAATGTAATAGCCATCGTAACGTAGTAAAGGATTCGCGTTGAACAGGATGGTACTCACCGAGCTGATGAACATCACGTTCAAGGCCAAATAGTGCAGTAGTCCTGGTTCCGAGAACCACCAGACAAACGTGGCGATCGAAGCAATGGTGACTTCGATATACATCCCTGCTGCACCGATTGCTGCACGGTGCCATTTATTGGGCAACATCCATGAGTCCGACACATTGCAATATAGGCAAGGGGTGAGCACGAGGAACATCACCCCCATTTCGTGGCATTCGCCACCGAAATGCTTACAACTCAACCCGTGGCCAAATTCATGGATTACTTTCGTGAGGCTTAGCGTAATGGCCAGCCAGAACCAGTTACTGGAAGCAAAGAATTGGTTGAATGTTGGCAGTTTGGATTGAAAGAGGTCCCATTGAACCGTGACTAGAGATACGGCACATAACATCATCACCAGGCAGATCGAAATGGCCCAAGTTGAGAACATCCAGCGAACCCACGGATACAACCACGTCAGGATGCGATCGGGATCGATGCCTTTGAATCGGATGGCCAGGATGTTGGTGAGCTTGGCCGTCAATTCTTTGCGTTGCCGTTCGCTGCCACGTCGGCGCAATTCGGGGCCCTGACCTGGAACATCCGAGACGACCAGATTGCTGCGATGAAGCATTCCGATAAGTCGATCTAGTTCTTCGACGGTGATTTTTTGGGGCGGAAATTGCTTTTCAAATCGGTGTTTGATTTCATCTAGGCTGGTTTTTCCATCTACCATGTGCAGGATGGAAAACTCTTCCTCTTGAAAGCGAAAATAATTCAAGCCAACAGGGTCTTTGACCACCCAATAGACACGTCCCTGATAGCGTTGTCGTTCCGCAGTCAGGTCGGCTCGAGCACGCAGCCGTACAGGACGGCTGGAAGACGAGATCATACTGTCGGCAAGGGAAACCATAGCTGTCTAGCGAACGTCAATGAGCACTTCTGCTTCCATTCCAGGTTTCAGTATCCAGTCCCTGCCTTGTTTCTTGTTCTGTACTTCGCAGCGGACCAGGAATTTTCCCTTGGCCCTTAGTACGGGGTCCACGAAAACCACATTTCCCTGGAAACTCATGTCCCGCCCACGAGCCAGCTGCGTTTTGACGTTGACGGACTTGTCGCGGATTTCAGACGGATCGAATTGACTGGAATCCAACAATCCCTCGACGCGCAGGACGTCCATCCGCATGATCTGCATGATGGTATCACCTTCCCTTACCCATTCTCCTTCTTCGCGTACCAACTCGACCACGATCCCGTCCAATCCGGATATGACGCGTCGTCGGTTGATCTCTTCGATAGCTGCCTGAACATCTGCTTGGTGGACATCGGCATTCATTTCAGCAACTTCTCGATCCATCGCATGCTTCTCGATCAACAGCCCAGCTTCCTCCACGGACAATTCTTGACGCCGGATCGTTACTTTGGGGATGGTGCCTTTGACCTTCCCGTTGGCTCGCACGCTCTCGGCCAACTCGGCTTCGGCCACTGCCTTGCTTGCTCGTGCGTAGCGTTCAGGAATCTCGTTGGCCGCTTGCTTGCGTGCCGCTTTCAGTTGAATTTCTGCACGTAGTTTTGTCATCTGAGCCTGACGGTCGTCGATTTGGGCGAGGAAATCTCCACTTTGCACCCTGTCTCCGTCGCGAACTTCGAGGGCCACTAATTTGCCAGGCGATTCGGCCGGCACTTCAATCTCCTTGGTGGACGAGACGACGGCTCGTTTGATCGCGGCGTAACCTGCAGCATCACGGTTGTCTGTAACTCCTGCGACGGAGATGGCCGTTGCACATAGGAGTGGTACACCGACAGCTAATAAGAAACGCATGTTACAGATCTCCTAGATCCAGAAGAGAATTTTTGTTTGTATCCAAGCGATCAGATCATGCAGCCAGACGTAACCTATGGAACGACGGCCGCAGTGAACCTTGGTAGTGACACCGGTGCCTGGCCGTAATTCTGGAAGCTCGTCTTTGTTAATGCGTATACGAATTTTGACCGTATTGCCTTCGTCTTCGTGAACGTCTGCCGCGCCGTGGATTTCGACGACATCTCCCTCGAATTCCTTTCCTGGATCCGTAGCCAGGATATAGGTGACTTTCAGTGGTTCCTTTTCTTCTTCTGCCTTATTCCAGGAGCGATTGACATGTCCCATGCGGCTTTCTGACATGAATACTTCGATTTCCCATGGTCCATCGGGATTGACAACGGTCATCAATTTTTGACCAGTCTTGACTGGTCGCCGTTCCAGCTGATCTTTGGGTTTCCAGGTCAACAGAATCCCGTCCATCGGACTGAGTACTTCAAGATTCGCCAACTTCTCCTGGTAGATTGTGATCTGTTTGTTGAGGCTGGAAATCTGTGCTATGAATCCGTCAAGATTCCCCTGAATCTGAGTTTCTTCTTCGTCCGTTAGTCCCCTCTGTAGGAGCTTGCGATCTTCTGCGTCGAACTGCTCTTGGACGGTTTCACGTTCGCCCAACAAGCGTTCATATTCCGCATCAATTTCCGTACTCTGCAACGTTGCCAGAACATCACCTTCTTTGACGTTTTTTAAATGTTCCGCCTCTACCTTCGTGACCAGACCATCGACCTGGGCATAGACTTCGCGCCGGTCCTGGGGTTGTAACTCGCCGTCGCCTTTCAGGTCAAAATCAGCCCGAACGATGATTAAAGCGAGGATGAGTGCCACGATAGCGCTTGTGATCGCAATCGTTTTGGGTAGCGTGCGACCTTGCATGATCCATTTAGCTTTGCCGATCGCCCGCCACACGGGCATGAGAAACAGTGAATTGTGTTCTTCGGCGTTAGCCAGAGCGCTGCTACTGTGTTGTACGACGACGTCCACACGTTGTCGCATTGCCGGGTTGACCCGATTGTCTTCGATGTTTTCAACAACCAACGCACCCACCACTTCTGGTACGGTTTGCTTTTCTCCCGGTGCGGGTGGTGCGTCATCGGTCTCTTTTTTCAACGGCAGGACTGCCACCATCTTGGAGTGAGACTGATCGAGATAGGATTGAAGGGCGTTTTCGATTTGCGGTGGCATGTCATCGCTGTTGCCGGTGTACCACACAGGTTCACGCGTGGCGGCAACGGCAGAAGCTAGTCGGCCAAGGTCTCGGACCGTTGAGGCACGCGGGTCAATGTTGTCTGATCCACTGACCGCCGTGATACGGTATTTGGTTCCGGTCCTGCGAGCCACACTGACTCGATCGCACTCAATCAGCCGTCGAGCTTCGTTGGCAATGGTGTAGGCAGTGGCACGCGGATCTAACCCAATATGAACGGCACGGATAAAGCCCTCCAGCTTTTCCCAGAGAGACTCTCGATCTGTAAAATTACGCAGTCGGCGACTCTTGAGGTAGTCACCAACGATTTCGCACATCTCCACGACAAAGCGAAGATAGCCTCGTTGCGTGGCCGGTCCCGCTCCTGGCCGCTGAAAAATCTCCACGATTCCTTGGACTTCTTGCTCGATCATGACAGGGCCCAACAGCACAAGAAAGTCTGTGGGGTTTCCTGCTTCTTCGTCGTCGGGAGCGCCAGAATGAGGAGGGATCATTCCCGGTTTGCCGCTGGTTAATGTCTTCTTAAGCAGCAGCGCGTGTTGCATCTGTTTGTCTTGGCTCTCTCCCAACCCTGTTTTGTGAATACTGACCTGATACTGCAGCTCGACACGTCCCGCATCGTCAAGCATCCAAATGGCCCCACCTTCGGCTGCCAGCGCCGACACGACACGACTTAAAAACCCTTCAAAAAATTCGTTGGGTTCGATTTCCGACTGTGCCAGCTGGGCAATTTCTCGTACCAGCGCGCGGATCTGCTGCTTCGTCTGTTCGACCAGTTGATCTTCTGCAGAGAGAGTCGCCTGCTGTGACTCCGGTTGCACAGGCGATGAGCTGGAAGCGGGTTCTGGGGCCGGCTGAGAAGCCGCATTGCCTTCAGTCGGCTGTTCATCAGCGGAAGCCGTTACCTCAGCAGCTTCGGGTTCTTGCTGACGATCTGAATCGGATGATTCTGGGTTGCGGTGATGTTCGTCGCTCATGCCGGCACGCTATGTAATTCAAGACGTCGAAGGACCGAGACTTGCTATCTCGACATAATCATAAATCGGTGAATGACACCGCATTATGTAGCCAAACACTAAACCCGTATATCAGCAGCAGCATTCCCTAGGATGAGGTTATCTAGGAGATAAGACGTTTCCCGCGATGTCCGGACCAATATTTTTTTGTAAAATGTGGAAAAATTATCGGTAATTCACCCCTAGGATCGTCAAAAAAGGGAACGCGTATCTCTTTTTTGTCTGGTCGGACAATTCGATTTGCTGAGTTGCGGCGCGGTTCGGTTAAAATGAGGCGTCGCTGAGTTGCGCTTGGAGCGGTGGTTTGTCCTTAAAAACCCCCTATACTCCCTATATTTTATCGGTTTTTCCATGTGGCCCAATGATCGACTGTCGGTTGGACGCCGTCAAAAGCGTCAAAGTTTGACTTTCGAGTCTCTCGAACAAAGACGTCTTCTGGCCAGTGATATCGAGCACTTGTATGGCTTAGTGCACGATATTGCCTCAACGTACATCCATTGTCCGGCGACTTGTGACGACGTCGTCCAAGAGACGGTCATCAAGATCGTTGGGCACTGGGACACGGTTGAATCTTTGGAAGTTCCAGCGCAAAACGCTTATGTAGTGCGTGCAACCCACAACACGTTTCTTGACTGGGTGCGGGCTGATATTCGAAAGTCTGAACTGGTTGAGCGTGCCTTTACGGATGCGGCATCGGAGACGACCGGCGCGGAGAACCCGGTCGAGGCTGTGCTGACCGCAGAGGTTCAGGCGAACATAGAACGCTGGATGCGTAACCAATATGGTGTGGATCGCCGCATCTTGTTGCTTCGCCAACAGGGCATGACATTCGAACAGATTGGCGAGCAGCTTGAACTGGCCAAATCGACGGTGCAATATCGCTGTCAACGATTGATGGAAGCTTGTTTCCGTCAATTAGTTGAGCGTTAAATGGCCACCCGCAACCTCGCTGAGGCTTGCTCCAGATCATTTACACGACCAGATGCCACAAGTGCCAGCAAGCCACGGAAATTTTCTTTGGCTGAAAAGAATACTCGATGGCGACACTCAATAACCAAGTGCACCTTGCTTATAGACACGGGAGACGGTGCGATTGACCGCGTATGCATCATGGTGTCTTTGCGGACTTTGTCGGACGGCTTGTGCCGTTCCACTTCCTCATAAGAGGCGCTGGAATCCCGTCACCGGAAGAGGACCTTGAAGTCGATCCTCGATGTCGCCTTTCCGCAAAGCATTGGCGATCACGGAAAATGTTTCTCCAATAGCCTGTGCGTAGGGTTGCAGATTTTCTTCGTTATGGGCCAGCGTGACATAGACCGAGGTACCCGCCATAAAACCACGTTGTAACATTTCTTGGATCATCAGCAACTTCAATTCAGCAGCCAGTTCATGTTCAAAGACCATTGTCGGGAAGCAATCGTAATAGGCGGGAAAGCTGATGGGCAAAGAGAATTTCTGTTGGTGATGTTGCCACACTTCTCTAATCTTGCGCCCCATGTAAGCGACATGTGCGGGTACATCGACTTGCTGCATTTTTTTCAAGGTGGCTAGCGCGGCCACTGGTCCTACGCGTTCGGACCAGTAGGTACTACTAATGAATGATTCGTGAGCGCCATCCATTGCCGTGCGAGTACCAATCACTGCCGCAATAGGATGTCCGTTCCCGAGGCTCTTGGCAAACGTGGCCATGTCGGGATTGACGTTGGTCAGCAAGTGAGCGCCTCCCAAGCATCGTCTCCAGCCGATCGTGATTTCGTCATAGATGAGCAAAGCACCAGTACGGTGTGCTTCGTCCCGTACATGTTCCAAAAAACCGGGAACCGGATCCTGATGTCGGCATGGTTCCATGATCACACAGGCCAGGTCGTCGCCATGATCTGTGATGATTTGATCGAATGCATCTTGGTCATTCATTCCGAAAACCCAGGACGTGCCTCGCAGCTCACGCGGTACCCCTAACGGATTCAGCCCGGGCAGCAAATGCCCCCGCAAGGCTTCGCTGGATCCTAGATTGGCTGATAAGTACCAATCGTGCCAACCATGGTAGCCACAAATGGCGACTTTGGAACGTTGGGTCGTGGCGCGTGCGATCCGAACTGCGATCGTAGCGATTTCTCCTCCCGAACGAGCAAAACGGACGTTTTCTGCCCACGGGTGAAGCTCGCACAGCAGGTCAGCCAGTTCGACTTCTTCGGGAGGATTCAGGAAACTGAAACTGCCTTCTTCCACACACCGCACGACAGCTTGAGTTACTGCGTCGTCTCGGTATCCGAGTAGCACGGCTCCGATACCGTGCGCTGACCAGTCGTGAAATACGTTGTCATCGATATCCCAGATGTCGATGCCGCGTGCCTTTCGAGAATAGGCGGGCCACTGTCCGGGAGCATGGCGTTCCGGCAATTTACTTTGTAGTTGCACTGCTGCCGGGATACGTTCATTGCGTGCGTGTTCGTAAAGTTCGCGTTCTTTCATTGGAGAGACTTTTTTCCGTAAATGAAAAGCTTATTCTGGGGCTTTCTCTAGCGGCCAAAGTTCCCAGCGGCGCACGAATAATTCGGCACCTTCTGTTTGTAGCAGAATCCTACCGTTGTCAGGTGTAACGTCGAAAGCTTCGTTGACAACGACGCCGTTGACTTTGTAGATCAAGTGTCCGCCGTCCGAGATGACATCCATACGAGTCCATTCACCGTGCGGACTTTCGACGTCTTCTTTTCCACGAAAACCCAGCTTGTCTACCCAATCGACGTCGCGACCCCACCAGTTGATTCGACCTCCATGGGTGGTTTTGCGTTCACCACCTCGGTGCCAGACCATTTCACCATCGCGGTCGCGTTGGATTTCTGCGGTAACCGAGCTGACCAGTGTTTCGCCGGTTGTGGGGTGTTGGCCGGACAGGACCAGCAGGTCCCCACAACCGCCTTCAATGATCTGTGCTTCGACCGAAGCCATCCAATGTTGACCGAAATTTCCATCGGGACCGTGGCAATGGACTAGCAAACCAGAGTCGCGAGTGGCTTCTTTTCTAGCACCCCACGTTAGTTCGCCCCACTTGAATTCGATAATCATATGATAGTCACGGTAAGGGAATTGGGTTGTGATTCCACCGTAGCCATCACCGGACACACGCAACATATCATCTACGACAGAAAAGACTTCGCGCGGATCCTCATAACCCACGTCGGACATCCAAGTGTAGAGCCCTTCCAAGTTGTGACCATTGAAAAGGGGAATGCGTTCTTTTATCGGAGACCGGGGTGGTGATTTGTTCGCTACGGTTTGTCTGGTGAAGTCCCAGATCTCAATGTTGCGAAACGCCACTGGATCATTGTGTCCGGCGAAGCCGAAGAAACCTTTAGAAGTCGATGCGCTGGGATAGACTTCGCCGTCTTTGGACTTCTTAACTTGGCTCAAATCGGCGTTCACGATTGTGAAGCCATTTAACTCCACTTTGATCCGCGATCCCAACGCGGTCACTCGTTGGTGATTCCACTGGCCGACAGGCCGTAGATAGCCTCGAGGTGCGGGCACCAGTCCATATACCGAACCGTGGTATTGTCGCGAATCGAGATTCGCGTATTGGGGGTGTTCCGAATCGAGGATTTGGATTTCGGCCATGCCATGGGTGTGTGGATTCCCGTCTCCAGAATATCGGATGGCCAATCCATTGTTTCCTGCAGGCGGTAACAGGAATTCGGTCTGCACGACAAAATTGGAATAGGTCTTTTCTGTGAATAGATTCCCGTGTTGGCCTGGTTTGCACACCAGGGTTCCATCTTTGATTTCGTAGGAATCTGTTGCTCCCTGCCATCCGCTGAGATCCATTCCATTGAAAATAGATTGAAACCGATCCGCGTCGATGCGGCTCAATTCGGCGTTGGCTTCTTCTGCAGTGATTTCTCGGATGTAGATATTACGAAACCACAGTTTGTTTCCGTGGTTTTGCAATTCAATCTGGCCACGTGGATAGATAGGCTTGTCGCGTTCCCAGAAATTCTCCATGACGACATGATCGGTCACGAGTTTCCCATTCAAGCGAATGGTAACTCGCTCGCCAATCATGCGAATATGAAATGTGTTCCACTCGCCTGCCGGGTTGTCAGCATTCATCAGGGGGAAGCGTGCGTGTGTCTGGTTGTTCCAAAACGCACCCGAGCCCTTATCGGCGCCAAGCTTATGGTACGGTTCATGTGCGGTATCCCAAATCTGAACTTGTGGACTGCCACGCAGATAAATGCCGCTATCACCTCCGGGAAGGATTTTCCAATCGACATACATTTCAAAGTCACCGTAGTCCTTTGCCGTGCAGAGATTGTCCCCTTCACCGTCAAATTCGAGCACACCATCTACAACTTTCCAGTGAGCACGCATGCGTTCGTCAGCTTCAACCTGTGCCCTGGCAAGTTCATCGCCAGACATCGCTGAGCGTTTTTTGGGGTTCGCTACCAGCCCTTTCCAGCTCGTGAGGTCTTTGCCGTTGAACAAAGACACGAAACCGGCAGGAGGTTGCAGTGATCGCTCGGTTCCGTCGGGATCACGCAAGTAAGGGCTGCGGACGCGTTGGCCAGGTGCTGATTTGATCTCGCGGACCCAAATGTTACGAAAACGAATCGGGTTACCGTGATCCTGTAGGCGGATCGGTAAACGATCAGGATGGGCCGTGTAAGTGGGTGCTCTGTGGTATGGGGTATCGCCAAGTAATTCAAAGTGATTCAGTACCAACACACCGTTGTGGAGGGCAGTCATGTAAGCAGGGGACCGCAGAGCTCCATCTTTTTCAAAACGGGGGGCCGTCCAGATGATGTCATAGACGTTCCATTCTCCTGGGGGACGCATCGCGTTGACTTGAGGTGGAGTCTGTTTATAGATCGCTCCCGCCTGACCGTCGAAATAGGTCTTGTTTTGGAAAGAATCGAGAATCTGAATCTCGTAGGTGTTCATCAGGAACAGGCCGCTGTTGCCTCGTTTTTGACCGGTGCCGGTGGCTGGCACAGGGGCGGACCATTCGATGTGCAATTGACAATCGCCAAAGGCTTCTTTGCTTTGAACGTCTCCTTTGCCAACGACCATGTTTCCTTCTTCGAGCTTCCAATGGTCTCCGTTTTCCCAAGAGGACAAGTCCGTGCCGTTGAACAGGATCACTGCGTCGGAGGGAGGTGCGCCGTTGTTTCCCGGTTGCACGACCCCGGGTTCCTGCCATTCGATACCTGACAAATATTCTTCGGCGAAGACTGTCGATGTTACCGACGTCAGACTGAACACTGCGCAGACGGCTATTCTGTAGAGTCGTATCATTGGAGAATTCCTCTTGATTATGTTCAATTTCAAACGATACTCAATTCTCGAATTTGGTTGTCCGGTACCGGATAATCGAACCTCATGATAACCAATGCATCGTCAATTTTGCAGTTCTTCTACTTCCGTGGCGAAGGATTTATGGTCCAGACGAGCTCCCAGCTGAGACACGATACGAGCAGCAGCGTGGGATGCGAGATATCCGGCTTCTTTCCAGCTTTTGCCGTTGGTGATGCCATACAACAGACCACCGGCGTACGTATCACCTGCTCCCGTAGTGTCAACGGCCTCGACGGGAACTCCCTCGATGGGAATCGCTTCTCCGTCATTCATCAAGAGAGAACCTTGAGGTCCCAGCGTGATCGCCACATTTTCGACATGCTGGTGAATTTCATCGGCACATTCACTCACTTCTTGTTTCCCAGTGAGGCTCTTGGCTTCTTCTTCGTTACAAAAGAAAAGGTCCACCGGTCCCTCTACTAATTGCCAGATCTCGTCTCGAATGGAATGAACGAGAAATGGGTCCGAGGCGGTGAACGCAATCTTGACGTCGTATTTTTTTGCCAATTCCATCGCATGATAAGCGGCTGCCTTGGTGGCCTCGTTCGTCAGTAGGTAGCCTTCGACATAGATGTAGCGAGACTCGCGAATGATCTGTTCGTTAATATCTTGCTCGGTGAGCATCGTGGCCACGCCTAGATTCGTCAGCATCGTACGCTGGGCGTCGGGAGTGATCAGGACCGTGCTGGTTCCTGTTGTACCTTGCTCGGCTGGTGCGACGCCGACAGTCACACCGAGCTTTTGCATGTCTCTTAAAAAGAAATCCCCCATTTCGTCGCTTGCGACTTTGCCACAAAAAGCAACTTGTCCACCAAAGTCAGCGATTGCCACGATCGTGTTGGCTGCCGAACCTCCGGCACAGCGATTCAAGGGAATTCCCTCAAGACTTTGGGTCACGACGCGCTGTTGTTCGTTGTCCACCAAAGTCATGACACTTTTGGCGAATCCCATCTGCCCTAGAACATCCTCGGAAACTTGTGCCTGCACGTCGACTAGTGCGTTGCCAATGCCATATACGTCGTACTTCATACGTATCTTTCTGGGAAAAGTAGGAAATGAAACGGCCCAAGATAGCACTTTGTCCGTTGTTGTGGCAGGTAGGAGAGATGATGAGAGAGTGACATTTGTCGGAGAGCGTTGCTCGAACAAAGAATAAAATCCGTCTAAATAGCAGGCGCAGCCGTACAGGTTTTCTTCCGTTCGATTCAGCATGGTAGTCCGATTGTCGCATGTGCGGCTCGAATAAGGCGGTGTCGCCACGCGGTGCGTTTTCGAGTAAGAGTAGCAGGACGGGTGCGATCATTTCGTTTTCTTTGGAGCGACAAGCCAAGTGCAAGCTGGACCGTGCACGGCGATGGTTCCCCTGAGGAGAAGGAGTGCCAGAGGATTACCATGTGCTGCTACGATCGGGTAGCCAATAGGAAACAGAAGACCGATAGTTGCTGTGATCAAGGAGTCTCTGATGAGTCGTTGGGAGGCTGAACGTATCGTTTGTCTGACTGATGAGACGACGGAAACACTGTACCGTTTGGGAGAGGAGCAAAGGATCGTTGGCATTTCTTGTCACACGGTTCGCCCGCCGCAGGCTCGACAAGAGAAGCCGGCCGTAACGGGATTTCTTAAGGCCAACATTGAAGATATTCTCAACTTGCGCCCGGACCTAGTGCTGGGATTTTCTGATTTGCAGGCTGACATTGCCCGGGATCTGATCCAACATGGTGTGGAAGTACACATCTTTAACCAGCGCGACATCGCAGGGATTCTGCGGATGATTCGTACTGTCGGAAGCTTGATTGGGTGTGAGTTGGAGGGCCTGGAATTGATTGCCGACCTGCAACGTGGAATGGAACGCGTGCGTGCCGAAGGGCAATTGCGTCCCAATCGGCCGCTAGTCTATTTCGAAGAGTGGCACGATCCGCTGATCAGTGGAATCGGCTGGGTATCCGAACTGATTGGAATAGCTGGGGGAGAAGATTGTTTCGCTGAATTGGCGGCGAACACTTTGGCTCGTGATCGCATCATTGCCAATGCTGATGAGGTGATCCGCCGGGCACCCGATATTGTAATTGCCTCTTGGTGTGGTAAGCCATTCGACAAGGACGTTCTGCTTCGCCGACCAGGCTGGGAGGCAATCCCGGCGATTCAGAATGATCGTGTTTATGAACTTGATTCGTCGGTGATCTTGCAACCGGGGCCAGCATCACTCACGGACGGCTTGCAGCAATTAACGGAGATCGTGCGCGGCTAGGTATTCTTGAACGGATGGCAGTATAATAAGGGAAGGAACTAAAAAGGGTTTCATCGACTGCGTGGCGATGTAGTGGATACAATCTACAGATCACTGACCCCAACAATCTCCAAACGCTGCGATTGGCTAAAGCGTTATCAAGAACAGCGTTATCCAGAACCATGTGTGTTTCCGAAGATCTTGACTCATTCGAATGGGAACCTGAATCTCCTCGTTTGGATGCCACTCAGCCAGCGCCTGAGCATGCCGACAAACGGTACGTGGTTGCTAGCGGCCATCAGTTCACTCTCAAGATGTTGTTCCTGGTGGTCTTTGTGGCGGGCTTGTCTTTGGGGATGATCCGATGGGCCGATTATGCCATGTCGACCTACAAGTTCAGTGTGGCCATGACTGGTACGGTGACGCTGGCAGTGGTCGTTGGAGCGGCGGCGGGCTACATCATTGGAATCTGGATTGCGAATCTACACAAAAAGCAGTAGCTCACACATGCCCGCAGGACATTGGAAGAGAATTCTTGCCGCGGGAAAAATTTTGCTGAACCGAATACTGTCCGAGACGTATAGAAAAGGGTTTGGCGTGTTTCTGGGAAGGCCTGGATATGCGGCGGACACCTAGTGTCCGTTCGGCAAGAGGCTCTGTTTTACAACCATTCGTTGGGGCTGTAGGACTGGCCTACAGGCTTGTCTTTTCCAGAAAAAATGTGGAATGGGACGGGCCAAGAGACCCGTCGTGCGGAGTTTCAAAACAGAACGTTGGAAAAGAGATTCTGTCGCCACACGATTGAGTGGTTTGAAATCACTTTCTGGTGAATGAAATCACTTTCTGGTGAATGAAATCACTTTCTGGTGAATGAAATCACTTTCTGGTGAAGAGGTACCCGCAGTTCGATGCCATTTACTGCGACACATATTGCGGCTGTTGTTCCCATTGCAGCAATGGATCGCCGGTTGCCGTTCACTGCGCTGGCCATCGGTAGCATGATGCCGGACGTGCCGTTGTTCTTTCCTTGGTTGACGGACTATGCGGTGACGCATTCCGCGCTCGGTGTGATGACAAGTTGTGTTCCATTGGGGATGTTGGCATTCTTGCTGTATGAGGCAATTGTCAAGATCCCCTTAGTGTGCTTGCTGCCCGAATGGATTCAACGGCGATTGCCGTGTCGGGGCATGCCACAATTAAGTGCCTCGCCCGGGTTCTGGTTGCGAGTGGTGATGTGCTTGACCATTGGCGCTTATTCGCATGTCGTCTGGGATTCCTTTACCCATGCAAATCGTTGGGGAGTCGAATTGGTTCCGCTGTTGCAGCGACGTTACCTGTTGGGCACGTGGAGTTTGCCTGGTTACAGGATTGTGCAATATGGTTGTAGTTTTATTTTGTTGCCTTTACTTGCCGGGCTGGCGCAAGTCTATCTTAAGCGGCAGCCATCTCAGGTGAACTCTTTGCTGTTGGCGTTGTCTTCTCGACAGAAGCGACAAGGGGCCTATGTTGTAGGCATGTTGCTTGTGGGGGCCGGTTTGTATGCACTTGCGGTGGGTGGACGATTTCAAGTTGTGGTTTACGAAGCCGTGACGTGTGCAGGGGCTTTGGCGGTCGGTGTCGCGATCCTCTATGCAACCATTTTTCATGTGTCGACTCGAGGGCGGTTCCTGGTGGCTCTGCCAGCTGAGAGGCCAACTTCCTAGTGGTCTGCCAGGTACTCGCTGTTTTCCTCGGACCATTTTCAAAAGTCTCGGTGACACTCGCCCGTGCCGCGTTTCTTCAGAGGCTGTTCTTTTTCAGTGGGAAATCGGCAAAATGCGTGGAATTTCCACGCTTTGAAAGCCGGGTGACTACCGTGCGATTTGTGGAAAAAAACCGTTTGGATTGGGACGATTCAGGCACTCTGAACAGTATCATGATGATCTGGAACAAGAACACGGACGACGTCTGAAAGGGGGGGGCTTCTAAAGAGAAAGAATGGTAAATGTACTGTGAGGACGCGGGGCATTCCTTGGTGGCCTATTGAGGACTAAGTAGGGCCCCGGGTATACTTGCGAAATCACCGGGGCCGTCTGGCGGTAACGGTGAAAATGGGTACCATGGCCGATGCATGTTTCTGCAGCCAAGGATTGCGTGCCCCCTGTGCCTTGTTTCCCCTTCGCCGTTTGTGCGAATGCGTTGTAACGTACATTCAACATCGCAGATGGGAACTCGCGTATAGGAAATGTCGCACAGCGAAGCACTGTCTATCAACGAATAGGAGTCATTGACGTGGCATCGAATTACTTGTTCACGAGTGAATCTGTCAGTATGGGCCACCCGGATAAGCTTGCCGATCAAATCTCTGACGGTGTACTGGATGCCATGTTCGCCCAGGATCCATACAGCCGTGTTGCCTGTGAAACCATGGTCACCACAGGCGTGGCAATCATTGCGGGTGAGGTGACGACGAAGGCGGTCGTGGATATCCCGACCGTTGTTCGAGGCGTGATTCGTGACGTCGGTTATACCGATGATGAAATGGGCATCTGTGCAGACACCTGTGCGGTCATGGTGTCGTTGGACAAGCAAAGTCCGGATATTGCTCAGGGCGTGGACGAGGATTCCGTGGCAGGGAAAGACATTGGTGCAGGCGATCAAGGCTTAATGTTTGGTTTTGCCTGTAGCGAGACGGAGGAATTGATGCCGATGCCGATTGCTCTGTCGCACCGAATCCTTCACCGACTGACTGAGGCCCGACAAAAGGGAGAAGTGAACTGGTTGCGTCCGGACAGTAAGAGTCAGGTCACCATAGAGTATGACGGTCTGACTCCGGTACGTGTCGACACGGTGGTGGTGTCCACGCAGCATTCACCCGACGTGGAGAACAACGAGATTCAAGATTTTATTGTTGAACAAGTCATTAAACCATGCCTGCCAACCAAACTTGTGAATCGCGACATCAAGTACCATATCAATCCCACAGGGCGCTTTGTGACGGGCGGACCACATGGAGATTGCGGACTGACAGGACGAAAAATTATTGTTGACACCTATGGCGGATGGGGCCGACATGGAGGCGGCGCGTTCAGTGGAAAAGACCCAACCAAAGTAGACCGAAGCGCGGCTTATATGGCTCGCCACGTCGCAAAAAACGTGGTTGCATCGGGGGTTGCTGAACGCTGTGAAGTCCAGTTGGCTTATGCTATTGGTGTTTCCCAGCCGGTCAGTGTCCATGTCGATACATTCGGTACCGGCCATGTGGACGATGATCAGATTTGCCAAGCCGTACAGAAATTGTTCCCGCTGACGCCTTCCGGCATCATTGACTATCTGCAATTGCGTCGTCCCATTTATCGCAAGACGGCAGCAGGCGGTCATTTTGGACGTGATGATGCCGACTTTCGTTGGGAAAACACCGAACGAGCCGTAGAATTGGCTGAAAGCCTAAATGCGGTTTCTGCAAACTTCTAGTGCTGACTCGATTGGATGAATATCCAACCTGTCCATTCTCAGTCGTTAACGCCTGCCTGGGGGCGTTCTCCGTGGCCTGCGTTGATTCGCTGTTCGTTGGTTGCGGCAGGAGCATCCATGGCCGCCGTCTCCGTATTGTTGTTGGTACGGCGTTGGACAGGAGGGCTCACTCAGCCAATTCCTGTGCTGGGGTTGTTGGCCGTGGGAAGTGTTCTTGCTGTCTTGGCCGCGGCTTGTCGATGGCAGTTGTTTCACGGGGATTCCGAGGCGTCTATTTCGTATCGATGGGCGTGGAGCTTGGCAGTTGCCCTGTTACTGGTGATGTTTGCGAGCAGTCTGTCTTTGCCCGGCACTTCGCAGGTGGGTCTCTGCTTGTTGTGGGGAGTCGTATTGATCGAAGAAGCGGCCGTGCATGGGATAGGGTGGTACTATGGAACGTTGCGAGGGAGTTCAGGTGGCGCACGCCAGGAACGAATAGCCTCGCAAATCATCGGACGGGTGTCGCACGATGCGAGCACCGTAGCGGATGAGGAGCAACCAAAAAGCAACCTTTTTGGGTTGCCAGATGGTGAAGGTCACGGTTTTCCAGGAGAAGTTTGGCAGCAGCTAACCCACACCCGAGATGGTTCCGGGCAGGGTGCGTTTTACGGCCGGCTGCGCGGAGAGTTTGCAGCTGGGCAACGTAGTACGAGCCTTCACGTTGCGTTTTGTCCTCCGTTGGAAACCGTTCCGCAAGTGTTTGCCGAGCAATTGGAGGGTCCCGAAGTCACCATCCGAACAGTGCAGGTATTGCCGTACGGGATACGATTCGACGTGAAACGATCTTCGTTAGGGTCCAGTTCGGAAACGGTGGTCATTGAGTTTTACGCGAGCTAGTACTCCAGCGCTTAGGTCAAATCAACGAGTTTCACGATATCGACGCTGTGGCAATGGTGCAGTTTCCGAAACGGTGTCAACTCGAGATTCGTACATTGAAACCGGAGACTTTAATTGAGTCGTCATTGATGTAACGTAGCGCATTAGTATTAGTTGCTTGAAAGATTGGGCCAACCACAAGAGGACCAACCGATTATGGCCCGCTGGCCACGGCACGCTTGGACGACCATCTTTACCTACGCGACAGTGTTCGTGGGTTTTCCCGTTTTATGTTGGTTGGCCTATGCATTTGTGCAAGGTTGGCTGTTCTGAATTTTGTAAACACAGAGATCCTCACAGAGAAGCGAATAAAAGGTAATCGGTATGTTGCACGCGGTGATCATGGCAGGTGGGTCGGGTACGCGGTTTTGGCCATTGAGCCGTGCAGCTCAGCCAAAACAACTGCAGAATCTAGTCAGTCATGAATCCATGATCCAAGCAACTGTGGCTCGGATGGATGGGTTAGTGGCACCAGAAAATGTGCTGATTGTCACCAACGCCAGCATGGTGAATGCTATCGCGAGGCAACTTCCACACTTGCCGCTCACGGCTATTTTAGGAGAACCGTGTAAACGAGATACGGCACCTTGCATCGGATTGGCGGCCATTCAGGTGCAGCAGAACGATCACACTGCGACGATGGTCGTCATGCCGTCAGATCATGTGATCCGACCCTTGAAAGATTTTCAGCAGGCCATCCAATATGCGTCGGAATTGGTAGAAGAAAATCCGCAGCGGTTAGTCACCTTTGGGATTCGTCCCAGTTATCCAGCCGAGTCATTTGGATATATCGAAAGGGGTGCTCCGGTAGACAACGCATCCTTGCCTACGTTTGCCGTCAAGCAGTTTCGGGAAAAACCCAAAGCTCACGTGGCTCAAGGGTACTACGAGTCGGGAGACTTTTACTGGAATTCTGGCATCTTCGTTTGGAAGGCCAACACGATCATGGACGAATTGTCTCAGCACGAGCCCCAGATGGTGAATCATCTGCAACGGATTGCGAAAGCGGCGGGTACTCGGGAGTATCAGGCGACGTTGGAACAAGAGTTCACAGCGATTCAAGGCAAGTCGATCGACTATGCTGTGATGGAACATGCCCGGGATGTAGTGGTTGTGGAGGCTCCTTTCCAATGGGACGATGTGGGTAGTTGGCAGGCCGTTGCTCGGTTGAAAGGTCAAGATGATGCTGGCAATACCGTGGAGGGACGCCATGTGGGTGTGAATACGACTGGGACGATCATTCGTACCGACGAAGATCATTTGGTGGTCACGTTAGGTATTCAAGATTGTGTTGTGGTGCATACACCCAACGCGACTCTCGTGGCCAACAAACATGACGAAGAATCTGTACGACAAGTTGTGAAGCTGATTGAGGAGAATGACTGGAAAGAGTATCTATAGAACGGATCGGAGGCTTTAAAATCACTTTTCGTTGTGATTTTTCGTGATGCCCAATCCAAAAGGATGAATGGTTATGTTTGACCTGGAACAATCCGTCAATCATCCGTTAGGACGTAGATTGCGGATGGGATTAGTGGGTGGTGGTGGCAGTGGATTCATTGGTCGAGTTCACGTTGTTGCTGCTCAACTTGACGGGCGAGCCGAACTGGTGGCAGGAGCCCTCAGTTCGAATCCCGATCGCTCGCGCGCTGCCGCGACGTCTTTTGGCATTGAATCTGGACGGGCTTATGGTTCTTACAGCGAATTGTTGGACGGTGAATTAGCCTTATCTGAAGATCAGCGTATCGACTTTGTAGCGATTGCCACTCCGAACGATACTCACTTCGAGATTGCTAGTGCTGCTTTACAGGCCGGCTTCGATGTGGTGTGCGACAAGCCACTCACGAATCGTGTTGACGAAGCGGTACAGTTGGCCAAGTTAGTGGAGCAGAGCGGACGAGTATTTGTGCTCACTCACAATTATTCAGGGTATCCCATGGTTCGACAGGCACGGGCCATGCTGCAAGCAGGTGAATTGGGAGCCATTCAGGCGATCCGTGTGAACTACATTCAAGGTTTCCTTTGCGGTCTGGTGCCCGGAACAGTGTCAGCTCGAGGTGTTTGGAAATCCGATCCGCAGCGAGCTGGTTCTGGATCCCTGGGGGATATCGGAACCCATGCTTATCAATTGGCTTGTTTTGTGAATGATGGTTACCCGGACTGCTTGTCATCGAATTTACGAACATATCACTCGGAGCGACCCTTGGAAGACTACGGGCACGTTTTGTTGCGGTGGGGCGACGAGACATTGGGATGCATTACTTTTAGTCAGATCACTCATGGGCGGCTCAACGATTTAACCTTAGAAGTGGACGGTAGCGACGCATCATTGTCGTGGCGTCAGGAAGAACCCAATCAGTTGTTGGTGCGGCGGTTTGGTCAGCCGACCCAGATTTATGATAGGAATCCGAATGCGAGCTACACACTTCCCCAGACACGGGAAGTGTGTCGGTTACCAGCAGGACATCCCGAAGCTTTTTTTGAAGCTTTCGCCAATATTTACCGTGGTGCCTTCAGCGATATGGTCGCGTCAAGATGTGGCGAATGTCCGTCGATTCCAGGGAGTGCATATCCGAGTGTGTTGGATGGGGTGAGGGGGGTGAGGTTTGTTGAGACGTGCCTGCGCAGTCATGAAAATCAGGGATGTTGGGAGTCGCTGTGACGGATCTCCTCCCATTTGGTTGATGATAAATAATTTTCAGGAGGGGCATGGTGCGGGATGGTAAGACGGATTTGTCGATTGGTGATTCACCTTACTATTGCCGAACAGGATTCCAACCAATCGGCAAGTCCATCATGCATGCAAGAACGATTGTTATGAAATACTAGGTCGTTGCTGGAAACATTGTTCTGGCTCGGTCGGGAGGAGGCGGACGTGGAGCTACCTGGACGCGTAAGTGGTATCGATTACGGTACGGTACGCTTGGGCATTGCGATCAGTGATGCAGCACGCTCCATTTCCAGCCCCTATGAGAATTATCGGCGACAAGATGATCAAAAGGATGCCCAACGATTCCAGCGGTTGGTCAGTGAGGAAGAGGTCGTACAATTTGTCGTTGGGTTACCCGTACACACTTCTGGCCAGGAAAGCCAGAAATCACGCGAGGCGCGAGAATTTGGGTCTTGGCTGACCAATGCCACGGGGGTCCCGGTCGACTTTGTTGATGAACGCTTTACGACGCAACAGGCTGAGCAAGCCCTGCTTGGTGCAGGACTCACGAATCAAAAGCGCAAGGCCCGTCGCGATATGTTGGCAGCTCAAATTCTATTACAAACTTATCTCGATCACGGCGCCGCTTCTAGCGAGTCTTTGGGAGCGCTCGACGACACGCGAGGTGAAAGTGGTGGTCATGCATGACAAAACTTGTTTTTGGTTGCGGGTATTTGGGCCGACGAATCTCACAAAGGTGGCTGGAAGATGGCGATGAAGTTTGGGTGGTGACCCGAAGTTCAGCACGAGCGAAGGAATTGGAGTCCTGTGGCTTTCATGCGGTGATCGCTGATGTCACACAACCGGGCAGTTTGTGCGAGCTGCCCGCAGCCGAGTCTGTATTATATGCTGTCGGCTACGACCGTAGCACAGGGCTGCAGCAACGCCAAGTTTACGTGGACGGTTTGACCCATGTGCTAGAGCATCTGCCACACGATAAGTTGGAACGATTCATCTACATCAGTTCCACCGGAGTCTATGGTCAATCGGATGGCAGTTGGGTCGATGAAGACTCGATTTGTCAACCAACACGCGCAGGAGGACAGTGCTGTCTGGAGGCGGAAAACCGTCTGGCGCGTGTGATCTGGGGAGATCGTCGCATTGTTCTGCGACTGGCTGGAATCTATGGACCTAGCCGAATCCCGAATTTGCGTCTGGCGGCAGCAGGCGAGATTGCCCGTATTGCGACAGATGGTTATCTAAACTTAATCCACGTTGAGGATGCTGTCCGCGTTGTGTTAGCGGCAGAGTTGCGAGCTAGAACGCCCACGCTGTACACCGTCTCGGACGGACAGCCTGTCTTGCGGAGCGACTTCTATGCCCATGTTCTCCGGTGGGATTGGCCGGTTCTGGATAATGCCCAACCAGGTCAAGGATCGCCGGCCAGACCAGCCTCGCGGCAGCAGCGCACGGGTTCCAGCAAACGAGTAGTCAATCAACGGATGCTGCGTGAACTTGGCGTGCAATTAGAACACAAGAATTACCAGGAAGGATTAGCTGCTATCGCCCGCCAATGTTTGGGGGAATAAATCGAAGTGGTTCCAGTAACTTTGTCGGTCATGTGCTAAGACTGCGGTGTAGAGTTATTTTTGGCTGCATGACTTGAATCACGAAGGATTTGTGATTAAGAAAACCTAAATTCCTAACGACAAATGCCAAAGATGAATCCCCCAACCGTGGCACAGCGGGGCAGATGTTCAATCGGAATCTCTCAGCGCCCGTTGAAGACAAACCGCTGTGGTTTTACAATCAGTCGACATATCATCTCATCCGTTTATTCGAGGTTTGCTTATGTTGGAGCGGAAGCCAGTTTTTCCTGGTGTTATTGAATTGAACCACCAAGCCGGGAGTGTCATCGGCTGCAATGTCTACCTGGTCTTCGACGGTCCGGAATGGCTGTTGATTGATATTGGGTACGATGAAACGGCGGACGAGATCGTTGAACTCATTCGTCAGCTCGATTTCCCGTTGTCTTCTTGCAAGGGTCTTATTGCGACCCATGCGGATGTGGATCACATTCAGGGACTTGCCAAAGCCAAACAGCTCTTGCGGACCGAAGTGCTGGCTCATCCGCTTGCTGCAGGGTCATTAGAATCGGGTGATCGCCTCAAGACGTTTGCCGAGATCGAGGCGCAGGGCATTCGCATGGAAATGCCACCGGTAAAGGTAGACACGCTGATCGAAGATGGTGATCTGATAAGAATTGGTGGTTTGCAGCTGGAAGTGTGGCATACGCCGGGACACACCGATAGCCAGCTTTCGTTTCGTTTAGGCGAATTGCTATTCAGTGGCGACAACATCTATCGCGACGGTTGTGTAGGAGCCATTGATGCTCATCACGGAAGTGATCTGGAAGCGTTCGTTAGTTCTCTCAATCGGATCCGAGAAAGTGACATTGGGTGGCTTTTACCGAGCCATGGGCCGATCTTCCGCAAAGACAATGCGTTGTTGGATAGTACGATTGAGCGATTGACGGGTTATCAACGCATGGCAGATTTCGGTACATGTGCTGTCAATTGGCCTCTTGAGGACGAATACGAACGAGAAATTGCTGAGGGCAAAAGTCCAGGTGGGTAAATCTCGAGAGCCCAATCCATAATCTTTCCCTGGCTTGACCAATCCCGCCGATCGTCAGTCTTCCACAACGATCCTATTTTTCCGATTTTGACGGATATTCGTTGATCAGAGCGGGGATGGCGTGTCGATCAGATTAATGCACCAGTGGGGGATGTTGCTGGTGTTGTGAAACCGAGTGTAGGGGGACTGTTATGGTTCGTCGTGTGCTTTTGGGAATTGCTGTGTTTGCGTTGAGCAGTCTTTTCTGGAATCCTAGCGAGGTGCATGCGCAACAGGCATTTGGGCGAGTGTGGGGCCAGGGTCAAACGGTGCAAGATTGGCGACGGTTTTACCACTATCCATATGTCTATTATCCGCAGAACTTTTGGGGTAACGAATACTTCCGCAGCGCGAACGACTTATACTATCGCTACCCGCGCGAGATGCGAATTCCAGTCTACAACCGCAAGTGGCAGAATTACTATCCGCAGGAACGTATTTATCACCAAGGCAACCACTTCATATTGGACATCTTTTAATGAATCCTGTTCATGCCAGCAGGAATGAAGCACGCCGGTGATGAAGCTACAGCGTTTTCGGTTTGTCAAGCCTGCGGCTTGTTGATGTGTGGTGTACGTGGTGGGTCATAACCGGTTGGTTTTTTATGAGTGGGCAAACTGGGATAAATTTACTGGTTTTTTTGCAGCGGGGGTTGATCTCGAGGCATTAGCAATTACAAAGGGATAAGGATTGAGTTCAACTCGATCCGTTTTCCCTTCGTAGGTCCCTGCCCCACCTGCGGAGGGTTTTTTCATTTTTCTCTTGACTGGGTGGTGGGTTGACCACATCAAGGGCGCCAGATACGATGTCGTTGGAGTTCGGTACAGGCCGAGCTTTTTTTCGGGCAGACTTTGTGATAACTTTCACAATGTCTGCTGTTTACAGGTTTGTGTCCTCTTGTCGGGGGGATGTGCTAAATTTCCCCAGATTTCAGTTCGCACTGTGGTGGACGTCTGTGCAAAGTGCTGCACGACGGTTCGTCATGGCACGTGGAGTCACCACAGGGGGTCGGTTGGCACCGGGGCGTTTTTCGTAAGCTACTGTCTTGGGATATCCTATGGATTCGGTGGCAATTCCACTGTTGATCATGATTGCCGCATCGGCGGTGGTTCCTGTGGCCATGTTGGGTGCGGGGACTCTATTGGGACCTCGTCGATCAAATGCAGTGAAAGCGATGCCGTATGAGAGCGGGATGGATCCGATCCACGACGCGCGCCGCCGGTTCGACGTGCGGTTTCATCTTGTGGCGATCGCCTTCATTATTTTCGATGTGGAGTTGCTGTTCCTATATCCGTGGGCCGTTGCCAGTCATCATCCGGAGGGTGTTGACCAGTTGGTGGAGGCAGGTTTGCTGTCCGGCAGGGGGCTCGTTTTCGGCGGTGTTATGTTTTTTCTGTTCCTCGTGACGTTGGGCCTCATTTATGAATGGCGACGAGGGGTACTTCGATGGCGGTAAATCAGCATTCTCCGGGCATTGAAACAAAGCTTGGTGCGGTTCAGGATGCCAATGCGTTACCTGATAACGTGGCCATTACGAATCTGGACAAGTTGGCGAATTGGTGCCGGAAGAACAGTTTGTGGCCAATGCCATTTGCCACAGCGTGTTGTGGCATCGAGTTGATGGCCACGGGAGCCAGCCGCCACGATTTGGCTCGTTTTGGTGCTGAGGTTTTTCGTTTCAGTCCTCGGCAGTGTGACTTGATGATTGTAGCTGGTCGCGTGGTGATGAAGATGTTGCCCGTGCTGCAACGAATCTGGCAGCAGATGCCGGAGCCCAAATGGTGTATTTCAATGGGGGCGTGTGCATCTACGGGTGGTGTGTTTGATACCTATGCGGTTGTCCAAGGGATCGATCGGTTCATTCCCGTGGACATGTATGTTCCTGGGTGTCCTCCGCGGCCAGAGCAATTGATTCAGGCGATCATGGATTTGCAGGAAAAAATTCAACAAGAGGGTCGTTTGGACGGTGCAGAATTCAATTTGGCTTCCAGGCAGCAGCCCAAGAGGGCTCTAATGGAATTGCCCATTCTGGGACAAATTCCCAGCTCAGTTTCTTATCCAGATGGACTTCCCAAGCTTTAGAAAAGTTATAAGAACAGCATGTCTTTGTTGACCAATGTCATTGATGACTTGCAAGCATTGAGCAGTCAGACAGCGGCAGAATTCTCGGTGAGCGAGTTTCGGGGGCAAGACCGCGTCGTTTTGTCTCGAACGGTTCTCCATGCGGCCTTCGATTTGCTAAGGAATCGCTGGGAATTCGATCTGCTCAATGATATTACTTGTGTGGATTATCTGTCGTATCGCGGTGCTCGGGACCGTTTTGGATTAGTTTACATTTTGTCATCAACGCGGGACAACGTGCGGTTGGTACTTCGCGTGATGTTGAACGAACCCGACCTGAAGGTTGCCTCGGCGGTTCCTTTTTGGGATGGCGCCGATTGGATGGAACGGGAGGTCTGGGATATGTTTGGGATTCGTTTTGAGGGGCACCCCAATTTGCGGCGGATTCTCTTGCCCGAAGAGTTTACGGCTCATCCTTTGAGGAAGGATTACCCGATGCAGGGGCGTGGCGAAAGACACCACTTTGACAAGTTGACTCGCGCCGAGGCTTAGTCAGATGCTACAAACCGAAACTAGTTTGGTTGACAGTCTTTCCTCGGGTTCCGCTCGTACCGAAGCGCGTGATTATTTGTGGACGCTCAACTTCGGTCCACAACACCCGGCGACTCACACGACATTACGATTGCTGTTGCAGTTGGACGGCGAACGGGTCGTAGATGCCACGCCGGATATCGGCTACTTGCATTCAGGGTTCGAAAAGATCGGCGAGCATCTGGACTACAACCAATATGTTACGGTCACGGACCGCATGAACTATATTTCGCCGATGGCCAATAACGTGGCCTGGCACCATGCCGTCGAAACGCTTTTGGGTATTGAGCTGACGCCTCGTGGCAAATATGTACGGGTGATCATTGCCGAACTGGCTCGTATTAGCGATCACCTGTTGTGTTGTGGTGCCATGGGGTTGGACACGGGTGCTTTTACTTTCTTTTTGTATGGTTTTTACCAGCGAGAAGTGATTTACGACATTTTTGAGACGCTGTGTGGGGCTCGATTCACCAACAGCTACACACGCGTAGGCGGCGCGATGCATGATATCACTCCGCTTGTTATCGAAAAGATCCGAAATTTCCTCGATACGTTCCCCAAGACTTTGTCTGACATGGAGCGGCTATTGAATCGCAATCGGATTTTCGTCGATCGTACTCAAGGAGTTGGCATATTGTCGAAGGAAGAGGCCCTTAGTACTAGTGCTACGGGGCCGGTGGCGCGAGCCAGCGGAGTGACGACCGATCTCCGCAAAGACGACCCCTACCTGGCATACGCTGATTTCGACTTTAAAGTTTGCTGCATGCGGACCGGTGACTGCTTTGCCCGTTATCTAGTACGCATGGCGGAAATTCGGGAGAGCTTAAAAATCCTCGAGCAGGCTATCGAAAATCTCCCTGCAGGACCGATCAACGTTGGAGTGGATGAGCGTACAGCATTGCCCGACAAGCAGCAGGTGTACCAGACGATCGAAGGGACCATCACGCACTTTGAATTAGTCATGACCAACCGTGGGTTCGAGGTACCACACGATGAAGTCTACGCAGCTATCGAAGCACCGAATGGTGAACTTGGGTTTTACGTCGTCGGAGACGGCAGCCATGTGGCTTATCGAGCCCGTTGTAGGCCTCCGTCGTTTATCCACTTCGCCATATTTCCGCGTTTGATACGCGGGCATACACTCAGTGACGTCGTCGCCGTGCTGGGAAGCTTGAACATTATTGCGGCCGAATTGGATCGTTAGCGATATTGGAACTTCCAGGATTCGAACGCAGGCAGGTGATGTCCTTTCCGATGAACTTCCAGATAAATACAGAACTTCCTTCATTCATCTTATGTCAGTCCAGCAGGTAACGGAAAACGAAATGCCAGCCGACCGTGTGTTGACGAACGAGATGGTGTCTGAAATCCGGGCATTGTTCGATCGTTATCCTAGCCGGCAGGCTGTCACGCTGCCGGCGTTGCATATCGTGAACCAGCGTTTACGCCACGTGCCTTTGGCAGCCGTGGTTGAAGTTGCCGCATTGTTAGAATTGGCGCCCGCTGAAGTTCAGGACACGTTGACGTTTTATGGATTCTTTAAGCAGGACGGTCCGCATGGCCGCGTTCGGGCTTGGGTTTGCCGTTCGATCAGTTGTGCACTGCGTGGTGGTGAGGAAGTAATGGGTCATTTGAGTGATTCGTTTGGCATACGGCCAGGAGACACCACGGCGGACGGCAAGCTGACCTTAGAGCCGGCAGAATGCCTGGGCGCATGTGACTTTGCACCATGCATGCTGGCGGGTAACAGGTTGCACAAGAATCTGGACACTGCAGAGGCAGAGCGCATTCTCAAAGATTTGTCCGAACAAGAGTCGTAAACAGGAAAGGCTGGCAGAGGAAGATGAGCACGTCAACGTTTGAGCCTGTTCTGCTGGCGAATATCGCTCAGGAAGACAGCCATACGCTGCGCGTGTACCGTGTCTCTGGGGGATACACCGGTTTGTCCAAGGCTCTCAAGGAAATGAGTCCCACGGATGTTGGCGATGTTGTCCGCGAAAGTAAGTTGCGTGGGCGCGGGGGTGCCGGATTTCCTACAGGTTTGAAATGGACGTTTTTGCCTAAAGATCATTCAGGTCCCGTCTATTTCTGTTTGAATGCAGACGAGAGCGAGCCTGGAACGTTTAACAATCGTATCTTGATGGAAGAAGATCCTCATCAAGTCATCGAAGGTACGATTTTATCCTGCTACGCCACCGGAGCCAGTACCGCTTATATTTACTTGCGTTACGAGTATCCACGATCATTGGAGCGGCTACAGCAGGCAATTGATGAATGTTATGACGAGAATTTGTTGGGTAAGAACATTTTGGGAAGCGAATTCTCATTAGATATTTACCTGCATCGTGGTGCCGCAGCATACATCTGTGGCGAAGAAACAGGCTTGATCGAGAGTCTGGAGGGCAAGCGTGCGTGGCCTCGCATCAAACCCCCTTTCCCGGCCGTAGAAGGAGTTTTCGGCAAGCCGACTGTGGTGAATAACGTCGAGACTGCCGCTTGTGTGAAACACATTCTGGACCGGGGTGCCGAATGGTTTCGATCCATGGGTACGCCAGCTGATCCAGAGAATCCGCGTGATGCGGGAAGCTTTGGACCCAAACTGTATTGCTTGAGTGGACACGTTGAACGTCCCGGCTGTTATGAAGCGCCTCTCGGGATCACCGTGCAAGAGCTGATCGATCGGTTTGGCGGTGGTGTTTGGCAAGGCCGTCGAGCCAAAGCGGCGATTCCTGGTGGAATCAGCATGGGACTGTTGAGTGCCGACGAATTCGACTGTCCACTCGATTTTTCCGGGCCAGGAAAGTACGGCTGCTTGGGTTTGGGAACTGCCGCGGTGGTGGTGATGGACGAAACCGTTTCCATGGTCGATTTTCTGCACAATAGTTGCCGTTTTTTTGCTCACGAAAGCTGTGGACAGTGCACGCCTTGCCGAGAAGGAACAGCCTGGTCATTGCGGATGCTAGAACGGATCCGGCGAGGCAAGGGGCGTTTGCAGGATCTGGAGTTGTTGCTCGAGATTGGTGATTCGATTGGCATCATCCCGGGGACAACCATTTGTGGTTTGGCAGACGGCGCCGCCTGGCCGCTCAAGAATGCCATTCGCAAGTTTCGTGATGAATTTGACGAATACATTCGAACAACCAATCCGACCGGATACATGGTGACGGAACCAGTAGCTGCGTTGGATGTGATTGGGGTGCACTAGATGGCGAAAGTCATAGTGAACGACGTCACTGTCGAATTGAAAGATGACGAACGACTCAACGGGATTCAAGTTGCCCGTCAGGCTGGTTTCGATATTCCACACTATTGCTGGCATCCGGGCCTGAGTGTGGTGGCCAGTTGCCGCATGTGCTTGGTGGAATCAGGTCGGTGTGATGCCGAAACCGGTGAAATCTCGATGATGCCGAAACTGGTACCGGCCTGTCAGACGCCTGCGATGGATGGATCCGTGTTTGTGACGGAAAGTGAAAAGGTTCACCGTGCGAGGGCTCAGGTCGAAGAGGCCTTGTTGATTGACCATCCCATCGATTGTCCTGTCTGTGACAAAGCGGGTGAATGCAATTTGCAGGATTACCATTTCAAACACGGGCAAGAGCAACGGCGAGCCGACATCCGCCCATTTACCAGCCGGCGCCGCTCGTTGGGTGACACGGTGACCCTGTTTGTGGACCGTTGTGTGATGTGCAGCCGGTGTGTTCGGTTCTGTCGAGAGATTTCCGGAACCAGTGAACTGATGGTGACGGGACGTGGTAGTGGTGAAGAGATTGATGTGTTTCCCGGCTTTCCTTTGGAGAACAAGCTGTCTGGAAACGTTGTCGACCTGTGTCCCGTCGGTGCCCTGGGCGACAAAGACTTTTTGTATTCGCAGCGAGTTTGGTTCATGCAAAACCGACCGGGAGTTTGTGCCGGCTGCTCCACTGGTTGTTCGATCCAGATCGACGAGAATCAAGATCGAGTCTATCGAATCCGACCACGCGAGAATCCTCAAGTCAACCATTGGTGGATTTGTGATGAAGGACGCTATGGTTTTCATGGCGTTCACGACGAAAACCGGTTCACGCTGCCGTCCCAACGCCAACAGGAGCAGTGGGTACCCTTGGAATGGGAATCTGTTTGCGAGGAACTGCAGGGGGCCATGAGCCGAGCCGAGCGGCCGGCGGTAGTGGTGTCACCGTTTTTGACCGTCGAGGAAGCTTATTTGTTGGTGACCTATGCGAGGCAGGTTCAACCGAATGTAACCTGCGTGTTGGGCCACATTCCTTCACGGGGCGTAGACGAAACATTTCCCAATGGTTTTTGTATCAGCGCAGAAAAGTGCCCCAATCGTCGAGGTGTGGAGGAAGTCTTAAAGCACGGACGACAGCGGTTAATTGACTGGGATGGTTTCATGCAGCAATGCGATGCCGAGCCGTTTGATATGATTTGGTTGAGCGGAGGGTATTCGCAGGATTGGATCAATGCTGATGACTTGTCGCGACTTTCATCCGCCTCCTATCTGATCCAGCACGACCTGCTTCCCTCGGCGATTTCCGAATTGGCACACATGCGGCTACCAGAAGTCGCCTTTGCGGAGCGTGATGGTTCCTATGTCAATCGTGACGATGTGCTGCAGTCATTTGGCTGGGCCGTCCGGTCTCCGGCTGGAGTGTGGAGCACAGGGCAATTGTGCTGGCGATTGTTGCAGAGATCGGGGTTGTACGATGCACCGGCCGTTTTGGCCGAAATGGCTCAAGAGATTCCCTACTTCTCAGTCGCGCTACCGCCGGTTCCAGAACACGGAATCGACTTGAAAATCAATCAGTTGGTGGAGTCCTAACCGGGTATGTGAAGATTCCAAATTGATTTCGCCGCTTGGGGCCAATAAGTTAAATCGGTTAAAGATAAGAGACTAAATGGATCAAGTAACCATTCTACGAGCGCTGATCAAGACGGCTGTTCTTATCGGTGGTCTCATGACGGCTGCGGCCTACTTCGTCTTGCTGGAACGGCGCATCTGTGCATGGATTCAAGACCGAAGGGGACCAAATCGCGTCGGCGTGCCCCTCAGCCTGCTGGGGAATGGCTGGAAAGATCTTCGCCTGTTTGGCTTGGGGCAACCGATGGCCGATGGTTTGAAGTTCATTTTCAAAGAAGAGTACACGCCTCACCATGTCGATCGACGGTTGTTTCTGCTGGCTCCTATCACCATCCTTACCGCTGCCTTGGCAGTTTTTTCTGTCATTCCGTTTGGCGACATGCTGCCTCCTGTCTCGGGCTTGGGTGACCAGCCAATTCGGTTAGTGATTGCACCCGGTATCGATGTGGGAATGATCTGTGTGTTTGCGCTATCCAGCATTGCCGTGTACGGCGTTATTTTGGGAGGTTGGGCCAGTAACAGTAAATACAGTTTTTTGGGAGGCCTTCGTTCCAGTGCGCAAATGATCTCTTATGAGTTACCTTTGGGGCTGGGGATTTTGGGGGTCGTTTTGGCGGCTGGATCCTTGCGGTTGGATGAGATCATTCAGGTGCAAGCCACTCAAGGTTGGTTTGCCATGACGCAACCTCTGGGGTTTGTGGTGTTCATGATTGCCGCTTTTGCAGAAGCCGCTCGCCTACCATTTGATTTGCCCGAGGCCGAACAGGAACTCATCGGAGGTTACCATACGGAATATGCTGGAATGAAGTTGCTACTGTTTTTGGTAGCCGAATTCCTGCACATGATTACCGCTGCTTTTCTGATTGTGATCTTGTTTTTCGGAGGCTGGCATTTGCCATTCGGCTTGACCGGTCCGGTAGGCGCGGGAGAAGTGATCGGATGGGGCCATGCGTTGCTTCGCTTGGTTGTACTTACATCAAAGATATTTCTGGTTATTTTATTTTTCATGATTGTGCGCTGGAGCTGGCCACGATTTCGCTTTGATCAACTAATGTCGTTAGCTTGGAAAGTCATGTTGCCGTTAGGTTTGGTCAACCTGGTGGCAGTGGCTTGCATCATGGAAGTTAAAAAAGTGTATGCCGAGGAACTAGCGAGTCGCTTCGGAGGCTGGACTGTTCCCGTGTTGGTATTGGCCGGTTGGATCATATTTGTGGTGTCTACTACCGTGGCAGCTGCATTGTCGCCATTAGCTACCGACAATCGACCCCGAAGTGATCTACGTATATTTGAAGTTGACCCGCAGGTGTAACCATGCAGTCCACCGATCCGGATATTTATTGGGTAGAGGAACCGAAACTGGGTTTGGCTGGACGGATGTACCTGCCACTGTTTTTTCAGGGACTGACGACGACCACGAAACATTTGGTGGCTCCCAAGGTCACTGTAAGCTATCCCGACGAAAGCCCTCAGATTGGCAACGAATTGATTTACCGGGGCGTACATCGTTTAAACCGTGACGATCAAGGAAGGGTAAAGTGTGTTGCCTGTTTTTTGTGTGCCACCGCTTGTCCGGCACATTGTATCGATATCGTGGGAGTCGAAAGCCCTTGGCCTGATCGCGAGAAATACCCAGAAAACTTTACGATTGATGAACTACGTTGCATTTATTGTGGCATGTGTGAAGAAGCTTGTCCCGTTGATGCGATTGAATTGACCAGCCTCTACAATTTGACCGGACGCAGTCGCGAGGAAATGATATTTGACAAAGAAAAGTTGCTGAGTGTTTACGATCAGACCAAGGACCGTGAACCTATGAAATCGGCCGAGCTGGGAGGTACTCTATGATTCCCACGTTGGCCAACGGGCCAGGGGGCTATGGCTGGGGTGCTACCGATCTTGCCATTCTGTTTTCCGAGGTGTTACTGCGATCGGCCAGTGTCACGGCTGTCGAGGCTGGTGCAGAAACGGCTGCTGTGAATTGGCTGAATTGGTTGAGTTCCCTGCAGCTGTGGGCCATTGTATTGACGGCTATCGGGCTAGGGTTATTACTGCCACGGAAAGGACGAAATGGACGTTCGGCGGGAATGCTGCTGACTGCTGTAGGATTGGCTCTTTTCGTTTTGAACTTGCAACTCGGAACGGCTAACACAGCGAGCTTGCTCTTCTGGATATTGGCCATCGTCACGATTGGGTCGGCTGTGGCTGCCATTACTTCACGGAATCCGGTTTACTGCGCCATTTGGTTCGCGCTGACGTTGTTGGGTACGGCCGCTCTGTTCCTGTTGCACGGTGCGCAATTTCTGGGTGTAGCGACCGTTGTGGTTTATGCAGGAGCCATTGTGGTGACTTTCCTGTTTGTCGTGATGCTGGCTCAATCCAACGGCCACGCGCAATACGATCGCATGAGCTGGGGAGTGGCATCGTCCGCTATGGCGACGTTAGCAGGCACCGGGTTTTTGGCAGTGTTGCTCGGCGCTGTGGGTGAAATGGATTCGATCGACCGGTCGTCACTTCGAGAAGAGGTTTCAGCAATCGTCCAGCAGTTTGTCCAAAGGGCAGGGGACCCGTCCGAGTTGAGTGCTGCCGAAGAAGCTTCGCTCGTGCGAACCGTCCGGCTGATACGACAACCACGATCGTCGCGTTATACACTGCAAGTTGGCCTGGTCGATGTCCAACGGTATGGCCAGCTTACAAAGCTGAATTCAACCGGTCCGCCACTGGCGGAGCATTTTGTTTCGCAGATTTCTGAATTGGCTGGCTTGGAATTGGATGTTGAATTTACTTTGCAGGACGTGCTCGATTCTCAACACATGGCCAACTTGGGTGGTCAACTATTTGTACGGCATTTGATCGCCATCGAAGTCACCGGCGCGCTGCTCTTAGTTGCGCTGGTGGGTGCCATTGCGATCGCGATCCAAGGCAGGTCGTTTGTACGGCAGATTCCGTTAGAAGAGGTGGTGGAAGATGTCTGAGGTGACCTGGTTACAGAATTACTTGTGCGTGGGAGCCATCTTGTTTGTGCTCGGCGTTGTCGGCATGCTGACGCGACGCAACGTGATCGTCATGTTCCTCTGTGTAGAAATGATGTTGCAGGGTGTTTCGATCAGTCTGGTTGCCTGGAGCCGTTTCCACAACGATTGGGGAGGCCAGATGTTCGTGCTGTTTATCATTGCAGTGGCTGCATGTGAAGCTGGCATCGCTTTGGCCTTGGTCTTGATGCTCTTCCAGAGAAGCGGCAGTCTCGACATCGCCCATTGGCAAGCCCTGCGTGAAGAAGGCCAACAGCCGTTTGGCGATCGAGGCGTTCCCCAAGAAACTGATACGGAACGTGTCTGGCCGCAATTGACGCCGGCAGGAATCGAACCAACTCCCGACTTGGAAGCCCAGCAGCATCGCCCGCGCGTCTGATGGTTGTGAGAAATACAGGATGGATGTTACTACGAAGACACTTCTGATTTTAATTCCGGGGCTTCCGCTGCTGGCAGCAGTTGTGACTGCATTATGCGGAGCGCGCTGGTTGCGTGGCGCCAGCCATCTTCCCGCAGCGTTGGCGATCCTGGCTTCGTTCATCCTGAGCGTGTTGTTGGCACGCGATGTGATGACGGGTTCTGTTGAGCAGCAGGCATCTGCTGAATATTCGATTGGTTACGAAGAAGTCCATCGTATCTGGACATGGGCCAATGTCTCGGACGCTTATTTACAATCGCCGATGGTGCCTGCCTTGGAGGGGGGTACCAGTGGTCAGGGAGTCCATGACTTCTCGATCGATATTGTTCTCCGCGCAGACACGCTCACAGCAACCATGCTGTGTACGGTCACATTCGTGTCGTTTTTGGTGGTCGTTTTCGCGGCAGGTTACATGCACGGAGACCGGGGTTACTGGCGTTTCTTTGCTTATGTATCCCTTTTCGTGTTTTCCATGTTGATGCTTGTTTCGGTGAGCAATCTTTTACTGCTGTATGTGTTCTGGGAAGCCGTGGGAGTTTGTAGCTATTTGCTGATCGGCTTTTGGTATGAGAAACCTTCCGCTGCGGCTGCGGGAAAAAAGGCATTTCTCGTGAACCGCGTGGGGGACTTCGGATTTGCCATTGCGCTCTTCTTGATTTGGACGACGTATGGAACCTTAAACTTTCACGATTCTGTACCCGACACGGCTGCTGCCTTGCAGTCGCAGGGAGAATTGCTGAATTCCGAGGTGCAGGTTGGCATCTTGGGGCAAACACGATTACGAGATAACAACTTTGTGGGCGGTACCCTGGGTACTGTCATTTGTCTGTTACTGTTGGTGGGTGCTTGTGGCAAGAGTGCCCAATTCCCGCTGCATGTATGGCTACCAGATGCAATGGAAGGTCCGACGCCTGTCAGTGCGCTAATCCACGCTGCAACGATGGTGACGGCGGGAGTCTACATGACTGTTCGCTTCGCGCCGCTTTTCATGCAAGCTCCTTTGGCGCTGATGGTAGTGGCTGTCATCGGAGGTTTTACCGCTTTTCTGGCGGCACTGATCGCGTTGACGCAAACCGATCTGAAACGCGTACTGGCTTATTCGACAATCAGCCAGCTCGGTTATATGTTCCTTGCAGTGGGAACCGGTAGCCTGGCTGGGATTACGGCTGGGATGTTCCATTTGTTCACACACGCCTTCTTTAAGGCGTTATTGTTTTTGGGAGCCGGTAGTGTGATGCATGCGATGGGAGGAGTCATTGACATGCGCCGCTTTGGTGGCCTGCGTCAGCTCATGCCGATCACCTTCTGCACATTCTGGATTGGGTGCTTGGCGTTAGCCGGATTGCCTCCGCTGGCCGGTTTTTGGAGCAAAGATGCGATTTTGGGTGCTGTGCACGACAAGATCCATGACTTGGAGCATGCTGGACATGAAGGGTCGGATGGGCACGGCGAACACCCGCATGCCGATAGCAATCTGGCCAAGGTGCGTTTTGTGTCCGCAGCGTCGTCGACCGAATCGCCGCTCTCTGACAAACAACTCGCAAACGTTTATCAGGTGTTGTACTACACGGCTCTGGTGACCGCGTTCCTCACCGCGTTCTATACTGGTCGTGCTTTGTTTATGACGTTTTATGGTGATTTGGAAGTGCCCCATGAAGCGGCTGGGCATGCGCACGAATCGCCCCTGTCCATGTGGTTGCCGTTAAGTGTCTTGGCAATGGGTGCGGTCGTTTTGGGGGGGTGGTTTGACTGGTCGTGGAAGAGCGGTGTCGAAACGAACTACTTTGCGGATTTCCTGCTTTTGACACCGTCGTTATCGCACGAGGCAGCGCAGGGGACAGCGCAGCCTGGTGTGTTTCACTTTGAGATTGCCGTGTTGAGTACTCTGGTCGCCGTGTTGGGATTGGCACTTAGTGCCTTCTTCTATTTGGGACATCAACGAAACATCAATCTGTTGTCAGCGTTTACATCCCGGCTCGGTTTTTATCAGCTATCACAGAATAAATTCTTTTTGGACGAAATCTATTCCATGTTCATTGTATGGCCACTTCGAGGCTTGGCGGTGGTGAGTTATTGGATCGATCGTTGGATGGTGGATGGATTGGTTAACCTGATTGGAAAAATACCTTTGGCGTGCGGTGCTGTTTTGCGATCATTGCAGATGGGATTGGTGTCGTATTATGCCTTAATCATGGTGTTGGGGATTTTGGTGTTGGCGGCCGCCAGAATGATTTGGGCGGTGTAGTGTGAATGGAGAAACGAGAATCGCCGCAGTTTTGCACAAGATTACAGAAATGTAAGGTGGTGTTTCAAGGTTGTCGTATCAAGTTTACGAAACGATTGACTATTTTGTGTAGCCATATTGAATTGAGTCATGATTGACATGCCCCTGTTGTTAGTGCTGACCCTATGCTTGCCGTTGGCTGGTGCGCTGGTGGTGTCGCTGCTGAGTGGTCCAGCAGTACGCTGGGCCGCATTGTTGTTCGCTTGTGCGACCCTCGTCGCCGCTGCGATTGTCGTCTTCTCATTTCCGGTGATGCAGGACGAAGATTTGCGATTTGCCGAATGGTCCAGCACTTGGGTGTCGTCACCGACAGGGATCGACCTGCGATTTCACGTGGCGTTGGATGGCATCAGTGTGTGGATGTTCGGTTTGTCGGCGTTGCTGATCGTGACCTCGATCTTAGTCAGTTGGGATGCGGTCCAGGAACGAACCTCTTTGTTCTACTCCATGTTACTGCTCTTGGCGTCTGGTTGTCTCGGCGTCTTCACCGCACAAGACCTGATTCTGTTTTACGTGTTCTTTGAATTCACACTCATACCGCTATTCTTTTTGATCGGTATCTGGGGTAGTGAGCAACGGCGCTATGCGGCCATCAAGTTTTTCCTGTTTACATTGGCCGGTAGCGTGCTGACGTTTTTAGGATTGCTGGCCATCGTCTGGTCGGTGTTCTGTACCACAGGTGAATGGACATTTTCCATTGTCGAACTGACCGAATCGTTGAAGATCGTTCCTATTTCGTCTCAGCAACAGACAGTTATCTTTTTAGCTTTGTTTGCTGGATTTGCCATTAAGGTTCCGTTGTTTCCCTTCCACACCTGGTTGCCGTTGGCACACGTACAAGCGCCAGCTGCCGGCAGTGTCATCCTGGCTGGCATTCTGTTGAAGATTGGTACGTACGGATTCTTGCGATTTAATTTGCCGATGTTACCCGAAGCGACCGCGCTGTGTATGCCTTGGATATTGGTATTGTCCGTTGCGGGCATCTTGTACGGAGCGTTAGTAGCGCTTGCGCAAAGCGATATGAAGCGGCTGATCGCCTATTCGAGTGTCAGTCATCTAGGCTTTTGTATGCTCGGTCTGTTTGCACTGAATCCGCTGGGATTGAATGGGTGTGTGCTACAGATGGTGAACCACGGTATCTCCACTGGAGCATTGTTTGCTTTGGTTGGGATGCTGTATGAGCGATATCACACGCGTGAGATCCAGGAGATGCAAGGCTTAGCTCGCCGTCTGCCAGTGCTCGCGTTTATGTTGGTGCTGTTTACGATGTCGAGTATTGGCTTACCGGGACTGAATGGCTTTGCAGGAGAAATATTGATTCTGGTCGGAATGTTCCAGCGAGGTTGGGCTGATGCCCCTGCAGGATTCCAGACGGTCATGACTTGGATCGCCGTTCTCGCGGTGGGCGGTGTGGTATTAGGTGCCTGGTACATGTTGTGGTTGCTGCAACGAATCCTGTTTGGGTCGCTGAAAGAGCCCTCTGCAGATGCCGCTGACCATGCAGAGCTGGTGACAGATTTGAAATTACGGGAAATCTTGGCTGTCGCACCGCTGGCCGTCTTCGTGGTATGGATTGGCGTGCAACCGTCGTTCTTTCTCGATCGAATCCAGCCTTCGGTGCGCTCGGTGACAGATTCTGTCGAGGCATCGGTGGACCAAGTGTGGCGAGGCCCCGATCGCCAAGCAAGCCTGCCAGTGATGACGTTACCGGGCAGCCGGGAGCGCACACCGGACGTCGAAATGTTCTCCGGTGGGCCGGTGAGTTTCGTTGATGGGCGGTATGAGGAAACAGATGACAGCTTCGTTTTGTGGAATCAACGATAAAACAGCATAGAAGGCAGCCATGAGCGCTGACATCGAAACCATCAAATTCTTGTGGCCAGAAATTTTTCTGGTGACTTTTGCTGCATTGATCTTTGTGTTTGGTGCCATCATCCAACCTCGGGGTCGTTTTGCGGTTTTTGCGGGCTTGTCGCTCCTGGTGGCGGGATTTGCCACCTATCGTCAAATGGTTTATTCGGACTTCACACAAGTGTGGACCCTGGATGGCCCTTTGTTGATTGACTACCTGGGGCACTTGGTTCGTTGCCTGATGTATGGTGTGGGGCTATTACTGGTCTGCATGGCCATGCGAGCGGAGGCCCGTGAATTGACGGGGGAAGTTTACGGTAGCCTGCTTTTAGTAGTGGCGGGCACGATGTTGGCATCTCAGGCCGGCAGTTTGGTGCTGTTGTTTCTCGCACTGGAACTTATCTCGATCCCCACCTATGTATTATTGTTTTTAGGTCGGCGAACGATGGCCACGGCTGAAGCCACCACAAAGTACTTTTTCTTGAGTATCCTGTCTTCGGCTCTGCTGTTGTATGGATTCAGTTTCCTGTATGGGATGGCCGGAAGTACTTCGTTGATGAAAATCCACGGTACTTTGGCAGCAGGGGCGTTGAACCCAGAGGCAGTGTCTTATCAAGCGTTGGCACCGATTGCCTTCTTGCTGATTTTGGCTGGATTAGGTTTTAAGATCGCCATGGTGCCTTTTCATTTCTATGCGGCCGACGTCTATCAGGGAACCACGAATCTTAACGCAGGTTTGTTGGCAGTCGTTCCCAAACTGGCGGGAGTGATTGCCTTAACTCGTCTGTTGCTCGTCATGTCACCAGCATTAGGAGCCTGGGGATGGCAAACTATTTTGATTCTCAGCATGGCCACGATGACTTTGGGTAACGTGTCTGCACTTTGGCAGACCAATGTACGACGTTTGATGGCTTATTCTTCCATTGCCCACGCCGGTTACATGCTCATCGGCCTGGTCGTGGCGCTTGCGGTGGATAATGCTGCGGCACAGCAGGCGGGTATTGCCGCCATGCTGTTGTACCTGGCTGTGTATGTGTTTGCTTCGTTGGGCACATTTGCTGCATTTACCTGGTTAAGTGATGATGACCAGGAGTTGGACCAGTTGAGTCAGTTAGTCGGTATCGGTGTACGTCGTCCGGCCACGGCCATTTGTTTGTCAATCTTTATGTTCTCTTTAGCAGGAATCCCACCGTTAGCCGGTTTTTGGGGAAAGCTGATGTTGTTCTGGGAAGCCATCGGCTCTGGGCTCACGATCGCTGCCAGCGATATGGCTTATTGGTTTATCGTGTTGGCGGTGGTAGGTGTCGTCAACGCTGCCATTGGTGCAGCTTATTACTTGCGATTGATCGCCACGATGTTCTTTCCAACGGATGAGTCGTCTGTAGCTACGGTCAGGCAAGGCGTCGTGGGAGCGGCCGTGGCGATGGTTGTCTGCGCCGCGCTCATTGTCGGCACGGGGGTCTTTCCAGGGCGGATGATCACCGCCACTGTTTCTGCCGCCCAAGCAGCTTGGTTGAGCCAGGAATCTGATGAACTTCTCGTTCAAATTGACACGAACGTACTGCCAGCAGCGGATAGTCGGCGCGAACCATAGATGCGACGAAACGTGGTCGGTTTGGAAACCGAGGTGGAGGCAGTTTTCTAGATGAATCTCTGCTTTGTCTGTGACTGTTGTCGGTGAAACCGGCAATCAAAACAACCATTGAGAGACCGTTCCCAACTGGTTGGACGCTTCTGGCTATCCTAATATTACGACCGACGATGCCGCATTCAACGTTTCGAATAGCGGGGATCGCGACAAAGTGTTGATCCTGGCTGGGTTGCTGCTGCTCAGAAACCGCTCGAAGGCACCTTTTCCGTTCCAACGTGATCCCTTGCGCTTGACGAGTTCACTTGGAGGGTATTACCTTTCAATACATTCAGTGGGTTGAATGAGATCCAATTCCTGCGACGAGTTTATTGTTGATTGCCATGCGAATTATCATCACTCATTTGTACATCATGAGTTTGTTAGTGACTTGGATGTTTGGCACGAGACATCTTCGCTCTGAGGAATTAGACCGGCTTGATCGGGGGCATCGTATTCTGATCGAGCGAGGCTTGCAGATCCACGCGCTCACGTTCGGAACAGAGAACAGCCATTGGTGGAATGGCTGGGAGCAATCCCGATTCACTGCTGCAAGTTTCCAGTCGCGCAGTCCTGTCGGCCAGAACATCCAGCCAGATGATCTGTGGGCTTCGTGGATCGGCAGCCTGAGTGATCCGGGCCGTTCCATGTCGGCAGAAGCGACGCCTTTTCTACCGGGTCTGGTGAGCTGGTGTTTTCGAGATGAATTGGATCTAGACGACCCTCAGAACCGAGCAATCGTGAAAACCTGGATCGAAGCTTATCGTCCTCAGCTTCCGAACACGCTGTTGCATACTAGTGAATTCGGCAGTCAGGTGAGCGTGACCAATATGCAACGCTATATGCAGGAGTCACGGCCGGACATGGTCTATTTTGATACCTATCCTTATCGAACGGATAAACCACCGATCGGTGGCAGCCCATGGTTTTTATATCGAGATATGGTCAAGTACCGTGATTTGGGATTGGCAGGCCACGATGGGACAGGGAAGACTCCCATTCCGTACGGCATGTGGTTACAGACTTTTCGATTTGCTTATCAAGATGACAATAGCAATGCATCGGTGCTTTGGTTGCCATCCGAATCGGAAATGCGGCTCAGCCAGTTTGCCGCGTGGACGTTTGGATTCAAACACGTGTCCGCCTTCACCTACGTCGATGTGTTTGAACAACAGACCGGCGGTCGCATCAAGTTTATCGATTCGCCGTTCTTTACGGGTGCCTTCCATAGCACGGCGAGCGCGGCGCCCGAGCTACTCCGCTATGCGGAAATCAATCGTCAGAGTTTGAACTTGGGTCCCGCGCTGACACGGTTGCTGAGCACGGACATACGGTTGATTCCTGGTCCCGCCTGGACTATCGGTGGTAAGGATCCGAAGTCCACGACACAAATGGACTTATGGGACGACAGTGCGGATCCGTACATGACTAACATCACCGCCGAAAATCTTGGGTCGTCCAATCATGGGCACGCTGGTGACGTACTGGTGGGATACTTCACACCCTTGTTGGAACGGTTTTCTGGAGAGAAGTGTAAAAACGAGATCTATTTCATGATGACTAACGGTTTGTCTGCCCGTGATAAGGTCGCTGCCAATGTCGCACAAAGGATGACCATCAAGTTCGATTTCGGCCGTAGCGGGATCACCAGCCTTCAGCGTTTGCGGCGAAGAGATGGTCAGGTTGAAGTGGTCGATCTACAGCCGGCTGGTGGGTCACTGTATGCACTGGATCTCGTATTGCCGGGTGGCACGGGCGACCTATTCAAATTCAACACTGGCGCACCCTTTGTAGGCGTGCCGGTCAGTCCATAAACGCCTGCTCTGAAATGGTGAACGCTACCGATCGTCCGCAGTCGTACTTGGGATGAGCCGTGGCCGAGGATCACGATGCATCGCCCAGGAGAAATGGCGCAACTCCGTTGAACACTTAAGACTGAACGGACGACCGACCTGCTCGAGACCTCTACGCACTGTAGCAATGCGTCACAATCATTAAATCCATCAAGACGTACAAGATTCAATGGATGGAACGCAATAAAGATCGCGAATTGCGGATCACCCATGGATTTTGTTCCAGCTGACGTGCTAATCTTGCGGCGACTCTTAGCTACTTGCTGTCACATGAAGGTACAGCTTTCGAGGAAGCAAATGCGTCATTTAAAAAGAGCTGTATTCGCAGCGATTGTTGTCCTCATTGTCTTTACCACTGCGGACGAGAGTCTAGCTGATCGGCGTCGTGGGCTGCTGTGGCGACCATTTTCCGGTCGTCCTGTCAGAGGACACTACGACATGTATCATGGAAATATGCGATATCCCAAATACTACGGCGGTTTTCACGCAAGGTACTTCCAGGACATTGGTGTTCCGCCGGGCGATGTCGGATTTCGTGGCAACGGGATTTTTCCGACACCCTGGTGACGCTTCTTTATCTGTGGAAAATCCCTAAAATATCCCACGTTTTTTGGGATGGTCTTCTCGGTTGCTAAAGTTTTATTTGCACCGGGACCAATCATGCCAATGTTTGCCACTATCAGATCCTCATCTGGATGAATCAAGGATGTGTAATCCGTATGAGGTACAAACAACGCGATGTTTGGTACAAATTTGCGTCAGCCAGACGACTTCGGATTGTGAGGAGTAACAACGATACTACGAAGCAGCATGGTTGAGTTCTTTCAGTGCATCCAGATACTCGTCGCGGGGAAGCACACCGTAGCCGTCGGGTTGCTGGCCAATGTATTGGCTGCCCGAGTCGACGGCTGTGTAGTGGTAGAGCGAGTGGAGCACAATTCCGGCGGCGCCTGCTTCACGCGCACCACGGATCTGTTTGAGCACGTCTGCGACCTTGTGCCGGTTCCAATTGTGTAGGGTGAAAGGGACATTGATTCCCCCTACCCAGGTAGCCGTGTCCGCCCAGCTATATAAAGGGAATGTTGCCGGCAATGTGTCTTTTAAGAGCGAAATATCCGCTCCAGGAATCTTTGGCTTGTGAGGACACGTCTGTTCAGCACACAGCCCATCCACATAACCGTTGGCGACCCACGATTCCCAATCTTGATACAATTGCATGTAATCCATCACCGATTTAAATCGGTTTTCCTCAAGCACCGTCATCCCATAGCGGCGAGGACGGATACCAAGGACGAATGGTTTACCGTGTTTGTGAACTGTCGCGCCCACTTGGGCGAGAAACTCGGAATAGAGTTCACCTTTGAGCCGGTGCCAATTCTCTTCGTCATAGTCTTCATATCGTATGTCCCGCCCGTAGCGCGCTTTGTACGCTTCCACCACGCTGTCATTAAATCCAAACGGCTCTAAATGTTCCGACCAGCCACGAGTTGGCCAGCAAGCCTGCCATGAGTGTGATCGAGAGGACAAATAGAGGCCGTCGACGCCGTAGCCCAATGATTCCTCGGCCAGTGCCGTCAAACGCTCTCGTACCTCCTGATCGCCCCAATCAGGTATGCCGTGATAAAATCGACTTCCATCACGCGTACACCAATACTTGCGCGGGTTTTCATACCAGGTAGGATCGATCAGTTCCAACCATCCGCGTCGTACACATTGGAATTCTTGCCAATTCCACCATGCCCAAATGGGGACATCGTACTTGCGAGCGGCACGAACAGCTTCGGCCAGCGGATTACAGACCTCAAGGACTCGAGTGACAGTACGCCACATTTCGAGTGCTTGCGGATTACTCGAATTGATGGCCGATTCGTCCATCGGCTTCATTAACTCGCTGTGGTAGTATGTGCGACCAGCAAGATTACAGCGAAATAGAAAAGTTATTCCCGTGCCCGCCAATCTTGAAAACAGCCAGTCAAAATACGTGCCATCTATTGGTTCGTGGTGGAAACGGGGCGGATCGCTCAGATCCCAAGTGTAAAAGATCCGCATGGGCTGGTTGGAACTTTCGTCCAATGGTTTTGCTTGTGCAAGAGAAGCGCCCAGGCCCCGCAAACTGCTAGCCGTCGATACGGCTAACGCTCCTTTGGCTCCGTCATGGAGAAAACGCCTGCGTGTCTGTACTTCATTGTCCACTGAGACTCTCGTATTGGCCATCCTCTTTTGGCGGTGATTGTGTTTTCGCCTTGTGTTTCGTGAGGTGAAGCGACTGTTTTCACCATCATTCTAAGTAAATTATGATCGTGTTGTTGGTGTTTCTGTCTCATTGGTAAATGTAAGTGTACGGTGACTTCGATTTCCCACCAATGAGAGGTAAAAGTCAATGGTGGTGACTACTTGTCCGAAGCTGCCAGTAGGAGTCCATCGGCGTCTTTGCCGGTTGTAATGTCCGAATCTCGGGTCATAAGTCTATGTAGGTAAATGATTTATGGAGATTTTGAATTTCTGGGTTCGTGCGCGTTACACCACTTCGTTGTTCTTGAAGGACAGACTTCACACGGCAGCAATCGGACCCACGAACCAAGAAGAGGACCCATTACCATGCTTCCAACGAACGCACTTACATCGCAGCCGAAGCGTCTTCTACCTGGAAGAGATTTGGAGGAAATTGAAACTCCATTGCACCGACTTCGTGAGGTCTGTCAGCGAGAAGGTGTTTCACATCGCAGCGCAGCTCGATCCATGGGCGTCAAAGTCTCCGAGATCAAACGACAGCAGCGCGAAGACACTGACTTGCGTCTTAGCGAACTGTATCGTTGGAGCAAGATACTTGACGTGCCAGTTACTGAGTTACTGATGGAGCCGAGTGACGAACTGGCGACACCATTGCTTTGTCGCGCCCGTTTGGTTCGCTTGATGAAGTCAGCACGCGCGATTGAGGAGTCGTCGTCGGCTTTGAAGGTGAAAAGATTGGTCAGGCGGATCATTGCTCAGCTCATCGAAGTGATGCCCGAACTCGACGCAATTCACGCTTGGCATTCGGTGGGTCGACGCCGAGGGTCGCATGAATTGGGCCGCATCGTAGAACATTCGATCTCGGATGACCAATTGCAGCCACGCAACCATCGTGGCCGGGAAAAATGACCGTCAAAATCGCAAGTGTTCACGAAACATCGCCCGGATTGTAACTTCTTGTTCTTGGAGACTCCTCGCCTTATCCGCCAATCGGGACGCTGCCACGACGGGCGGGGAGTCTCTTTTGTCTTTATTTTTGGGGAACCTAGTCGACGTCGTAACGTACGAGCTTGTCCAGCTGGGAAACATTGTCCAATTTCATGCCAGGCCCTTTGTTTTCGGGGCCGACGAACTCATGCTTGGAAGCTCGGGCCGTCGGCTCAAGCCAAACGAGATGGGCCAGCGGCCCATCCTATGTGAACCATGCCAAACCAATGCTTCACCGCGTTGTGAGGGGACCCAGGGCGCAGCTGCGCACCTTGGGTCGGGAACAGAATAGCCCAACATCAATGGACAGAAGTTAAAAAGAACGTTTCCGGAGAATGCGGCTGCCCAAGAAGTCGCCGATGCCCGAACCGGTGGGGAGTATCGCAGTAATACGTTGTAGTTCGGATTCTCCTAGTTGTAGTTTCGACATCAGGTCGTCTTGTTTTTGCCGTAGGCTAGATTCGGCAGCTGCCAATGATTGTTCGATTTGAGTTTGCAGCTTGGCGATAGCATGGTCACGTTGGGAATCCAATTCTTGGCGAAGGGCGACGTTTAAGGCAGATGATAGCTCGCGTCCTAATGTAGATTCGACCGATCCTCGAGGACGTCCTACTGATCCACTCAGTCGGACTGACGTTGCCAGAGTGTCAATGTTGGCCAGTTGCGATTGAAGGGATTTTGTGAATGCTGAATCTTGCAATTCACCAGTGATGTCGGTGACCAGTTGAACTTTTTCTTGCCGGAGGCTGATGTGCCCATCGAGTTCCTCGCCAGTCAAGTTCAACACGACCTGGAGTTCAGCTGTGGTCGGTTCGACACAAATGAGTAAGTGACCTTCCTTACCCAAGTTCAAACGAGGTGTCGCGAAGGCTCTGGAATGAACACGAAGCGAATCTTGGGGAGGATCTTGCACATGGTCCAATTCGACATTTACAGAGAAGGGAATATCACCTCTGCTTTGGGCTGTGAGTATTGTTGGGGTTCCCAGTAGCTTGGGCTGATTCGTTGCATTTTGTAATGTACCGCTGAAGGGAATGCTGTCGGAAGCACGGAACCATTTTCCGTCCAAGTGCAACTCACGGACCACGCATGTCGGCAGGGCATCGGGATTGGGAAAACAGACTTGGATTCCACGACCGCGTGTCGGTTCCGTTTGATCCATTTGATGCGGGAGATATTGCCGCGTCCATTGAATCCAGGCGAACCATTCCGAGAGCCATTGCTTCCATTCGAGGGCTGTGGTGACATCGTCAAGTTGACTAGCGGTGATGTCCTCCCAGTGAAGAGAATTTTGGATGAGTTGGGTGTCATGCATGCGCGCGTCTGTAACCGCTTGGCGGTCATCTGCGACTTGTTTTGCGAGCCGAAATAAGGCTTTCTCGGTCTCCAACCGGTCTTGGCGAAGCTGTTGGAGCGTGCCAGTGATTTCAGGCAAACGTTGGAAGGTTTGTGAAGGGTCGTTCTGCAGCTGCTGCGCTAACAAAGAAACGGCTGCTATCCGTTCGTTCAGATAGTCAACTTGTCCTTCCATTTCTGCCACAGATTGAGGCCAGCGCTGTTGCAGCTCATGCGCTACTTTTGGCGACTGAAACTGTTCCTCAAGCTGGTTGAGTTGACTACGAATGTGATCCGGTGACCAGGCAAAGTCCCCCATCGTTGTTGAAGATTTTTCGTGGATGGATTCCTTCGGAAAAGGAGACAGTTTGCCTGTCACGCTTCGGGGGCTGCCAATTTGCAGCTCACGGAGACAGCCTGTTTCGATAATGAGTTTTTTCTTGAGTAGAGCGATCGAGTCGACGTCGATTTCGGCTGTTTCGAACTCGACCAAGTTCGATTTCGGAGATCGCGGATTGGCGATGGAAACTTGAGAGATTACCATGCGTGAACTCCAGAACGAAGTATCTACTTGGCCAACGTCACATGAAGCTCCCACAAGTTCACGTCCTGCCCGGGCGAGTGACCAGCGGAGCAACGGATCGAAGCCGAAGATTAAGGCGCTGGCGGCCAGTAGCAGCAGGAGCAGACGCGGTAATACGTAAGTCCAGCGAATCATCCGATTCTCCAATGACTGGCCAATTCGGTTCCCATCAATAACTGATAGACTTTGAATCTACGCAACCTGGCGGTCACTCGTGGTTGCAAATAGACGAATAGTGGCATTGCTGCCAAATAGACTGGCACCCACAACCATAGGCCCATGACGAAACTTCCCAATACCACGGTGTTGTTGAAACTGGTCCAGGGAATGATGGGAAGGTCGGCAAGTGTTGTCCAGAAACCTTGTAGAGCTGGCAGTGACAAGAGGTACCATCCAATGCGGTTCGCTGCGGGATCTGTCCACACGCCTACCCAGGAGAACACGAAAGCAGCCAGCGCGCCGGTTGCCAAATTGACACGCGTGGCGAACAGCAACAGAGACAGTGCGGCTACTGTCAGATTGTCCTTGGGCATGAGGCCGATCAGCATGCCTAGCGATAATCCTAAGGCAAGTTGCCTGGGCGAGTCATCGGATCCGAAAGCCTGAACTAAAAATCTTAAGGGGCGCAAAAACCACACGAACATCGGGAATCCTTTGCCGATGGGTGTTATTTATAGTTTCACGTACGAGTGGTCCCTCCATTGCCATATTGGAGGGTGAACCCTCGGCATTAGCCGATGGTCATTCACTTTGATTTCCGACCTGTGTTGTTTTGTAGCCGAGCAGCGTAAGTTGCCCAGTTTTTCGTAGGATTGATTCATTGACGAATACCGGATGGCTGACAACACCGCTGCAAAATGAGTGGTAATGGGTGCCTGTTGTGACCACGGCTGGCAACACCCGCTCAGAACGGACTACTATCAATTGGAAACACCAGGAGCTGTCTCCATGATTTTTTGGGGCTAGCAAGGCGGCCGCTGCCACCTCGTAGACCATTGCCAGAAACTCCCCTTGAGTATCGACCCTAGCTATGCGCAACTTGAGGTCCTACGGGGTGACAGCAGTTTGATGTGATAGTTTGATGTGATTGCTTTTGACGGTGGAATGCCTGAACCGATAGAGTATTTGCATGGCACGACCAACAACTAGCGCGACGGATTTGGTGAAACTAATGAACCTGGCGACCGTCCCGATCTATGTGCTAGACGACAGCCGCCGTATCCGCTTTGCCAATCAATGCTTACTCGACTGGGTGAAAATGCCCGGCGAGGAAGTGGTGGGTCAAGTGTGCGAGTATCACAGTGACACAACGCCGAGCAGCCGTTTGTCGTTGGCCGCTGGTTTATGTCCTCCTCCAGAAGTCTTTGCTGGTCAGGCACAGCGGGCGATGATTGCTTGCCAGCATGCAGACGGAAAGTTAGTACGGCGTTGGGCCGACTTCGTCCCGCTCAGCACTGACGAAATCGAATGCCCCGGTGTCTTGGTTCAGGTAGGGGGGGCCGACGTTTGCGGTGAAGTGGCAGTGGCGTCTTCCGAGTCGCACCCCACAGAGCTGCACGAATTGGTACGAGAATTCCGTCTGGCGGAAAAGGGTCGATTTAATTTGGGACAACTTGTGGGCAACAGCCCGCTGATCACTCGTGTCCGTTCCCAAGTTCGACTTGCGGCACAAGCGGTTGCCCACGTGCTCATTGTTGGGCCACCTGGAAGTGGACGAGAACATGTTGCTCGAACGATTTACCAGGCGGAACAGTTTCGTTTTGAGCGTCAAATCCTGTTACCTATTGACTGCCAGGTCGTGGATGGAGAAATTCTGCAAACAACACTGAGTGCCTTTCGGCAGCGTGCCTCGGAACTCGGAGAACACGGCCAGGCCACTTTGTTGTTGTTGGATGTAGAAAGGCTATCAACTGACTCACAATACGTGCTGCGCGAACACGTGAAGGTTCCTGGTTTGACATGGCGTCTGATGGCTACCGCCCATGATGTGAATCTGCAGGCAGAAGAGAATGACGCGGATGATTTTGACGAATCATTGCGATGTTTGTTGAGCACATTAGTGATCCATTTACCACCACTTGTCGAACGTCTGGAAGACGTTTCCGCATTGGCACAGCTGTTTTTAGAGCAGAGAAATGCGGAGGGCGCTAAACAACTGGGTGGGTTTTCGCAGGATACTTTGGATCTTTTGCGATCTTATACATGGCCGAACAATGTGGATGAGCTGACCTCGGTGGTCAGTGAATCTCATGATCGGGCCAAAGGAACGTTGGTGGAAAAAAACGATTTACCTCGAAGAGTTTCATTTGCCGCCGATGCGGCAGCTGTGCCTCAACGTGTCGTTGAGGAAGTGGAACTGGACCAGTTTTTGTCCGAAGTCGAGCAGGAGCTGATGGAAAGGGCCATGAAACTTGCCAAGGGGAATAAAGCTGCGGCAGCGAGATCGTTGGGGATTTCTCGCCAACGATTGCTGCGTCGATTGCAGTATTTTGGATTGGAGTGATCGGCAAGTTACCGAGCAACCTGTTATGTCGAGTACTGCACGACTAGTTTTTTGTGAGCAAGACGGACGCTGGGCGACTCGTATCAGCGGTGAATTGGGACGGTACGGTCGTGAGGTTTGTTCGCTTCAAGAATGCCAGGGCCAATTGGACGAGGCTCCGTCTAGTTTTTTTGTGGTGGAGTTGACAGTTGGTCCAATCAAGTCGATGATCGAGTTTTTGACGCAAGCTCGCCGCAGGCAGCCTCGAGCTCGAATCGTTGTCGTGGGAAAACGGTCCGACCTCCAGTGGGAGTGGTTGTTGCGTGACGCGGGGGCCACCGCTGTTGTCTGTGACTTGCACGCGGCAGGAGAGCTAGTCCGCTTAGCTCGAAGACATTTTGCCAATCTTCCGCCAACGGAAGCTACTTTAAGGCAACAGATTTGGGATCGGTTGCCTTGGGCAGATGTTGCCACCGAGCATTAGTGCTGTAGCGCTAGGTTGAATCAACGAAATCCATGAAAGGTGCGGTGTGACGATGGTTTAGTTTTCAGTGTTCGGATTTTAGATCTCGAAACAGCGTCCAATCGAGATGCAGACACTGAAAACTGAATACCTGCACTGAGTCACCATCGATGTAACCTAGCACGGTAATATTCGGTTCTGTGTTAAAAAATTCAATTCACCAGTCTCGCGAGCCTTGGGTTGCCAACTCGCATCAACTGCCCTCGATGGCCCGGCACTAGCGTGTTCGGCTCACGTTTTAAACAGACCCTAGCATTACTCGGCTAATTTTATTGACTTGTATAAAGGAAAACACTTATGGCCGATGGGCCGATTAACGAAGCTGCTGTAAACGCGGTACTGGACAGTTTGCTGGATCCTGAAACAGGGCGAAGTGTCGTACAAATGGGACAAGTCTCGGACATTGTCATTGACGGCGCCTCCGTAAAACTGAAGCTGGCTTTGTCGACGCATTCCGCACCATTGTGGCAGGAAATCTGTGCTCAAGCCGAGCAATCCTTGCGAGATCAGTTGATTTCCGTAAACGAGGTGCAAATCGAGCAGGTCATTCATCCACGTCCACCTGAAAAATTGGGACAAGTCGGCTTAACCGTAAAGAGCCTGATTGCAGTCGGGTCCGGAAAGGGTGGTGTTGGCAAAAGCACACTAGCCGTTAGCCTGGCATTGGGCTTGCAACGCGCTGGATGTAAAGTCGGACTGTTGGATGCGGACTTCTATGGTCCCAGCGTGCCACATTTGTTGGGAATTGAAGGTTCGCCACATCAAGAAAATAATCAGGTCATTCCCGTGGATTGCAACGGCATGCCCGTGATGTCGATTGGCTTTTTGGTTCCTGCCGATCAGGCGGTGGTTTGGCGAGGTCCAATGTTGCATAACCACATGCAGTTGTTTTTGGCGCAGACTCGTTGGGGTGACTTGGACTACCTGATTGTAGACATGCCTCCCGGAACGGGAGACATTGCTTTGTCGCTTTCCCAAATGTTGCCGGTAACCGGCACGGTGATTGTCTGTACGCCTCAACAGGTGGCGTTGTTGGATGCCGTCAAAGCCATCTCGATGATGGGCACGGTCAAGATTCCGGTATTGGGTGTTGTTGAGAACATGAGCGGATTTGTCTGTCCTGATTGTAAAAAGAACTACGACATATTTGGCAGTGGTGGGGCGCGAACGAAGGCAGAAGAATTGGGGGTACCCTTTTTGGGAGAGGTACCCATCAATATGGCAATCCGCACGTTGGGGGATGCCGGGCGTGCTGTGGATGTGTTTAATGACGACATCGTAGCACCCTACTTGGATCGAATCTGTTACCAGCTTGTCCGGTCACTGTCAGATTCGGCGGCCGAAGCGCCTCCCTTGCCAAACCTGACCGTTCTTTGATCCGAACTTCGTAGCTTGGGCTCCGGCCCGAGTGAATGTTTTCACTGTCGTAACTTTGATTGTTCTTGACGGGTTTGATTTTGGACACGGTATTCGTTTTCAGCTTGAGGCATTTGTGCTGTTCCGACAACGGTTTAGGTGCTCTTAGTTTGCCCTGCTGGAGATGTTTGCGCTAGACACGTTGCCAGGTTCGGTGTTGGCTGTTTGTTTCATGTATGGCTTTCGCGACTGCAAACGGTGAGGGTGAAACTGCCTCATTGAGCGTGCTTTCAGAAAGGTCCGAACGGGCGGTCAACGATTGGCCGTGACGTGAAAAAACTGAAATCGAACCTTCTGCTGTGGTGGATGATGGATTTTTGTCGCGACGACTCGCTTGGGGTTTGATCTGTGTGAAACCGCGTGCCTCTCACGTGGGTAAGTTTTTGGATTTGACTGATCACTTTGTTAAACTTGACGGCAACGCCAACAATCGGATTGATTGGCGTGAAGTAACCGCTACCAAACCTCGTGTGTCGTCTTCTGGGTAAGCCATGGCCACTCGCCTGATAATTGACGGGTACAATCTACTGCACGTGACGGGCATTGTTGGACCAGAGTCGTTGCCCGGCACCTTAGAACGTTCGCGCAACGGTTTGCTTCAGTTCTTGGCTCAGGCGATCGATGAACCGACACGTGCGGGCACGACGATCGTATTCGATGCCATGAATGCGCCACCGGGGCTCCCTCGCAGCTTTGTCTTTCGTGACATGACGATATTGTTCGCACCACGTTCTGAAGACGCGGATACATTGATCGAGAACTTGATTCAAGCCCACCATTCGCCTCGTCAGTTGACGGTTGTGTCCAGCGACCATCGAATTCAACGGGCAGCCCGCCGGCGACGCGCGGTACCGACAGATAGCGACCGATGGTACGCGGAGATGGAACGGCAGCGTCGCACCAATCCTGCATCGCAACAGGTCAAGGATGTGAAACCGAGATCGCCGCTGTCGTCGGCCGAAGTGCAATCTTGGTTGGATGAGTTTGGCGTGGTGGACATCAACGAAGAGGAGGTCAAACCGGTAGCGTCAGGGGAAACGCGAAACGACTCTGACGATATTCCTCGGCACGATACGCAGTGGGAAGGGTTTCCGCCGGGATATTGCGACGATTTATTGCCGCCTGACGATGAACGATAGTCAGATCACTTGGTACGTGAAGTGAACTCTCAAACGAACTCCGCTTTTATTTGGGAGGACACATGTCGTTTCTCCGCGTCTGAGCTGGAGCAATTTCCAGCTCAGATTTGTCGCCAACGTCAAAACAAAGGGTGGGATATTCTTCTCGAATATCAAGCATGGCAGCGGTTGTAAGCCCGGTGAAAACGTTGTGGGGTAGCTTGAGCTCCTGGCCCGAGCCGAGCGAGATAGGCTAGGGATCCAAACTACGAGGAACACGTTCATTCACTTTCCCAGAGGGGAGGTCTCGTGTTGAAAGAAAAGTTCCAGCCTCTTAAGATTTTTATCTATGGTTCATGGTGTGAACCAGACTACCGCCACTTGTCAAAAAAACTATCGCGAAGTTGCTTTGTCCGAGATGTCTTTGCGGCACCAAGCCCCTGTCCAGCGGATTTTCTTTACGGCTGTGTAGGCTTGCAGCTTAGCGGCGGCGATTGAGTTGCCCAAGGCAGTGACGGCTAGGACGCGTCCTCCATTGGTGACGACTTGACCGTCGACGGTGGCGGTGCCGGCATGAAAGACTTTCACGTCCGATAGCTGGGCGGCATCTTCTAGTCCACGAATCGTTTGTCCATGCTCGTAGGGTCCAGGATAACCGTCGCTCGCCATGACCACACTGACTGCAGGACGTGGGTCCCAGCGGACGTCCTCAATTTCGTCCAATCGCGTGTCCACGGTGGCGTCGAGCAGGTCGAGCAGGTCTGTCTGCAGTCGCATCAGCAGCGGCTGGCACTCAGGGTCTCCGAACCGCACATTGTATTCCAGCACTTTGGGGCCTTGGCTGGTAAACATCAGACCGGCGTAGAGCACTCCGCGAAACGGACAACGTCCCCGCTTCATTGTGTGGACCGTGGGTACGAGGATGCGTTCTTCGACTTCGCGTAGCATGTCCGCGTCCACTAGCGGGGTGGGACAATAAGCTCCCATACCTCCAGTGTTGGGACCTTGGTCGCCATCGTGCGCCCGTTTGTGGTCTTGAGCCGCGGGTAGCGTAATGATGGTCCGGCCGTCGGTGATGGCCAGGACGCTGGCTTCGAATCCATCGAGCCGTTCTTCGATGACTAACTGATCGCCGGCGTCTCCAAAGGCTCTTTCGGCAGAGATCTTATTAATCGCATCGATCGCTTCGCTACGGTTGTGGCAGACAATGACCCCTTTGCCGGCTGCCAGTCCGTCTGCTTTGACCACGACAGGGACATCTTGATCTTCGCTCGGATAGCGATTGTCTATGAAGCGAGTAGCACTTTGGGCATCCCGAAACACGTGATAGTCGGCGGTGGGGACGTTGGCTTGGTGAAGTAGTTTTTTGCAGAAAACTTTACTGCCTTCCAGTTGAGCTGCAGCTTGAGCCGGGCCAAAGGCGCGTAATCCTTCTGCCTGGAGTGCGTCTACCAGTCCGTCCACTAAGGGTTGTTCCGGTCCGACCACTGTCAAATTAACGTGGTTTTCTTTAACGAAGCGGAGGATTCGGTGAATATCTGTCGCAGGAATGTCAATGTTTTCAGCGTCGACAGCGGTTCCGGCGTTACCAGGGGCAACGAAAACTCGCTCAGCACGCGGACTTTGCGCAATCTTCCAGGCCATCGCGTGCTCACGGCCGCCGTTACCGACTACGAGAATTTTCATCGTTACTTTTTCCAGGTTTGAGAACAATCGGGGAACACGAGCTGGTGACTTGACCGATAATCGATGTTACGCTTTCAGCCGCGTTGAGCAAGTGAAGGCTGGAATAGATTCCAGATTTCAAGTAATCGAAGTAAGTCGGGTTGACAATTGAAGGCATTCCGGTACAAATAAATGGGGCCTTTGTGAAAAAAATCACAAGCTGTTTGGTTGGTTAGCAAAGTGTTGTCTCCTAACGAGTTGTGGGTTGAACTTCGGGTTGTCCGCTGTCACAATTTTTGCAAGTGTGGCTAGCGGGGCGGTTCATTGTAGCAGTGCCTGCCGGTTGGGGTGTTTTGTTTTCCGGTTGATCTGCAGTTTGTGGTGTTGGGACCATGGGACGTAGTGTATGGCAACCAATAAGAAGATGTCGGTTGAAGAGATTCTGGCAGCCTGTCGCCGCATGGACGGTGACGGTGATTCAGAAGCTGTGCCGGCACCTGAGCCGCCTGCAGCCGCCGACCAAGGCGAGGTGGGTGCTGAAGAGTCAGCGGCAGATGAATCATCTGCGGAAAGTGAGTCTGCGCCGTCTCCTGCAGCAGGCAAGAATCCGAGTGAGATGAATGTCGCGGACATCTTGGCTGCGGCGCGCGGTGAAAAAACTGCTGCCAAACCAGCCGCTAAGAAGCCTGCTGCGGACAAGCCAGCAGCGGTGAAGAAGCCTGCTGCCAAGCCAGCGGCAGCAAAGGCTGCTTCTAAATCCGAAGCTTCGGTGCCCAAGGATACGATGAGCATTCTGGCGGCCGCGCGTAAGGCTAGTAAGCCAGGTCCGACATCGAAAGCCGAAGCGAGAGCCAAGGCCGAAGAAAGTGTGGACAGCGGTAAGGCCAAGCCCAAGTTGGTTGCACCGCCGATGCCAGAGAAGCCGACTTACGCTGTGCCGCCTCCGGCGGCCCCTGTCGTAGGTGAAGAGACTCGGCGAGGCTTTTTCTCTAGCGTTGTGTCGACGTTCATGGGGTCTTTCCTGGCGGTAGGTTTTTCTTCGTTGGGATTGACGCACGTCTTGTGGTTATTGGGGTTGGCTAGGTTCATGTTTCCTAATATTCGGATCGAGCCACCGAGTGCCTTTCGTGTCGGTTTTCCCGACGATTTTGCTCCTGGGCAGGTGGAAACCAAATTCAAGGCACAGTTTGGCGTGTGGATTGTGCGGGACGAGTATGAAGGTCAGTCGCAGATTTTTGCTTTGAAGTCGGTTTGTACCCATTTGGGGTGCACGCCGAACTGGTTAGAGGGCGAGCAGAAGTTCAAGTGTCCTTGCCACGGGAGTGGTTTTTACAAGGACGGAATCAACTTCGAAGGTCCTGCCCCACGACCTTTGGAGCGGTATGCCATTTCGCTCGCCAGCGATGGCCAATTGGTTGTCGAAAAGAGCAAGATATTCAATGAAGAGAAGGGGCAATGGACAGACGGGGCGTCCTTCGTGCCAGTATGATTGTGAAGGTTCGTGTTAGTTGAAAGAATAAACGTTTGGGGAATTCTGAACGAAAACTGAGGGTGGTTGTCTTGGCGGAGCGAAATCGCCGAGAATAGTATGGTCGACACTGTTCGTGAGCTCATCGAGGCGAGGTAATCCAGACAAGACATCCTTGTTGATCTTTTGATCAATGATCGAGCATACGTATCAGCCTTTTAGCTACTTGCCATACGCCATCAGCCAATAGAAATAGAAGTAGACAGACCACATGCCATCACTCGGCGACGTCATTCGTAACTCTCAAATTTGGAAGAGTGTTTTTCGGCATCCGATGCCGACTGATCGGCGGAACCGCATTGTGGTGATGCTGACGAACTTTTTCTTGCACCTGCATCCTGTGTCGGTCAAAAAGCAGGGGATTGCATTGAGTTTCACATGGTGCATGGGTGGTGTGACGTTCTTTTTGTTTTTGGTCGAGACGATCACCGGCGTCTTGTTGATGTTCTACTATCGTCCCACGATTGAATGGGCATACAACGACATTTTGGCGCTCCGTGATGTCACGTCGCTGGGTATCTTGCGCGAGATCCATCGTTGGGGGGCGCATGCGATGGTGATCACGGTGTGGTTGCACATGTACCGGGTTTTCTTGACTGGTAGCTACAAACCACCTCGTGAATTCAATTGGGTGGTGGGAGTGATATTGCTGCTGCTCACGCTGCTGTTGTCCTTTACCGGCTATTTGTTGCCGTGGGATCAGTTGGCGATTTGGGCTATTACGGTCGGTTCTAACATGGCCCGGGCCACGCCTTTTCTGGGGCACGAAGGTCCCGGTGCGGCTTTGCTTACTGTGGGTGGCATTGACATGATTACAGACGCTTCTGATGCGCGCTTTGGTTTGTTGGGAGCGAGATTTGTGGGTGAAGAGACTTTGAATCGCTTTTATGTGTTGCATTGCATTGGCATTCCCTTGGCCGTTGCTTTGTTATTGGCGATTCATTTTTGGCGCGTGCGCAAGGATGGTGGAATCAGTGCGCCTATGTGACCTTGTGGTGTGACCTTGTGGTGTGACCTTGTGGTGTGACCTTGTGGTGTGACCTTGTGGTGTGACCTTGGTCCGGCCCGCGTGATTGTTGTTGAGTGATTT
>JAKVBZ010000080.1 GCA_022448645.1 Pirellulaceae bacterium
TGGCAATTTCGTCCGATTTCTGTAACCGGTCCGTGTCATCCTCCCAAAGTACTTGGATCCGCTCAATCATTTCCGAGTCGTGATAGGCTTGCAGCTGCTGTAGTGTAAACGCCGACACCTCCTGTTTAGCAACCACCGAGTCTTCAATAGCCGTTAGCAACTGGCCAGCAAAATCCCGTCGAGTCGCTAAAACACTGATGGCAGTGCGTCGCTCGTCAGCTCCCAAACTCTGATAGACTTTCAACAGAACATGCGGAGTGTCCGCATTATTGGAAACCAGCAATGCTTCTAATACTTCAGATCGCAATTCTGACGACGTGCTCAATATCTGGTGTAGGTCAGCCACCGCCAGGCCGTCCTCTACATCAAGTAATGCGCGAAATGCGTCTTGTCGGTGACCAAGCGATAAGGCCTGATCATTCACGATACGACGTAGTTTCTCAATGGCAGCCACGTCTCCGAAGCGAGTCGCCAATCTTATCGCCAATGCTCGAAGATCGTCATGACCGCTCTTGGCGATTTGCTGATCGAGTTCTGACCAGGCCGTAGGCATCGATGGTGCCTGTATCCCATCCAAGCCTTCCAGAATACCCTGCACAATGCTCGATCGAAATAATTCGTCATCACTTCGTAACGCCGTGACGATGATTTGATTCAAGGGAGGTGGTGACGCGTGCGTCAAACGTCGCGCGATAAATCTCGCCAGCAACCGAATCTTCGTCTGTACCGCCAAATCCAATGACTTGGCCACATCTGTCGTTATCAATGGTTCCATTCCGTACCAAATCATTAACGGAATGTATGGGTCAGTTACATCTTCACCTCGCTGGATCAATTCCGACGCTAACTTCCAACGATCAGGCGACTCCATTCGCTGCAAGGCACTAGCAAGTGCCAAGCGCACTGCCGCGTGTTCTTCTCGCTTTGCTAAATCAATGAATTCAGCTGCCACCACAGGATCTGTTACCTCCCCATCAGCCAAACAGCGGACCGCACAGCGTCGAACGTGAGGACTTGGATCTCGCAAGCATTGACGGTAATCGTTCCACGTAAGATCACCTAATGTAAACAGAGTCCACAAAACCTCGACTTGTAACTGCTCGCCTCCCTCTCGAAAGCACCGTCTCAACGACTGAACAACATCAATGTCGGTTTTTCCACGGCTACTCCTCTCGTGCAACAAGCGTCGGGCGTGTCTCACGTACCAGGCATTGGCGTGGCGGTGCAAATGGACCAATTCCAAACTATCCAAGGCTTGAAGATCAGGTGTGCGAGCAAGTGGCGCCCCATAGACGACTTTGTAGATACGTCCACTGCTACGGTGGCTACCGTCATTGTCGTGGCACTCACCCAAATCATGCCAATCCGAAACGAACACCCCACCGTCCGGGCCATATTTGACAGACAACCCACGAAACCATCGGTCATTGGCAAAGAACATGTCCTGGTCATGTACGCCCACATAAGTCGATCGGTTTGGCACCAAACGATCACAATTCAACCGATTGCCATGTAGGTTCGCCATGTAGAACTTTCCACGATACTCCTTTGGCCAGTTATCGCCCAGGTAAACCATACCGCCACAATGGGCGTGGCCTCCGCCAGCTACCGAATGCTGATCGTTTTGTCCTCTCGAGTCCTGCCATCGACCGCCTCCCCAATGAAGATGATTTGCGATCGACTGAATCCGCTGATAGACATGAGGATGATTTCCTTCTCCGTCACGGCGCTGGCAAAACATCCCCGGTATGATGTGCCACAGATGTCCCGTCACTGTGTTCGTCGTGAACAAGTCCCCCCACTCATTGAAGTCGGCACCCCAGGGATTCACCATGCCATCAGCAATCACCTCGAACGTCAACCTTTGAGGATGATAACGCCAAATACCTCGAGTGATGGTGACTCGTCTGTCATGGGCCGTCCCTGGAGGTCCCACGTAGGACGGCTGGGACAGTCCGATGGCACCATACAGCCAACCGTCAGGCCCCCAATGGAAGTTATTCAAAATATTGTTTTTGGAGACCAGAAAACCGTCTAGAACAACTTCTGGCTCCGCATCAGGGACATCGTCTTGGTCGTGATCCGCAATGAAAATTAGCTCGGGCGAATTGCCCAACCAAATGCCTCCGTGCCCCCAGGCAATCCCCGACAAGTATCGCCCTTTGTCCCAAAAAACGGTTCGCTGATCAAAACGCCCATCATGGTCGGTGTCCTCCAAAATAAGAACTCGGTCTGTCTCACCCTCTCTCGACCAAGTGGGATGTGAATAGTTTTCTACCACCCACAACCGTCCTCGATCATCAAAATCAAAAGCAATGGGTCGGCGCACGTCGGGCTCACCCGCAAACAAAGAAACATGAAATCCACGAGGAACAGTAATCGCAGCTAAAGATTCTGCGGGTGTAAGAGACACATCGTTTGGATTCTGTGTATTTTGTATACCCTGCGGCAATTCGTCTGCCGCTGCATGACAAGCAGTCAACACTGTTAAGAATATGAAACGAACCACAAATTCACTCCGCAGTAGAGACCACATTCGAGCATCCATACCCCAAAAGGCACGATTTAAGTTTAGACCAAATACCAACACTTTACCTAGAGACCTACGAGTGGAACTCGTAAAATTCCGATATTGTTACGTCCATTCAGCTCCACATCCCAATTCAATCCATAGATCTAATGCGACCTACCGGCGCCCGGATAAAAACCGCCGTGAAATATCCGGATATCCCCTGGCTTTGTGGTCCCAACGCCCTCTGCCACGAACTCCTTGCAATAAGTGACCGGACGTTTACGGAAACCATAAATGAATCCGACTCATGTCAGATACTAAGCTCTTGCCACAGGTCATTCGTTCTCGTATCACATATAGGAACGGAACATACTCCAGGGGACTGAATAGCGACCACACTTGGGCATCGGATTGCAATCTTGTTAAATGAGTGTTCACGAACGGATCGAGATGCCGTTAGCAGGGAACGGCAGCACTTGGAAATAACTGAAAACGACGATCTGGCAAGCCTGCACCTGAGCCGATAAACTCGCCACTGTATAAGCCACATTCTATGAATATCACTAAAGCCTCAGCTGGAAGCCTCTGATGAAGTTATTCCTTGACACAGCCCACATCGAACAGATTAAGGAAGTTTCACGTTGGGGAATTCTTGACGGAGTCACCACCAACCCCACACACGTCTCCACAACAGGATGCGACCCGGCTGATCTCTATCCAGAAATTTGCTCACTCGTGAAGGGCCCGGTAAGCCTCGAAACGGTAAGTCTTTCTGCCGATGAGATCGTTTCCGAAGGACGGAAACTGGCAGCTATTGCCGACAACGTGGTCGTCAAGGTACCAATCATGAAGGAAGGGTTGATCGCTGTTCGCCGATTGACGGCCGAGGGCATTGCCACCAATGTCACTGTCACCTTTGGTGCCGCGCAAGCACTGTTAGCCGCCAAGTGCGGCGCCACTTACATCAGTCCTTTCGTTGGCCGCCTGGACGCCATTGCCCAGGAAGGCATGGAGCTCGTACGTCAGATCAAGACCATCTACGATAATTATGGCTACGCGACAGAAATCATCGTGGCCGCAATACGTCATCCTGTCCATGTGCTCGAAGCGGGAATCATAGGCGCCGACATTTGTACGATGAACTTTGAAGTGATGAGCCAACTGTACGATCATCCGCTGACAGATGCTGGGATTCAAATGTTTCTGGACGACTGGAAAAAGGTTCCGAAACAGTCGACTTAAGACGGATCTACTAAAACCTTGATGTATTTCTTGTCCACCATGGCAATTCATCCCTTGGGCTAACCTACATTTCCCCTTTCGTAGCAACCGAATGACTGCGAGTTTTCCGACATACCTGTCCGTCTCACGTGATGAACTCGGTCAAGGTACCGGAGTACAAGTACGCGTGGTTGGCGACATGGCGGCACTGGCTCGGGATATGGCTCGCCATATGTTCGACAAAATCGTGACTGCCCAGGGAACCCCCCTGACGATCATCGCGCCGGTCGGTCCGGTGGATCAATACCCGTTGCTGGCTGAAATGATCCAACAACAGTCATTGGACTGCCAGCACCTGCTCATGATCAATATGGACGAGTATCTCACGGAAGATGATTCCTGGATCAGTAAAGACCATCCACTTAGCTTTCGTGGATATATGGACCGTAAGTTTTATGACCTGCTTTCCCCATCTTTAGCGCCTCCACCCGAAAATCGCATCTTCCCCGACCCTCAGCATCCCGACAGGATTCAGCAAATCATCGACGAGAGGGGAGGTGTTGACGTCACGTACGGTGGCATAGGAATCAACGCTCACCTGGCCTTCAATGAGCCCGAAGGAGATGTAAGCCTCGAAGAATTCGCCTCACGGCCCACCCGCTTACTCAATTTATCTCCGCATACTCGCACGATCAATGCGAACACCGTCGGTGGCGACATACAAGTGATTCCCGAACGCGCTATCACTGTCGGCATGTGTGAAATCTTGCAATCCAAGGAACTCCAATTCTACTGCAACCGGCCATGGCAAAGCGCTGTCGTCCGTCGTTTGCTCCATGGTCCGATTACCGCCGCGTGTCCCGCTTCGTTATTACGAACCCATGCCAACACCACGCTCACCATCGCTGATTATGTTGCCGAACTACCCGATATCCGACTGCGATAATCTTTAGAAGTACGTTCATCCGATCAAGCAAACACGGTACGGTTTTCGTCTCGGAGATCACAGAATCATGATTCCTTAAACCGGTGTTGGATCGGCAAAGATCTCGTCTGGAAGACGATTTCCAAGGTAGCGTTCCTCCGAAGTCTTCCGAAAACACTATCGTCTTTTCCTCAACAGATTTTAAAACCACACAACACGTCATTTTCCGTAACACCTACAACGGTCCAATGGCCCCTCGGACACCCTCACCATGACAAACGACCGTTTCTCTGTCTGGGACGTACACCATCATTGGGTTAATGAACCCGGTTATATAGATCGCATGTTGCGGGAAATGGACCGCCTGGGGATCGAGCGAGTTGGGTTAATCGCCATGGGAGACCTCATTCCAGATCTATTCCTGATAAAAGAGTCTCGCAGCGGAGAAGCTGACAATGAGGACTTGGCAGCAGTCGTTCAACAACATGGCGACAGGATATGGGGATGGGGTTTCATTCGGTTGGGCGATCATCGGGATGATGAAGTAGATCGATTAGCAGAGATTGGAATGGCTGGCCTTAAATTCCACGTGCCTCGTCAGCCATACGACAGTGAAGACTATTTTCCAGTCTACGAACGCGCACAGGCCTTAAGGCTACCTTGCCTGTTTCACACGGGCATCTTCACGCCACCACAACCGATGCCCGGAGCAGGCTTTCGTTCTCACCATTGCAGGCCTATCTACCTGGAATCCATTGCCCAAGAGTTTCCTCAGCTAAGAATGATCTGCGCTCACCTGGGTGTATGTTGGAACGACGAAGCGGCAGCTATCTGCCGAATCTGTCAAAACATTTATGCCGACCTTTCCGGCAGCCTCGGCGGATGGCGGTCGAGCAAATCAGTGGAATGGTTTCAAAACACACTGTACTGGCCTACTGCTCACGAAAAAATATTATTCGGAAGCGACGTCCACGCAGACGAAATCGAATCCACGCTATCCGAACACCAACAACTGTTCGAGGATATGGGGTGGAACACGAACCAGATAAGAGCAGTGTTTTCTGAGAACGCCAAAAGGATTCTGGCGCCGCACGACTAGAAGCAGCTTCGGAACAGTTTGGCCTATTTACTTGACAACCTTTCCATACTGTCGCGCGTTGGTTTTAAGATAGCTACTAGGTCACTCCGCACTTCTGGGAACCCGAACATGCCAACCTACATTGCCCACAAGTCACTGTTTCGTCATCAGCCCGGCATACAGATTCAAGCAGGCTTCTTGCTTCTGATTTGGCTGTTTTTCGCGATGATTTGGAGCAGCCTCAGTCACGCCAACGAACCGCAGATTTCAATTGAGGAAAACCTTCCACAAATCCGCTGGAACGACACCGAAAGGTTTGTTGGACAGCGTGCTCTGGTGAGTGGAAGAATTGTTCGCGTGGGGCATGCTCGTCGTATCCACTTTTTGAATTTCCATAAACGGCGCCGCGACGTCTTCAAAGTAATAATCTTCGAAGAGCATATCAAACATTTCCCCGCGTCGCTAAAGAACCTTTACGACGGAAAATTGGTAGAAGTCCAAGGTACCATTTCCCGATTCAAGGACCACACACAAATTCGCGTCACTTCTCCTGATCAAATTCGCGTACTGTCGGAACTACCGAAAACTCATATTCCGGAAGCGGTAACATTCGAACTCGGACACCACTTGCGCATCGCCACTTTTAATGTACTGAACCTATTTGACAGCGAAGATGATCCATATCACGAAGACGAAACCACCAAGACGAAACCACGAGCCGATCTACAAAGATTATCTCACGCAATTCGTGATCTGAATGCCGATGTGCTGGCTCTGCAGGAAGTCGAAAACCGAAACTACCTGCAACGATTCTTGGATGTCTTTCTGCGAGACCTGGGCTATCGACACGTCGTTCACTTTGAAGGCAACGATGGACGTGGCATTGATGTATGCCTGGTTTCCCGTGTTCCCGTTGGTCGCGTGACATCCCACCGGCATCTTCGATTCTCGGATGCCAAGGGAAAAATCCGGCGTTTTCAACGTGATCTGCTATCTGTGCGATTACTACCACCAGCGACCGATCCGTTTGAGGTGTGGGTGGTTCACCTGAAAAGCAAAGGAGGACCTGCAGATCAGGCTGACATACGGCTGGCCGAAGCCTCTCAGGTTCGCGATCTATTAAATGAACGCTTCGCCAGCAACCCACAAGCAAGAATTATTGTTTGTGGAGACTTCAACGACACATTTGATAGCCCACCCGTTACGACCATCGTCAATTCTCCCAACGGTTCATTGGTGACCTTCTTCGACGACATCCCGGAAGGGGAGCGGATTACGTATAACCGCCAACCTTACCGAGACATGATCGATTTTATTCTCTGCTCACCACAGATGGCCAAGGATTATATCCCCAACAGTTTCCAGATTCACCACGGTTCACCAGACGTGACCGGTTCCGATCATAACCCGGTCGTCGCCGCCTTTCGACACAGCCACTAAGATCGACATCATCCAAGCTGTTACAAACCAGTTACAGATGACTTCACATTTAAAGCAGTAAAATACAAAGTATTCGTTGGATACTGGTGCCATGGGCTTCGCACAAATACTGACTATCGAAGATGATGCGGCCATACGACAAGCCATTGTCGATGCCCTGGAATTTGCCAGCTATTCCGTGATTCAGGCCGCCGGCGGAGACGACGGCCTGGACTTGGCGTTACATGCATCCTACGACCTACTGTTGTTGGATCTTGTTTTACCCCACGTATCCGGATTGGAAATATTGCGACAACTGCGAGCCGCTCGTGCCAGCCAGCCTGTGATCGTCCTGACCGCTAAAGGAGACGAGAACGATCGGGTCGAGGGCTTGAAGTTAGGTGCTGACGACTATGTCGTCAAACCTTTTAGCGTGAAGGAGCTCATAGCGCGTGTGGAGGCCGTCTTACGCCGGTCTCCGGCCCGACCATCCGACGTCCGCCAGATTCGTTTGCCTGCAGGTACAGCGGACTTGGACCGCCACGAAATCCGATCCAACAATGGTGTGCGTGTCGATTTATCAGACCGAGAAGTCGAATTGCTGAGTTACTTGGCCCGTCATACGGGTCGAGCCATTTCACGGGAAGAAATCCTCTCACACGTTTGGCAACTAAATCCTCAAGGAGTTTCCACTCGTACTATCGATATGCATATTGCGAGACTTCGCGAAAAACTACGTTCTAGCGCACCACACACAGAAGTAGTGCTAACCGTCCGAGGTAAAGGCTACATGTTTCGCTGGGAATCAGATCAATCACCACCGAACGGTGATTGATTGTCCGACCATCACCACGACCAATTTGCTACTGCCAGCGGAGCTTGGCCTGCTGGCCTTTTAGCGACCGAATCGGACCTGCCTAACCGACACCACACCATCTTCGAAGCCTCATGAAACGCCCCTGGCACATTTGGACTATTTACATTGCCTGCATCCTCCTGGGTCTGCCGGCAATGGGTTGGTTTACACATAAATCCCTTGATGTCGACCGCGCGGAGTCACTAGCACGTGCGAAGATCGAGCACGAAGGCATCGTGCAAGCCGCGCTGTGGAGAATGGATGCAGAATTACTAACTCCTTTGGTGGCCCAAGAAACTACCCGACCATTGGTGGCTTACCAGACGGTCGAACAAAGTTTGCAAGCTCCTTCCGCTAGGTGCGAACCGCTTGTCCTTCAGCCTGAACCCTACGTAAAACTTAATTTCCAATATAACGCCGACGGAACGGTTCAATCTCCACAGGCAGCTTCGGACGATACCGCCTCCTGGGCTGTGAAACAGGGTACCACCTACGAAAACATACAACTTAGCAAGAGGCGATTGTCTCAGTTAGAACAAACAACCAATCGTAATCGACTGTTGAAAATGCTTCCGGCAGACGCCCTGCCCCACCCCTCTCCAGCACCGAATTCGAACGCATCCGTATTCTCGTACAACAATGAAGCGGTCATATCCCATTTACAAGGGTTAGGATCGTCAAACATCTCCGACCATGATCATTCGCCATCTGCTTTTGGCCTCGATGAACTTACCGACACAAGACTGGCCGAAGAGACAACGGAATTCCAACAGTCCGCCATACAAACGCAACGACAGGTCGTGTCCAATTCGAGAAAGGCGGTACGCGACCTGAGACGACGCAATGAATTCGTGCAAAGCACCACGCGCCAGTCATCTCCAACGCAAAGAAGCGAACCGGTTCGAGTAAGCACACTCTCCGAGGAACACGTCGCCCCCATCGAGGTCATCGAAGGCATCACAAATCCACTGTGGATCGGGGGCGAATTACTACTGGCCCGACGTGTTCACTTGAATCAAAGTGTGATAATTCAGGGGGCTTGGCTGGATTGGACAAAACTAAAGAGCGACCTACTATCAATGATCGCAGAAGAATTACCCCACGCTGATCTTGTACCACTACGTCCAGACGACATTCCGAATGCATCACGAGCCTTGGCCGCGTTACCTGCCGAACTGATCGTCCCCCAACCGAACATTCCTCCAGCCCATTGGTTGTCGCCAATGCGACTCTCTATCGGCATTGCCTGGACCGGCCTTCTCGCCTCCCTAGTAGCCGTGGCCATTTTGTTAGCAGGGGTAATCTCACTCAGTGAACGTCGCGCAGATTTTGTTTCGGCCGTGACACACGAATTACGTACACCACTGACCACGTTTCGCATGTACGCGGAAATGCTTGCAGAAGACATGGTACGAGATCCCCAACAAAAGAAAGACTATGCTCAGACGTTACACCGTGAAGCAAGCCGTCTTAGCCACCTAGTCGATAACGTGCTCTCGTATTCCCGCCTGGAACGAGGAACGACACCTAAGACAGGCGAAACGATCACCGTCCACCAATTACTCGAACCTACGCTACAAGTACTGAAGGATCGCCTGGAACAGGCGGGCATGACCATAGAACTTCACGCCGAGCGAGATACCACCGACATCACGTTGACGACTGACCCATCTGCCGTCGAACAGATCCTGTTTAATCTCATCGACAATGCCTGTAAGTACGCCGCTTCTACCGACGACCCTCGTGTCCTTCTAAATGTCCACTCCACACCGCAACACATCGAATTGTCAGTTACCGATCACGGCCCGGGGATCGATGCGTCATTGTCCAAACGATTATTCCAGCCTTTCTCAAAATCCGCAGAGGAAGCGGCCCATTCTTGCCCTGGAGTCGGTTTGGGCTTGGCACTTTCTCACCGGCTGGCCCGTCAACTTGGCGGAAAGCTAACTTGGGTTCCCACACGACCGGGAGCGACCTTCAGGCTATCTCTTCCGCGAACCTAACAGCTGCTTACGGGAACTCCGAGCCAAACTGCCGTACCCATCGCAACTTGGCCCTGTGATGACATGCCTCGTAAGTGGAGGCCCCACACACATGGCCAAGAAGAACGAACCATGCACAAACGGTGTGCCAGACGAGCTCGCGGTGTCAACAACCGCAACACCACAAACTTGGTAGGACGCCCCTTCATGTCTGACGCTTTCTATGAGTACAATTTCTAAGACAAACAGACATACTAACTTACCAGAGAGGTTCCCCATCATGAACAAATGGTTCGCAGCCCCCTGGCCGGGTCATGCACTGATCTTTTCCGGCCTTACTTTCTTTTTACACGCTGTCTATCTAGACGCTGTTGAATTCGATTTCCTCGAAAACGAAACCTTTGCTCAACCCAAAGGTGAAACACTGCAATTAGACGCTTTCTTGGTGCCATCGTCTCAGCCGACACCTGCCATGATTTACGTTCACGGTGGAGGCTTTGTTTCCGGCGACAAGGGCAACATCAGCACAGGCTTTCGCGAGATCCGCGATCTGCTTCTGAAGTCTGGTATCTCCGTGATTTCCATCAACTACCGTCTCGCTCCGAAGCACCCCTACCCTGCCGCTCCCAACGATGTCCAAGCTGGCATTCGCTATATCAAAAAACATGCCCAACGATTTCGTGTCGATCCTGATCGGCTGGCTTTAATGGGAGAATCTGCCGGTGGCATGCTCGTTTCGCACGCCGGAGCCAAATATGAGGCCGGTAATCGAGTCGCTGCCGTGGTGTCGTTTTACGGAGAACACGATTTTACGTTACGTGTCAGTGAGGACCCCTGCGCGATGGACGGATACACCAAGAAACGCCCTGACGGCGGCTGCATCTCCAATGGCATGGCAGATTTCCTTGGATTTCGGGAATTAAATCCTGCAGGCATGGCTACGTTAGAGGACGCAACGGTGGTTAATCATGTCCACACGACCATGCCGCCCTATCTGCTAATTCATGGTACCAGAGACTACGGAGTGCCCATTGAACAGGCACACAGTATGCATGCAGCCATGCAACGTGTTGGGGCTGAGTGCCAACTGGTGGCAATCGTGGGCGGAGGTCATGGAGGATGGAACGAACCGCACCAGCAACATTATCAAACCATCATGATCGAATGGCTGCTCGAAAAACTGGCAGACCATTAAACCAATGACCTTCAACACTTCCATCTACCTTGCTCTGGGGATCACCGCACTTTGCTATCCAGTCGGCGCTGCCGACTGGCCTCAATTTCGCGGACCGGAGGGCAGAGCGATCGCCCACCATGCTCGCGTCCCTTGGCAATGGGATGAGGGGCGGCATCTAGCGTGGAAATATCCGCTACCGGGACCAGGTTCCAGCTCGCCGGTCGTCACCAACGAATGCGTGTTTGTAACCTGCTATTCCGGTTATGCCGAGGACGTTGAGAACCCGGGCGAAGCAGCACAACTTCAACGACACGTCGTCTGTGTCGACCGTCGAACCGGACAGCTACGTTGGGAAAAAACTGTGGCCGCAGTTTTACCAGAAGCCCCCTATGAGCGATTCCTCACGGAACATGGCTATGCCAGTAACACGCCAGCGACCGACGGTCAGTGTCTGTATGTATTTTTCGGTAAAACCGGAGTCCTGGCGTACGACTTTGAGGGAAATGAATTATGGCGTACAAGTGTGGGAACTGGTTCGGTCGAGCCTCATTGGAGTTCCGTGGCCAGTCTCACCCTGCACGGAAACATGCTCATCGTAAACGCTTCGGATGAAAGTCAAGCGATATGGGGATTGAACAAGGCAACCGGCGATGTTTCATGGAAATACGAAGATCCTCGCCTACGTTTGGCGGTCGGCACCCCTGCAGTATCACGTGTGAATGACCGTCACGAACTCGTTTTGGCCTGTCCTGACACCATGCTCGGCATCTGCCCGGATCGCGGCGAACTTTTATGGAGCGCTTCGATTCTCATCGACGACAATATCGCGCCCAGTATCTCCATCGCAGAAAACATCGCCTACGCAACCGGCGGTTTGAAAGGCGGTACAACCGCTGTCCGATTGGGCGGAAAAGACGACGTGAGCGAGTCGCATGTCCTGTGGTCAAGTAAACACTATTCGTACGTACCCAGTCCCGTCGTGTACGAAGGCAACATTTACTGTGTCGATCAACGTGCCGTAGGATATTGCATCACTGCCGACACTGGTGAGCTTGTCTATCGCGAACGTTTACCGGAAGCTTCCTCCGGTGGCCAAGCCATCTATGCTTCTCCTGTTGTGGCTGACGGACGCATTTATGTCGTCACGCGATTCCGCGGGACCTTTGTCATTGCGACTGGTGAGAAATGGAGCATCCTGGCCCACAATGTCTTCGCCAGTGACGACAGCCAATTCAACGCTACTCCTGCCATAGCGGACACACAAGTCTTTTTGCGTTCCAACAAATACCTCTATTGTATCGCCTCGCCAGAAACACCAAGCGAGTAAGGACACGCGACCAATGGCTGAGTGTCCGAAAGAACTTGAACAAGGTTAAATCATGCCAGAACAAACCACACTGTCGTATGCTCTACCGGCAACGGAAATGCCACACGACGTCCGAGACCAGCTCCACCCGTGGATAGCTGACATCGCAGGCATGAACCCGTCAGCTGCCCATCAAAGCCTGGAGAAACGTTGGGAACATCTAACTTCCTCGTCCCTTTGCAATCTGCGTGACCGGCTGTTGGAATTTCACCCGGCGTCCATCGTCGTCCACGACAAATTCGCTGACCTGCACTGCCTGCGTGATCCCAATCACGCCTCCGTTTCCAGTGACGCACACGCTATGTTTGTTCCACCTCCGTTGGAGAAAGATTTCATCCAGCGCAATCTGGAAGTATTCGGCATGGAAGAACTCGACTCCGTTGCGGAATTCTTTCTGGGATTTGCGGGGCTTGGCGACCAGATACCTTTAGTCGCCGGACGATTTCCATACATCGAGTGGTCTCGATTTGCTGACTGGTGGGGACCCGATAACCAAGGCTACAAAAAATGGGTCGACGCCCTCGTTCTCTATCACGCGCTCAACGGCGACCAAGTATTATTACACGCCAGTGGACAGGTCGGTTGGTGCGTCATGGACTCCAACACTGTCATCGAAATCGCAAACTCGTTTGACGAATTCATCGAACATTACACTGAATTCAAAGAGTCGGACCACGTATTCGAAGCGTGGACTTCTCGGGAGCTGCTGGATTTCAAGAACCAGGATCCTAACTACAACGATGAATATCCGATTCTATGACCCCCTCTTCCACACGTCCCTAGCTACCCTGCGCCATGCTTGACAAGAAACCCGTACGGCACCTTATGTACTCGGACGATGGGACTGATTACATCGAGTCGTTCCAGAGAACGGTTCGGAATTAGCTATTAACCCGAAAATAGTTCAGTACGCTGTACGAATCCAAGGCACCCACATAACGTGCTGGCGACGTCACAGCAACACGGTACGTCCTCACAGTTCCCTCAAGTACATACCACCGATGTCGGAAGTAATATGAACCTGTCCGTTCTCTTTGGCTACGCCTCCAAGAACAAACAGATCTGGCCTAGAGGCGACGTCAACGGTAATTTAAATACTGGTATCTACCATGTGGGCATGGTGATACCCCATGTGGACGGAATGAAATGTGCCTTATCATAGCTAAACCATCACCCTTTGATCTAAAGAAAGCCTAAACGATGACAGCAATCAAGAAAATCGGCAAAATGGACCACGTAGCAGTCATGGTTAGTGACCTGGACCGGTCCTACCATTTCTATCATGACCTGTTGGGTTTGGAAAAACTCGAGTATGTCGAACATCCGATGCCGGGATCCACCAACATTGAAGGCGTCTCCAAGATGACCGGTTTTCCCGATGTTCGCGTACGGGAATATCGCATGACACTACCTGAAAACCCCGGCATGACGCTCGATCTTATCGAGTGGATCACTCCCAAAAGCCCTGTGGGACGCTATCCACTACACCACGTGCCATCGGCACACCTCTGCTTCAATGTCGACGACATTGAAGCGACTTATAAGTATCTCAAAGAAGAGGGAGTCGAGTTTGTCTCGCCACCCGTGTATTGGGAAGCGTCTGAAGGAGGGTGGGTCGTTCTTTTCTTTTACGACCCGGACGGCAACCTGTTAGAGCTGAATCAACCTCAGCCGCAAAACGAACGCACCGATCCCGCTGCCTAGTCAGCCGTTAACTTCGCCCCTTCCGGACACAAAGCGACTAGGCGGTCGGCCCCAGTTCGTTAATTGACTGCGCGCCTTACGGGACCACGTTTCCTGACCCCGCCCCCGAGACTAGCAACCTTGTCATGCCCCAACGTTCTCTGGTTCGGACCGAGTGGGGCTGACGTCAAACACAGAAAGATCCAGCGACAAGAGCGGCTTAACCTCAATACTACCCCGATCCCTTCCGGAGGTTGTTTAGCGATGTCAGTGGCGGGCGACCAGGTCAGCCCCAGATCGATCATCGTCGCCGGAAACACACTAAAATCTCGTGTCAATTTTCACCCGGTGAGTGAAGGAAACATCACCAAAGAGAGCGGCTGCCCGGCGCGTTGCACATTTTCTCGATCCGACCGACACGCGTTGGTTACGACCTAGTCATTCTCCAAGTCGTATCGTCCAATTAACCAAGCCGTCAGATCCGCGACTTGTTGAGCGGACAGCAAAGAACCAAATTCAGGCATCGCTGATTTCTTGTCACTCAAGCGTTCGTCGACATCATCCGACAAGATGAAGTGTGTCTTGCCGTCGGGTTGAACCAATGTGATACCAGCTGCCGTATGTTCTTTTAATAGCCCAGTAACGACGGTCCCCGCAGTCGTATGAATAATTTGCCGATAAAAGCCTTCCGTGATATGGGCACTTGGCTCGATGATGGAACGAACCACATGTTCCGGGTCGCGCCGTTTGGCCAGTTGCAACAAGTCTGGACCGTAACCGTCGCCAGACTCGTCCGCCCGATGGCAAGCAGAACACGTAGCTCCACCGTTGGCGAAAAACAACGCCCGGCCCCGCTCCGGCCGGGCCTCATCAAGCTGCGACAACGCAGCCGACACCGTGACGATGTCCTCCTTGGGCTGTAATCCGTGTTGTTCAATAGCGACGATATAATTGGACTTCCCAACATTTGCCTGCACGGTGGCATTGCCGCCCAACGTCACCACACCGGCGGCATAATCGCGGCGGTATACTTCGAATTCTGTGTCGTTGGTCTTGATCCGCAACGGGGTTCTCATGAAACCATCAAGCCAATTCGGGCGTTGAGAAACACGCAAGTCATACCCCAAGTAGACAGTAATCGGCACCACGCTTTCAAAACGCAGGAATTCCTGTCCTCGTGACTCGGAGTCGTTATTAGCACAGCGAATCGTCGTAAAACCTGCCAGGACCTTGGGGATCCTCTCAAAATGATAGGGTCGATCAGAATAGACACGTGCACCTTCGACGAGTCCTTGGTACACCGCTACATACGTTTCGTCCGACTCAGCTCGAATGTCAAGCAACCCGGTACGGATGGAAGTTTCGACCGGACTCCGTAGACGATAGTGCATTTCCGCCACAGGACCGATCTGCTGGTCTCGACTGTACAGCGCCACTCGCAGTGTCATCGTGCGATCGACCGTCAACCCGCCCTTCCAAACCGGTGAATTCCTCGTAGGTGTCGATCCATCGGTCGTGTAGTACATGGTGGCCGGTTTGATACCAGGTGCGATTTTGATCTCCAAAAAGCCATCAAAATCTCCAGCGGGTTCGCTGAAACTCATGAGTGAATTTCCACCCCGCTTGGCAATCCACAAGCCGGCAACTTCGCGAACTCGATCATCCACGTCAGCAAGCATTTTTTCGACACCCGCTTCGGGCACATCTCGATCTTCGGCCAACGACAACAAAGCAGCGAGTCGCACACCAGGTCGCGAATCTTCCAACAGCAAATATCGGTCAGACAACGGCAACACCTCCCGCATACGCTGCCAAATATTGTAGAAACAAACACGATCCGTCTCCTCAGACGCCTGTGCCAACAAGTGCTTTCGGACGACGAGCTTCTCTTCATTACTGGCTACGTGCCACCAAGCGGGATGGATCGTTTGGAGTACGGCAAAGCGAACACGTGCTGCAGAATGATCGAGACCATTCACGATCGTGTTGACGAGAAGGCCGATCTCAAAATCACCGCGGCGAACACCGTCGCCCAGCGCTCGTGTGGCTTGAATGCGGCAATTTTGATTATCTCCTGCGGTCAACGGCAGCAATTCTTTACCATCATGCGACATTTGCCCCAAGGTCCACACCAACCATGTCTCGATTCGTCGATTTGGTGTCGCAACGTGTTTCGTAGTGCCGTTGATCTTTTGCAAGACCACTTCAATCAACGAATGACTGGAGGACGCACGTTTAAGCAGTTCTAATTGTGCCGCGACACGGCGAGCTGGGATCGGGGAAGCAAACCCATCGACAAGCTCCTCTGTCGACCATTCGTTCAATGGTCGCGTCCAATCCAATGGGCTCAAGGCATCCTGTGAGCCACCTTTCCAGGTCACTCGAAAGACACGTCCTTCATTCGCCTGTTCTTGCTCTTCATTCCAGACGACACCGTATGCCTTTCCCCAGCCAAAGATATACAATCCACCGTCAGGCCCAACTTCAATATCAGTGGGCCGGTACAAGGCGTCTCCTCCCGTCACAAACTCAGTCCAAGCCCCTCCCTTAGGTTGAATCAGCGCCCCTTCCCATTCGGGCCGGTACATGAAGGTTGTCTTGCGAAGCCAATCGTTAAAAAACCAGCAGCCACGGTAGGACACAGGGAATTGGTCCGCCAAATAAAACGTCAAACCAGTACCAGACCCATGAAATACGGGACCCGTAATCGGTGCCGTCGGCAAGTGACCACGGCCAGTCCAGTGAGCACTCCAGGGATGCCCCCACCCAAAGTGGGCACCGCGAAAAGGCATGAACACGCGATCGCCATCATCCTGATCATTGTCAGTACTCTGCCAGTTGAACTGGTCGTCATGTGCCAAATCCCACGGGTTGCGAAATCCTCGGGAAATAATTTCCAAGTTTTCCCCCATGTCGTCACACACCAAGACGCCACCTTCCGCCCCCCAATCGTCGGCTGGATCCTGATAAACCCTCTGATATGTCTCCGCAGTGAAACTTTTAGGTGCTGGTATGTCCGGAGAACCCGCTGGCGCTGTCACTCCCCATAATTCACGGAAAGCTGCTGGAGCCATACGACCGGGTTGGGTGAGACCTTTGGAATTACCCTTTGACATGTACAACCGACCGTCGGGCCCCCAATTCAAACCATGTAGCCCGTGCTCCAGGTTGCCCAGGTCGGTATAAATGCGAACGTACTCATCTGCGACGTTATCTCCGTCCGTGTCTCGCACCAAAGTAAGGTCTGGAGCGTTGGCAACCCACAAATCGTCTCCGTGCCACGCAATACTCTGAATACAATTGAAGCCGGACGCAAACTGGTGTTTGTGATCGAGTTGCCCGTCACCATTGGTATCGGTCACCATCCAGACACTGTCACCCGGCGTGTCCGGTGTTGGACGGCGATACTGAGGCCCCATACCAATGCACATTCGTCCACGGACGTCAAAAGCCATGGCGCACGGATTGTGGACCAAAGGCTCTTGGGCAACCAATTCGATTCGAAACCCATCCAATACCTGTGGCAGCGGCATTTCTTCCGATCGGCCTGGGACACCCTGTACCAGTGCAGACCACGAAAAGACCATCCAGCAGCAACAGATTCTAGCGCCGAAATACCAGGCAGCCCGCATACCAATTGCTCCTATGATTTGCTGCGGAGGCGTGATTTTCCAGTCGATTATTATAGCCCAGCGGAATTCCAACGTCTTCCATCTAAACACCCCTTTTGGTTCGCCAGCGCACAGAGATCGCAACTTCGATGGTACCGCCAGAGGTGACAAAAGCTTACATTTGTATGGTGTTTCATCATGGTTCGGGATGAGTCCGTACACGGCAAGGAAAGCCTCTGATTGAGCTATGAATGACTCCATCAACAAAAACGATTCTTGCGTGTCGTACGGTCCGTGCCGGTCACACACCATGGTTAGTAAGCCTTAGCCTGGATGACATCTCCCATGAAACCAAAAGAAGAGCTACAGTCGATCATCGATCAGATTAAATCAGCGGAAAGTCCTGTCGGTATGGACGCAGTCTATGTCCATGCCTTGATTCTCGATAAGCTACAGAACGTGCAAGAGCGTTTGCAACGATTAGAAAAGATGGTTGCAGCGATCGACAGTGACAGCTGACACCGAACAACCACGCTTCGCATCAGGCTTCGTTTCCTAAAACAGATTCTGCCTTTGATCAACATCCATAGAAACCTATCTATGTTACGAGTTTTGGCGTACACGTGCTGGCTTGCCAGTTTTACTTATCTTGGTTTGCAAAACCAAGCACAGGCCGAGCGGTTCGTGCACATCTTTACATCGTTCCGAGGAAACGGTGAGGATGGTCTTCATCTTGCCTTCAGTCGTGACGGGCTGCATTGGACCGCGCTCAAGAACGACAAGTCGTTCCTGAAACCAACCGTAGGAGGTAGACTCATGCGCGACCCCTGCATCATTCAGGGGCCAGATCACGCCTTCCATATGGTTTGGACAACCAGCTGGACCGACAAGGGCATCGGCATTGCTCATTCCACAGATTTGATTCATTGGTCGGAACAGAAATTTATCCCTGTGATGGAACATGAGCCCAACGCACGCAACTGCTGGGCTCCCGAAATCACTTGGGACCCCAATGGCGAACAATTCGTAATCTATTGGGCAACCACCATTTCTGACCGCTTCACGGAAACGGCTAAATTTGCGGATGCAGGGTGGAACCACCGCATGTACTGCACCACCACCAAGGATTTTAAGAGCTACTCACCAACCCGACTTTTCTACAATCCTGGCTTTAACGTGATTGATTCCACCATCACTCGCTTTCACGACCAATACGTCATGGTCACGAAAGATGAAACCCGTTATCCGCCTGCAAAAAGCCTGCACCTCTTAATCTGCGACAAGGTAACCGGCCCCTGGGAAAACCCGACCACGCCATTTACCCCCCAGGGTCTCTGGGTAGAAGGCCCAACCATTCTTCAAGTGGGCGACTTGTGGTACGTCTATTACGACTGTTACCAACAACATCGATATGGCGCCATGCGAACCAGAAACTTCCAAGAGTGGGAAGACGTTTCCGAACAACTTAGAATTCCCCAAGGGATGCGCCACGGGACCGCATTCTCGGTATCTGAAACAATCTTCCAAGCACTCGATTAGAGGAACCAAGCTTCCTACAAGACACCGTCGGATAGCAATCATTCCACGCTTCCGTCAGCACTCACGAATAGGCGTCGTCGACGGGGTATCTCAGAAGAGAGGCTCGCTCATCTCGCCGTTGATCTTATGCCAAAGTGAAACCAGTTCGGCCAGTTTTGTCGGATGAGTCGCTGCACGATCCATTTCTTCAGAAACGTCGCTTGCCAGATCATAAAGTTGCCAATGGAAATCACCTGAACTGAGCTGTTTGTCCATACGTACGAGTTTCCAGTCGCCGTGACGAATTGCCGTTTTTTTACCCTGTCGCCAGAAAAGTGTCTCATGCGGACGTCCCGTCTTCTTACCGTTCAGGAAAGGTATTAAGTCGACACCTTCTACCTGTTTTGGCGTCTCCGTTCCGGCGACGGCAGACGCCGTGGCGAAGATATCCATCGAGCTAACCGGCTGTTCATACACTTTGCCGGACGGCAACTTTCCCTTCCATTGCACCATATAAGGGACTCGAATGCCGCCTTCATACATCTGGCTTTTTCCGCCGCGCAAGGGCAGGTTGGATGACGTGAGTTCCCGAGTTGGTCCACCGTTATCACTCAGAAAAAACACGAGCGTATTCTCTTCAAGCCCTGATTCACGCAATTGGGCCAGCACAGCGCCAACGCTGTCATCCATATTAGACAACATCGCAGCGAAAATCCGACGGTGAATGTCTTCGATGTGAGGAAACCTTTGCATGTACGCATCCGCTCCCTGCAGGGGGCTATGGACAGCGTTGTAAGCGAGATAAAGAAAAAAAGGCTTATCGTCATGTCGATCGATAAAATCCACCGCCTCTCGCGTGAGGGCATCGGTGAGATATTCCGTTTCTACTACCGGCTGTCCACCTCGAACAATCGGATTGTTGGCATCGTAATCGGGTTCGTCGTAACCCATATGGTCCGTGTAGACCAGTCCTTTCTGTCCAATCCATCGACCTTTGATCCCGCCCGGTAGCGTTTCACGACGCAGCATGGTCGTCACACCTTTCCATGGCGGAGGAACAAAATAATGACCTTCGTGAGTGAAACCGAAGAATTCGTCAAAGCCATGACGAAACGGATGATACGGCGCCGTCCCACCTTGATGCCACTTCCCAATGAGCCCAGTTGTGTAACCAGCGGCGCGAAGCGTTTCCGCGATCGTGATTTCCTCCGTAGGCAAACCGTAGCCTGGTTCTTCGTTCTTTTCTCCGATGGGATTAAATTCGTAGCCAAAACGTGTCGGGGTACGCCCCGTCAGCAGACCAGCTCGTGAAGGACTACAGTTCGGTCCAGCCACATAACCGGCCGTGAAGCGCACGCCGTTTCGAGCAATCGAATCAATGTAAGGCGTCGGAATTTCTGAATTACCCTGACAACCGAGTTCGCCGTATCCCAAATCATCGGCAAACAGCACGACGATATTCGGCGGACGATCAGCAGCGGTAACCAAAACGGGCAGCAGAAAAACCAGCAAACAACTATATGCCTTCATCTTGGGAATCCTTTTAGGCCATTTTTCCGTTCACTATTGAAAACGCAACCGTGCTGCTCGAGTCCATCTCGCCCGACAAACGAAAAGTCAGTGAGGACCGCCAGATCGTTGCCATTTGGCATCGCTGAATCAACCGGGGCAACCATTCCATGCAGTGCATCTTTCCTGCCGGATCGTCGTCTCTCTTTCTCACCATGGTACATACAAATCTCTCCAGCCGGCTGCCATTTCCGCGTAGGGAACACCCAACGATTCGGAACATTCTTGATCTTGGCAAACTTACTTTTAGACTGAACCCTGAATTTCCTGTAGACACGTCTCTTCTGAACGGACACATTCAACGACTTGGTTGCAGTCTAACATGCACAACACCTCTACGGTAAGCTTTCCTGCCACGCAAAAAGCCAATGTGAACCGCCACGCCGAACCATACCACCGTCATGAACAGCAAATCACCAAAGAGGAAGAATCGTTCCGGCAACGGCCAGGAAGTGACGAAGTTTCCGGACGACTTCTACATGACCGACCAGCTTACTGCCCACGCCATCGAGCAAATCACGCGATTCGCTACGACGGAGGCGCCGTTCTTCGTCTACGTCGGTTATACCGCTCCCCACTTTCCGTTGCATGCCTTGCCCGAATATATCCAGAAATATCAAGACATCTATGATGACGGATATGCTGTATTGCGCGAACGGCGTTACCATCGACTGCGCGAAATGGGAATGATAAACCGTGCCTGGCCACTATCACCACCACATGAACAACTCGGTCAGTCAGAGCTTGATTTTCCGGTCACGCCTTGGCAACAGATTCAGAACAAGGCCCTTGAAACTCGCCGAATGAAGTCTACCGATGTAAATTCCGAATTCGTTGTCAAGACGGTATCTCCTGAATTTCATCAGCTGAGCTCCTGGCAGAGAACTGGTATTAGTTTCTCGGGACGAATGCTGGGAGCATCCCGGCGAAGAGCTGTGGTGTCGATCCTAGCGAATTCCGGCACCATCACTCCACACCCTGCTGACAGGAATTCCTATCAGCTATCCGTCTCATCGGCGAAACATCCTCAGTCCGCTTCCGGCGCATAGTAAGGTTGCACCTGAAGAAAATTGAACATCAGTTGCTGCCCTATCGGTCCACCCGGTCCCTGTTCGCTTGACCAGTCGGTGACTGTGACACGAGCTGATTGGCCATTGGCGCGAAACTGATACGAGTAGTAGTTCAGCCAAGTGTCGTTTGTTTTTATGTCAACATAGGACGCGGAAGGGATGATTGCCGTGAAAGACTTGTCGGGGATCACGGTGACGTTTTCCAACTGGATGCTGACGGCCTGCTTCACTCTCTTTGACACGTCTTCGTAATCGCAACTCATCATTCGAAAAGTGTACAATCTACCGGGTTGAAGATCCCTGATTTCCTGGGTGATTCTATTCGGTTTGTTTTCGCTTCTGGTCATAACTAAACCGGTATCACCCTCTGAAGTTTTGACACGTTTTTGAATCTCACTGAGGCCGGGCATGCTAGCCGTGTGGATACTTCCCTGCTTTGCAGGGATAATCTTCCAACCCTTTACCCCGTCACCAAAATCGCCGTTCACCAGATGCGGAGAAATGTACGGATCGTTTGTGGCTGGCTCGGTGCTGCCTTCGATGCCATAGTGGCGAAAGAGATGACAAGTCCAACGAAGGATCTCCTCGTCTGTATAGTCACTGTGATATCCCATCAGTCCATAGGTTCCCCAGAACATCGGATTGTTTGCAACCACGTTAAACTGCATATCGAGCCAAGCTTTGTAGTTCACATAGGGGGTCGTGCGCAACGTTTCGCCGCCAGGAACTGAAAAAATACCGAAACAGATTGCCATTTGTTCCATCGAGCCTGGACACCGTTCGCGATAATAACGCGCTCCCTGCACGAGACCATATTCCGTTTGCAAATAATTACGCGCCGCAACATCACTCGGCTGGGGAAGATACTTATCCCACTTTGTCGACAGATAACGCTCCCATGCCATCACTCCGCCGGCATCCATGATGCTCTTCACAAGCGCCCTGCCATGTTTGGAAGAATGAAGTGTGGCCACATAAGCGTAAAAGGGCTTGTTCTTGAACTTTGGACCATCGCTGAGTTGACGTATCGCCTTTGCATAGTGGCTGTAGGAAGGGTCGTCATACCCAACGAACTCATCTAAGATCAACCCGTCAACTATGGACTTGGTGATCGCTTGCCTGGTCGATAGATACTCATAGGCTTGCTCGGCAGAAAACCGTTCCTGCCCGATATCCGGAGTACCTTTAGCTGGATAGCCGACCAAAACTTTTCCTCCACGTCGCTTCCATTTTTTAAACTTCGGGAAATATGGGTGGTCTTCGGCCAGTAAGTCGGGGGCTGTAATGAACACATTGACATGGTTCACAACATATTTGTCGTAGAATTCGAGTTCAGACATCCCCAAATCGGCGTTAAATGTTTGTACATTTCCGTATTCATGCAAGAGGATCTCCGGGATGGACCGAATAACGAGCCTTTCTATCTGACAGTCTCCGGCAGCACTCACCGTCAACTCATGATTGCCTGCGGGCAGAACACGCATTGATTCCTTGGTCGCTTTCTCTCCCTTTTCTAAGGAAATGATATCCTTGTATTGGCCCAGAGACATGCGCATTCCACCACCTGTTGCTTGTGCCGTTACCGCCACATAGACCCAGCGTCTCTTCGGACTCTTGAACCTGTAGGTCTTGGCACCGTCGATGACCGTTTGTTCAAGATTCAAAAGTTCCCAGACAACATTATTCAGTATCTTGACCCCCTTGAATTCATCGGCTTGGCCAGGCCACGCGACCGGCTTCTCGACCGGTTCGCCAATCGGACTACCATCGGCTGAGAGGATGACCGTGCGCGCCCGATAGTCACCAGGCTGCAAGGGCACCGCATTAACCACGACGTTAAGTACAGTCACCTGCTGTTGAATTTGCTCTACTTTTCGCGCAACCGTTTTGATTCCTTGCTTGTCCAGGATGCGGACTTCGACGGAGGAACCAACTGGCAGCGGCAGCATTTCCGCACAATTGGCTTGGACCGCAACCCATCCCGGCTCGGACAGAACGTCTACGATAACTTCCGGACTGCCGACCGCCGACCTTAAAGAACCGAACATCAAGGCCAGCAACAACGCGACATGTGTCTTTCCCAAGATTTTTCTCCTGCTCAAATCCATCTTTCGAGAGATGGTTGGATTTGGATAAAGTAACAACAACAATGCCTGGACGATGGTTCGGTAGGGAATATCTCGCTGACCGTATCGCCTACCGGGTCGTGTCTTTGG
>JAKVBZ010000081.1 GCA_022448645.1 Pirellulaceae bacterium
AGCGTCAAATCGTTAACATCGACAAACACATCTTGATCAAATGTGAACGTCAATTTTTCCAGTGTATGGAAAGTTTGTTGCCCATCGTCTCGCTCTACCTCAGTCACTCGCGGCGGATTTACAGGCGGGGCTACCGCCAAAGTCCCATCCCCCCCGATCGCAAGATACGCGATCGTTTCGGCACCATGAACGACCTCCGTGTCCGTGGAGGTATCCTCTTCGACACGCAGACGAACGCTGTTTCGATCAAGACTACCGTAACGAACATGAGCAGCATCAGCATCGGAATAGGTCGTCAGCGAAGACAGTAAGTTCGGTGCCTTACCGAACGCGACACCAAAGTCCTGGTCAAACCATTGATCGCTGACGACATTCGCTGTATGTGAGACCTCGAACAACAAGTGATTCCAGGCTCCCGACCCTGATTCCACGGCGAGATAGCCGATGGTCTCGCTCCCATGCACACCCGTCGCGGCTTCTTCTTGCTCCAGAGCAATGTCTACCGCTGAAGCCGTGACATTGGATTGTCGAGTCTGCAGATAAGCCTCTCCCACGGCCGTTTGAATCTGGCTGAACACGGCTGGAGCAACACTGAAGTTCGTCGAAAAGCCGACCGTCTCCCATTGGTTGTTGAGCAACTGTCCGACGGTGGCTGCCGTCGTTACCCTGCCAACTTCTAATCTTCGACCGTCGCTGAGAGTGTGCTTACCAGACTCTAACACAACGTAACTCATTTCTTCTCCAACGCCATGCATTCCATTTTCATTCGAAGGCTCGGTAATGTATGCCGTGAATCGATCCGACTGCACGTTCTTGACCCTGACCAAGGCCGGGTCGGTTCCGTTGTAACTGAGTGACTGGGCGAACACCACAGGATTGGAATAGCTATTTTCCAAGATGACGGTCTGCTCAACGTGAGTCAAATTGGTGATTTTCCCTGTTTCGCCAACTGTCACTTGCGGCAACGCTGCGGTTAACGTGCCCGTACCGCCAATGGCCAGATAGGCCACCGTCTCGGCCCCGTGGGTCTGTTCGGCATCCGCCGTTTGATCTTCTCCCACACGAAATGCGACTCCAGAAGCAGAAAGCGTTTTGTATCTAACATGTGCACTGTCTTTCCCACCGTAACTGGAAAGTGACGACAACAGTCTGGGCGGGGAAGCATAATTACCCAAAAACGATTGTGAGTAATCTGCTTGCGTGACCGCCATCGCCGTATTGTTGGCCTCAAACGGCAAACCGTTCCAACGACTGACACCTTGCTCGATCGCCAAATAGCCGATCCGCTCAGTCGTCGGGTACGGAGCACTGATATTCTCTTGTTGTTCGAGTGCCAGTTCAGCACCTGACGGCGTGATTTGGTTTTGTCGCACTTGCAAATAGTCGATACCTGCATTCGTCTGAATCTGACTCAACAGTACAGGGGTGTCCGGAAATGACGTCGCAAAACTGACCGTCTCCCATTGCGACGGAACCAACTTTCCCACGGTGGCATTCGTCAAGACCGTGCCAACTTCCAGGCGTGTGCCGTCGAGCAAACTATGCTCTCCGGATTCGAGCACCACATACGTAATGGTCTCCGCAGCGTGAATTCCATCTTCGTTGGACGGTTCTTCTAAAAATACGCTGAAGCGGTCTGACAGCACATCTTTCACACGAACGGCGACGGCCGTTTTTCCGTTGTCCGATGGAGATTGAGCAAAGACAACGGGGGTATTGTAAGTGCGGCTGAGCATCACTGTTTGGGTCTGGTGAGTCAAATGAGTAATCTGTCCCACTTCGCCAATTGGACTTTCGCTGGATGCAGGCAACGTCGTAAAGAATTTGTCTACTTCTAACCAGTTGCTAGTCATGTCACCGTCGTTAGCCCGAATGCGGGCTCGAAACGTTGTATCGGGTTCCAAGCCGGTCAATTCCAACAAAGGACCTGCAGAAGCCTCAAAAACGAAAACTGGTCCTAGTCCAAGATAATTATCCCCTCCGGAAGCCGGTCCCAGATGGTCAATATCGTTGATTCGGATGTAACGTGAAAACGTTCCCTCAGGAAAAGTCTGAACAAAGTCCACAGGTCGATCTGGAACTCCACCGCCTGTCGTTTCCGAAAAGTCGTTAGCAAACGTAGTGTCCCAGGTAACATTGCCCAATTGCCCCGGTGTCGTCGTCACCGTCGACACCTGGATCTCAAAACTGTTAGCTTGTCGCCCCACTTCTGGCAAGTCGTTCCAGTTCCAGATCCATAACTGCTCCAATTCCGTAACCTCTGCTAACTCGATTTCAATCCACTGGTCATTTACTTGGCCAACGCCACCCAGCCACATTGAATAAGGTTTTCGCTCAACGTGGCCTGTGTAATATGCCTGTGACGGATCCTGAAAGTTATACAGCAGAGGCGAAGACGGGATGCCGGCGCTGTTCTCCGGTACTGCTACCGAGGACATCCTAACTCCTCCGGTGTACCCAATGAGCCCTAGACCAGTGTCGTTGTCCGGATCCGCATCATGATCCGGATTCCCGCTCGTACCGTTCGACACATCAAATGTACTAGGCTGTTCAATGATGATATTCTCAATACCCCATAGGCCCGACTGTGATCCGGTGGAGGCGGTGGCCGCAACGGGAACCACGAGAGGCTGTGCGGGGAGACTGTAGGATATCGTATTGCTCCACGAATCGGACAAATCATCTTTACGGTACTGCACCTCATAGATGAGGGTGTCTCCGTTGCCCATGACAGGTTAGCGCTCGTGGTTCCCAGTTGGTTGGCGACCAGGTCCGTGGGAACGCTGGGGCCTTCATTCATTAAAATGGTGTGGTACTGATTTGCCGTCACATTCACATTTCGAACCGTTCCGTCAGGCCAGGTAATCTCCAGCGAAACGTTACCACTGTAGTTTCCCAATCCAAAGTGCAGGGTGAGATCATTCTGGCTGCCTTGTCCGGTACCCCCTTCGACCTGCCGAGAAGCCATGGCACCACCGTAACTAGCGCGAACTTGTGCACCAATGGCTGTCGTATTGACCTGCTCGCCGTCTCCCACCAGCTTCAATTTCAGCCAGTTGTTGTTATTCGACGAATCGTTGCGGAAAATACGAGCGCCTGTCACCAAATCCAAATCACCGTCGTTGTCCAAGTCACCCCATCCGTTTTGGTAGCTATTGCCAACCGATGCCAGGTCACCCGAGTTCGAGGTGTCGTTTGTAAACTGCCAGTTACCATCATTTCGGTACAGTCGCCCTCTGTCTCCGGGGTTGGGAGGAGCTGCCGTAAAGAAGAAATCCAAATCACCATCATTATCGTGGTCACCAAATGCCGGTGCCGCATAGCCTTCCTGCCAATCCCCACCATCCAATTCGTTTCGCAGTTCAAAATCGTATCCGTGCGTTGGACCTCGGTTTCGCAGGAACTTTGAATAGTCCTGGGAACCATCACCCCAGGGGTGACGAAAATTACCAACAAATAGATCGAAGTGACCATCGTTGTCCAAGTCACCCCAAGCCGATCCAATGGTGTGTCCGTAGGAATAATCGCCGCCTGCGTCTCCTGCCACACCTTTGTCAAACGCTCCATTGGAAAAATTACCTAAGCCATCGTTTTCCCAAAGATCATTCGGCTCAAGACGATAGTTAGACACATACACGTCGAGATCGCCGTCCTCATCAAAATCAGCTGCCGTGGTACCTCGCCCTGGAGAAATCCCTGATGCTTCCTGAAATGCAATCGTGAATCCGTTGCCCTCGTGGTTGAGGAGCATCACGTCGGGTTCGTAATTCGGGTTCTCATGAGCGCCAATATAGAGATCCAGATAACTGTCACCATTAAAGTCACCCCAGGTCGCCCCCTGTGTATTCACCATCGGCAAAGAGGGAAGAAGATGACTAACATCCGTGAAACTAGTACCCGCGTCATTGCGAAACAGCGCGTAAGTTCCAAACGTAAAGATGTCCAAAAATCCGTCGTTATTGTAATCGCCCCAAACGCCAGGTCCGGCGAGATTGCCATTCGACAGAAGCTGTTGTTGCATGGACAAAACGCCGTCATTGTTGCGCAATACAATACTCGAGAAATCCTGAACGCCGTCATTCCAGCTCGTATAAAGATCCGACCAACCATCGTTGTTAAAATCTCCCCAAGCAACTCCATTTGCCGCTCCCAAATTGACGGCAAGTTCTGTGAAAGGAGTCAGCACATAGCGAGGTTCAAGGTACTCCACTGCCGGACGAAGCACACCTGTCCAAGCACGATCGCCCGACGTCATATGATGTCGTAGCTCGCCGTACAAGCGGGACAAAAACAGCTGTCGACTTGATCCCTCGCTGGCCTTGTTAATGTTGCGATGGTTCGTGCCTCGATGCGTGCGCGAGAAAAACACGAATATCGAATTCAGTCCTGGGAGACACTTTCCCGGGGACAACCACGCTAGGGCAAACTCTAAGAAACGAACCGGGAGATTCTTCGGAATCCCAGCTCGCACGCCAACCAACCGAACCGTGCGACCCAATCGCTTTGCCGCGTCAACAACTCGCAGAATGGCACCCTTCACCTGGTCCTGTTCCCTTTCAGATCGGTCATGGTACTTCGCTGGAGAACGATTCTTCCATTATTTCATAGAACTAGAGATAAGGTCAAATTCGGCGCATCAATTTGTACACATTTCGCCACACGTCTCATAAAACATCTGACAAGTCACGGTTTTCACCTTGGATTGTCGAATGAGTAACGTTGTTAGCCAACCGACGACTGGTTATCCTCTGTATATGTGTGATGCTCTGTGATTTCGACGAATCGGCAAAAACCCTCAAAGACTATTCGCCAAAGACCATTCGATAGAGAAAATACATGACAACCATTGATAGGATGCAGATGATTCACAAACCAATCTGGGTGTTGGTGGGGTGCCTCGCATTGGCCCCACTTTTTGCACCAACCGTCTGGGCAGCCAACACAGGCATCGCCATCGCGCCAGACAAAACTGGTTCCTTTGAATTCATCGAAGATTTCCAAACTCCTAAGTTCTTACAAGAAGCGTTTGTGACAGGCTTCCGTTCCGAATGCTGGTCTCCAGGTTCTATCACCAATCATGGACCACAAAGTTGGTCGTTGATCTATCGGTTTCATGGGACCAATGATGTCGGAAAAATCGACGTACAAGTGCAGCAGTGGGCCAACAGCCGAAACCACGGCGGCATCAACACACTCTACGTTTCACACAATGGATTAGATTGGCAAGTCGCCATGCAAAGCAACGCGTTTCCCGCGGATCGCCACGGTGGGCAGGCTGGCATTCTAACTGTTCCCGAACACCTGTTGGAGGCATTGGCAACGCACACCGAATTTTGGCTTAAGCTGGACTTAATCAATTTTGCGGGATTGCCAACGAACAAATCGAGTGCCATCCAACAGATCAAAGTCTTGCTGACTAGTAGCGAAAATTCTCAGACGATTACCGACCCTCAGGTCGCAGCACGCCGTTTATGGGGAGAATTACGATCCATTTCCAACTGGAAAAACGCATCGTTGGATGTCGCCGATCCACCGGAACATCGCGCTCCTCACTATTACGAAGACATGGACGGCTGGTTGCGCCCGGCCACCGAGTGGGATTATCCGTCAGAATTCGAAACTCAGACACTTTCCGATGTTATTTCACTTCGTCGGCAACTGGCCAGTCACTCACGCCATCCACTCGCATTAGCCACGTTCGTACGTACTGAAACGTCTAGCAATCATTTGTTAGCACGCATCACAGTACGGGCAACAAAGGATTCGACACGACAGTTCAGCGTTACCTGGGATGGAAAGGAAATCGGGCAATTCGATGCCGCCGAGTTTTTCGACCAGGACAAATCCTTCTACGTAGCGATTCCCGGCCCACATCCTGCTGGGATTCATGAGCTGAAAATGTTCGGAGCGGACAAACAAGTGGTTCACCTCCGACGCATTACCATCGCTGGCGACGGGCAACCCACTTGGACAACCCGACCCGCCTTAGCAACGGGAGGGTCCTTGAAACTGCTCAGCGCGTATTATATGCCCGATCCTTCTCCCCCCATAGATTCGCAAGCCGTAGAAGGACGTCACAAGACTCAGGAAGTCGGCCTCAACCTGCGCTATCTACAAAAAATGTACTCAGAGCACAAGGATTTTGGAGCAGTCCGTGTCGTGCTACACAACGACAGTCCAGTGCCCGTTCGTATCGGCGACAGCATTCAACTGAACGGTGTTCCTGTAGAAGACCACTATGTTGACTTTCGCACCAGCGAATGGGATGCCCGTGGTGTCGTGTGGTATCGGGTGCGTCCGCGCCTGGTCCAGCCTGGTCGTTGTGCCCAGGTGTATATCCGCTTCCGCAGACGGCCAGCGGGTAATGCGGCCACGTTGCACATCCCAGTCGCAAACTCCCAGGACATCGAAACCAAGATACCATATGACGAACCGGCAGCCGTCGTTGACTACGTGACTACGGATGCTTCGATGCAGAAACTGTACGTCTATGTCCGTCGAGTCAATGACCTTCCCTTGGGTAGAGTCACCGGCTTGTCGATTGACGGCACCTCGTGGAAGAATACCGCCGTCTATGGCGCAGATTTTCCAGGGAACGTGTCTTTGTTGGTTGCCAAATTGGACAAGCCTGCGGAACGAGGCGCCTATCACGTGGTGAGCGTACATACCGACGACGATCAAACCGTCGCCGCTCAGTTTCGCGTGATGAACTTTTTCTACCCACGAAGTTCTATTCACGTACCTAGTGAACTGTGTGCCGAAATGAATATGAATCTCGGTATGTGGCACATCCGAGGCCTGGAAGAATGCGAAAAATACGACATCTTGACGACAGCACATGGCCCGTTTCAAGTGCACGAACGATTAGCCTTTGTGCTTGGTCCTGACGAGCCGGATGCTCACGACAATCGCGGTGGTGGCCATGCCAAAGGGTTAGGATCCATTGCGCGAAAGCTCAGCCGCACCGGCTGGCAGACCGCCATCGAACGTTTTGCACCTGACGCCGCATCGTGGATCATCATGAACGGGACAACACGCCCCCTCAACTGGGGCGTTTACGGGCAAGTCGCCGACGTATCGAGCTTCGATCCCTATCCGGTCACCTACTACGGGGTCGACCATGCGTACGTGCGTGAAAGCTTAAACGTTGCACGGCAATGTGGTGCACCTAATCGCATGTATGGCTGTATGGAAGCCTTTGGTTGGAAACAAGGCCCAGGTGTACCGGCAAGTGCAACACGAGGCCCGACTCCGGCCGAATACCGCCAGAACATTGTGCAAGCCCTTGGTACCGGCATGAAGGGCCTGACCAGCTGGGTCTATGTTGCGAATGCTGGTGGCTGGCAAGCGGACGAACCTTGTAGGCGGGAAATTGCCAACATGAACCGCTTGATTGAACATGTCGAAGACGAACTGTTGCTGGCAACCCCCGTCGATCTGGCTTCCACAGACGCCGGCCAGGTGTTGTCGGGCGTCGCTCGAAGTGACGGCACGGTCGAAGAATCTTGGCCCAAAGAACGTGTCTGGGCCAGCGCTCTCCTGGCAGGCCCCGATACTATCATCGTCACAGCAGCACATCATATTCAAGCCAGCAAGCCAGGTCCGCCAGACATTGATCCAGCACAAAACGTCACGATCACGGTCCAACTGCCCAGCTTCCTGTCATCGGTACAAGGATACGAAGTCACCGAAGATGGCCTCACATCCTACGCAACGGATGTTGACAATGGACAAGCCAGAATTCACATGAAAGCTATCGAATCAGGGCGTGTGTTCTTGTTAAAACGGAACTGATAGCCAACCACATGAAACGTTGGGCACTTGTATTGGGACCTCTGTTGGCCGTGGCGGTTGCCGGATGTACCGTCATGGGAAACTCTTCCACGGCCGTCACATGGACGGTCGCCATGACAGTGCTCTGTGCGTCCTGGTGGATTTTCGAACCGATTCCGATTTCCATCACGGCGTTGATTCCCTTGTTTGTCTTTCCCTGCGTCGGTGTGTTAACACCTCTAGCCGTAGGACAGGTGATGACGAACAAGGTCATCCTACTCTTGTTAGGAGGCTTCATCCTCTCGGCCGGCATGGAACGTAGTGGAGCCCATCGACGATTGGCACTCAGGATGGTAACGGTGTTCGGGAGTGCCAGCGGTCGACGATTAGTATTTGGCTTCATGGCAGCAGCCGGATTACTGAGCATGTGGATTTCCAACGCGGCCGCGACACTGATGTTGTTGCCCATTGCATTGGCCGTCGTTGAGAATACGACCAATTCACGTCTGCGGACTAGCCTCTTGCTCGGTATTGCTTATGCCGCCAGCCTGGGTGGCATCACGACACCCATTGGGACTCCTCCGAACCTAGTATTCCTGCAAGTTTTCGAAGCGAATACAGGTATGGAGCCATCCTTTCTGAATTGGATGATGTGGAGCTTGCCCGTCGTCGTCATCATGGCTCCTCTCACAGGCATTTGGTTAACACGGAAACTAGATCAACACGAGCCAATCCTCTTGCCTCCTGTAGGAAGGTGGAACCCTGCGGAAACTCGAATGATGATAGTCTTCGTCCTCACAGCGATTCTCTGGGTTACTCGCCGCGAGCCATGGGGTGGCTGGAGCCAGTGGATCAACTTACCACAAGCCAACGATGCTGCGGTGGCACTAACGGCGGTGGCCATCATGTTTTTGATCCCCAACGGAACTAACGGGAAACTCATGGACTTGAAAACTGCAATCAAAATACCTTGGGGCATCTTAATCCTTTTCTGTGGTGGGATCGCCATTGCCAAGGCATTCGTGAGCACCGGTTTGAGTGAAATCCTGGGGAACACGCTTGGTCAGTTAGGAACCTTTCCACCCATCCTGTTGATCGGCATGGTCTGCCTGGTGGTAACATTCCTGACCGAGGTCACAAGCAATACGGCCACAACCACTTTGTTGCTTCCTATTCTTGCGTCGGCTGCACTTGCGGCCGATGTTGACCCCAAAATCCTGATGGTCCCCGCCACCATCAGCGCGAGCTTTGCCTTTATGTTGCCCGTCGCCACCGCTCCGAACGCCATCGTCTTTGGAACTCAAGAATTGACCGTCCGCACCATGGCCCGAGAAGGCCTGTTGTTAAATCTGGTAGGAGCGATCGTGGTAACGGCAGTCTGCTATCTCTGGTTCGGATAACCCAAGATCTACTCGACGACTTCCATGTCGTGATCAAAATGCCGAATGGCAGCCTGGGGATCGAGATTAAAAATTGCCCTTCCCAAAGTATCCCACTGCTGGTTTACGAACAGGAACACGGCAGTGGCGGCACGCAAATTACTCACCGCTTCAACATCTTCCATACCACCACCTTCGATCGCTTCGAAACCAATCGTGATTCCCACCAAGGCACACAACTCACCAGAATGACGGTCACGGGCGAACTGCACATCGTTTTCGAAATCGACTCGCACCCAAGCCAGACCGCGAGGTTTCCCACTCGCTCCAGCCAATTGCACGAATTTCGCCTCTAGATGTTCGCGCTGTCGTCGAAATTGCTCCTGTGCCTGGAGCGTGTTTCGTCGCCGAGCCTCCTCTTGTCGTCGCCTAAAAAAAACAATTGCTACAATCGTGGCCACCAAGCCAACGACCACTATGACTAAAGCAAGGATTATTCTATACACAAGGCCATCCTGTAGTAGCAGACTTCGATGTGTAAAGGCACACGTACCAGAATTGTAGTCGCTCTTTCGAGAATGACAACCAAGTTCACCAACTGTCGAAACAACATCTATGAAATTTATTTACGTTCAACGTGAAAGACGGTCTCAGCTGGATGGACGGACAACCATGTCCCCACCCCACCCTTTACAAAAAGCTGCCGTGATCTCATAGCAGGTAAAAACAACATCCTCTACGATTCAATCAACAAGCCCCAACCAGGCAGGAGCAAAACAGACCACGATGGCAATTCTCGGTGCTCACATGTCGATAGCAGGAGGTTATTACAAAGCTGTCGAAGAAGCCCATCGCTGCGGTTGCGAATGTGTGCAAATATTCACAAAGAACAACAATCAGTGGCGTGCCAAGCCAATCACCGAAACCGACATTCACGAGTTTCGCTCCAAGCTGAAAGAACTCAACATTGGCCATCCGATCTCTCACAGTTCCTACCTGATTAATTTGGCAAGTCCTAAGCCTGAACTTTGGAAGAAATCAGTCGCGGCATTTATTGTCGAATTAGAACGGGCTGAAGCATTAGGGATCCCTTATGTGGTCCTTCACCCAGGCGCGTTTGTGGACAGCAGCGAAGCGCAAGGAATCCGTCGCGTCATCCGGGCCCTCGACCAAGTACACCGCAGTCTAAAAGGCATTGCGGCACAGTGCCTGCTCGAAACGACAGCTGGACAGGGCACCAATTTAGGTTGGCAATTCGACCAGTTGGCACGAATGCTAGATGGTGTGCGGGAGCCAGAACGGCTAGGCGTTTGCTTGGACACCTGCCATGTTTTTGCCGCAGGATATAGCATGGACACAGAAAAAGCCTATAAGAAAACAATGCGTGAACTAAATCAAACCATTGGAGTAAAACGTGTCCGAGCTTTTCATCTCAACGACAGTCGTCGAGAACTGGGGTCACGTGTCGACCGACACGAACACATCGGACGAGGCCACATGGGATTGGAACCTTTTCGCTGGTTGCTCGCCGACCGCAGGTTCCGCAAGATACCGATGTACCTGGAAACTCCGAAAGGCACCGAAAAGGGTCAACCTCTGGACACGATTAATCTGAACACGTTACGTAAATTGATCCCGTAACGTGAGCCTCCAGCCGAACTCCCTCATTCACACGAGATCACATGACGAGCCCTGCCGAACTACACTATCGTCGAGCCGTTGAAGCCGATTTTGTTCATATCAACGACTTCTTGGATCCCATGGTCCAGCAGCAGCAACTTTTGCCTCGCACGGACGCAGAACTTACCAAACTGCTGGAACTTGCTTTCGTGGCCATGGACGGGGAAAGGGTGGTAGGCTTTTGCGCCGTAGAAATCTATTCGCGGAAATTGGCTGAAATCCAGGGACTTGCTGTTGCTACTTCTCATCAACGACAAGGAATCGGAAGTCGATTGGTAGAATTGTGCGTGGAATTGGCACGCAAAGAAAATGTCCACGAGCTGATGGCAATTACTGCCTCGGAAGGCTTATTTCAGGAATGTGGCTTTCAGTACGCACTGCCTAATCAAAAACGAGCTCTCTTTATCCATCCGGCTCCACGAGAAGAAGGCTAGAAGGTTTCTGCCAGCTTCCGCCCACAGCTATTTACTTTCGCGGCGTCGCTACTGGAAATCGGCATTCCAACGGTCTTCAGGTGCTGCTCGCGACCAACCTATCTCTCCACTTACCTCAATACTGATCTGTAGGTGGTTTCACAGCGCTGCGCACTAAGACATTTTCAGCGATATGCAAACTGTCCACCAGCAGCAACCGTTTGGCGCCACACGGTAAAAGATCACTCAACACACCGTCAACTAATCAACTTTTCTTGTCGACAGAAAACAATGCCCTCAAAACTCCAGCTCGCTACTCGTCATCCAACAAAAGAGAAGCGTCGGCCAGGATATCCATGGGAGAGTACGGGGCGCTTTACCCGTCCGAATCGGTAGTTCCGACAGTTCCAGCACTGACCTGAGTGGCGGAATCGGGCTTTTCCAGCCCCTGCAGTATACGAACTTGACGACGAGTTTCGTCTAAAGCGTTAAGAAGCTGTTCGGAACGGTCTGCCATCTGATCAGCCACCTGGCGTGTTTGCACTAATTGGTTTTGAACCTCAGACAGTTTTGCTGTGGCAGCCTCACTCTTCTGGTTTGCGGTAATCAACTGCTCTCCGAATTCTTTTATCCGCTGAACTTGCTCTTGCATTTCTGCTTTGAGCGTCTGAACTTGCTCAGCCAATTGAGTCTGTTCAGTTTGCCGCTCCTTTAACCGCTGCAATTGTTGTGCGGAGGTTGCCTGGAGTTGTTCGTAAGTACTCTGCAGTCCTTCGTCTGCCGTATTGAGTGCCAAAGCATCCTGTAAGGATTTGACAGCTTGCGTCAGCAATTCGATGGCCTGCTGTTGACGATTCATCCAGTCTACATTCGATTCTCGCGTGGCACCCAACTGCTGTATGGATTCTTGGTGACTTGCCAAGGCTGTTTCGGTCTCCGCCAGCTCGTTTTGAAAACGTTGGACATGCAAACGGGCTTGTTCGGTGGCCGCTGTGGCATCCCGCACTGCCTGCTCGGCTCCCCGTACCACGCCCATCTGTTCGGCGAGGGCTGTTTGGCTATTCAGCCAGTCCTCGGATGCAGCAGATCGTTGGCCCCGCAAATCACCCAAAACAACCGTGAATTCTACTTCATCCTGCCAGCGAATGAGTTGTTTCTCCGCCATATTCCGTTGTTGTTGTTGTTGGTTGAACGAACGTTCTGACTCTTCTCGAGACTCCATGGCCTTCGCCAAAGGTTCGCGCATGGCCTCGCGCTGTTGGACAGCAGCATCCCGTTCCGTGGTCAGCCGTTGAGACTCACTCTCTGCCGTTGCCAATTCCTTCTGTTTTTCAGGAAGGAGTATGGAAGCGGTCTTCTGCTGCTCCGTAGCCTGCGTCAGCTGAGCACTGCGTGCTCGGGCAATCTCATCTATTTTGGCCGCCTGCACTGCCAATTCCTGGTCACCAGGCGCGGCTTCCGCAGCGCCCATTGCTCTCGCCGCCGCCTCATTCAAATTGGGCACCACGGGTTCCAGCCGTTGAATCGTGGCAGCCGACTCTTCCGTAACGGCCGTCACCTGTACGACTCCTTGACGAGCGTTCGTGGCGGTTTGCTGGCTACTTGCCAATTCAGTCGTCAGCCGCTCTACCAATTGTTCCGTATCCTGCATGCTGTTGGCCAATTGTTCGTGTGCCTGGCGTGCGGACAGCGTCTCCTTACTCGTTTCTTGAAGTACTTGGTCCTGTCGAGCTAATTCTGTCTGGGCAATGACCACTCGCTGGCTAAGCAACGGTGGGTTGGTATCCAGCTGGCCCAACAGCTTGCCATCCGCCACGTCCCACACTCGCAGCTCACCTCGCCAATCTCCTGCAATCACACCGTTTGTTTCGTCACAAAATGTGGTGCGTAACGCTAAGTCCTGAAACGCGTCAAACGAACGCAACACTTTTCCATTGGCATCCCACAACTTCGCAACGCGGTCACGTCCGCAGGTCACAAGCCGGCCGTCACGTGAAAATTCCACGCATGCCACACCACCGCCATGAGCTCCCCAATTCTTAATCTGGCCGCCGTTCTCCATTTCCCACAGTTTCACCGATCCATCTTCACTACACGAGGCAAGTACGTTCGAATCACTACGCCAGGACAAGGCAGTGATAGCGCTCCCGTGTCCCTTCAACGCGAGGTATTCCCGACCGCTATAAGCTTCCCAAACAAACAAGCCGCCATTGCGATCGGCCGTAGCCAACAAGACTCCATCCGGGCTGAATGCGAGCGCCTGGATCCAATCCGTATGCTTCCGTACTTCATACTTCACTTTTGCGGTTTCGGTGGAATGCACTCGGACAACTCGTCCCGGTCCGCCCATCGCTACAAGCCGCAGGTTAGCGCTCAAATCGGCGGCGAGCACTGTATCCAGTTCATCTCCCACACGAAGCACGCGTTCTCCGCTGCGCACATCCCACACGACTGTCCGTCCAGCTGCAGCACCTTGCCCTCCGCCGGCCAACAACAACGAACCATCTTGTGAAAACTTCAGTACATGGACTTCGCCCTCCTGAAAAGGCAGTACCCCCAGAAGCTCGGTTGGTTTGCTTTGATACAAAAGAACCTGACGCTGCCCTCCTACAGCCACCAACGGCGCCCACGGACTGGTCGCGATAGCAGTGATCGCATTTCGTTGTTCGGTTTGCACTACCGGTTCTTTACTCAGTCGCCCCGGAGTGGCAACCTCGGCGGGACGCTCTCCAGCAGCTGCCGCCACGAATGATTTACCAGGCTTCTTGGCCACATGAGCTTTACTGGCAGCATTTTCGAGCGCTCCACCATCAATCCAGTCCCGCACGGTGGCAATCATCTCGTCGGGAATCTTTGGCGATTCGGGAGGCATCGCCGGTTCTTCTTCGTGGGTGATCAACATGTACAGGTAGCTGGACGACGAGTCCCCCGGCTCGACCACCTCACCCGATCCACCTCCTTGCATGACGCCCGTGTAGTTTGTCAAATCCAAGTCGCCACTGCGCTTGTCCGGGTTGTGACAAGCGGAACATTTCTGACGAAACACTGCTTTGACGTGCTCGTCGTAGGTAATCTTTTCCTGTGCGACCACGGAAAACGGCCACCAGACATGGAGCAAAACAGCATAAATGACGAATTGGCGTGTCATAGATCTTCTTGACTGGCGAGGTGTCGGTGTAATCGTGGCTAAAAGGGTGCCTGGCCGGAACTTCGGTCGCTTGTAGTGAATCCGAATATGACCATCATGTTTATTTTCTAAGCGAAGCATTCGCGCCGTTTCGACAATGACTTACGCGACCTCAATCTGGCCTACTTGAAATTTTCGAGCTAGTGGTTGAAAAGGAACTCGCGGGAGTTTAGCAGCGCCCAAAAAGCGTCTTCCAGGAATATTTTTTCGTCGTCGGCTTGAGCCAGCAAGGTTTTCAGCCGAATCGTTTCATCTTCTTGAGGATGCCGACAGAGGCAACGGACGTACAACTCGTCCAATACGTCATCTGCCGAACTTCCCCCTTCCAGCAATCGTCCTACCACATTGCCGTCTTCTAGTTTACTCTTCACCGTGTCGCCGTTCAGTAAATGCAAGGCTTGGGATAGATTTGGCTCCATTTTAACTTCACAGGAGCAGACGCTTTCGCGTGAAGCGCGACCAAATGCTTCCAGGAAATAAGTACTTGTATTGCCATCAGCGATTTGCACCGCGCGAGCCCCCAAGGGAAGACCGCGGAATTTATTCTTGGTGTCCGTGACTTGACTGATCACGTCCAGCAAGACCTCCGACCTCATCCTTCGAAGAGTCGCATGTGAAAAATTGCGCACGTCACTTTCATTAGTCGGGTTTGTCGTGGTACTCAACTGATAAGTTTTCGAGGTACAAATATCGCGTACGAAGCGTTTGAAGTCATAGTTATATTCTGTCATCCGCCGAGCCAACTCATCGAGCAGTTCGGCATTCACTGGCGGATTGCTCACACGGACATCGTCAACTTCATGGATGATTCCACGCCCGAAGAAATGTGCCCACACAATGTTCGCCAGGTTACGAGCGAAGTAGGGATTGTCAGGCGAGGCCAACCATTCGGCAAGCAATTCGCGACGATCGTGCCCTTGCAAATCAGGAAACTCTCCCCCCAGGAACTTCGGTGGCATCACGCGACCGCCAACTGGATGTTTAACTTCACCAGCACCACTGTCAAAGACAATCTTTTCTCGAGGATCCTCCGAATCCTTGCGCCCGATCTGCGAAAAGAAGGCAGCGAAACTATAATAGTCATCCATCGTCCAGCGATCGAAAGGATGGTTATGGCATTGCGCACATTGAATACGCATCCCCATAAAGACTTGCGCCACGTTTTCGGCAACCTTCAGTGTGTTCGTTTCATTTTGATAGTAGTTGGTAGCCGCATTTGCGAACGTACCACCATTTGAGGCCAACAGCTCGGCCACCATTTGATTCGTAGGTACGTTATTGGAGATACGTTCCTGCAACCAGTTGTAGTAGAGCAGCGCTGACTTATAACTCACCCCATTTGAAGATCGAATTTGTAGCAGCTCGGCCCACTTCATGACCCACATTTCCACAAATTCTTTTCGTTCCAACAACTGCTCCACCAATTCATCGCGCCGGTGATCGCTGGTCGACTCCATGAACTGCCGGTATTCTTCCACTGTCGGTACCGTCCCCGTAATGTCCAGGGAAGCCCGTCGAAGGAATTCTTCATCCGTACAAACGTCAGACGGCTGAATTCGCAACTTGCGAAATTTATGATGCATTAAGGTGTCGATATAGTTATATTCGGGCGTCTCTTGCCAGCTAAACGAATCGTCGGTAGGTAGCACAATAAAATGTGTTCCCACGGTATGCGTTTCAAACCTCGCCATGATGAACGCTTCACCACGCTTGGCTGCCGTGACAACGCCTTCCTGATCGATGCCAGCCGAATTGTCGTTGTTCGACAAAAAGTATGCCAAGGAGGTCACGTCGCGGTCGCTACCATCGGAATAGGTCGCTCGCACCGTGATTTGATGCTGAGCACCTTCGCCGCGTAAGACAGCGTTTTCGGGAAAGATTTCCACACGAGTAACAGCAGGAACTTCGCCTTCATCTTGCGGAGCTCCCGCATTCAACCACTCAACGAGCGTTTCATATGGTTCACTTCCTTCTTCCAGCCGTTTACCGCCGGAGTGAGGTACCTTGCCGGTCGCTTTATTCATGACCAAACAATCTTCAGGTAGTGCAAGGTTGATGCGCCGTCCGCTAATCTCACGCGTCAAACGATGATAGTCACCATCAGGATCAAAGCCGAACAACGACAAGCGAAAACCGTCCTTACCTCGCGCCGCACCGTGACAACTTCCCGTATTGCAACCCGCCTTCATAAACACAGGCATCACGTCGAGTTTGAAGCTAACAGGAGGCTTATGGTTCGCCTGCACGGCTTTGAGCGGCAAGGCAACTTCCTTGCCAGCAAACCTTACAAGCAGTGTCGTCTCGGCGTCGGATTCACCAAAAACAACGTTTTGTTCCATCCGTGCAACGTCAGAATCAGCCACCACGAATTCCGCTTCTCGAGTTACATCTCGAGTCACTCCGTCCACAAAAACTGCCTGCACCAACAGCGACTGGCGATCGCGAGCATTGGACAAATTGATTTTTGCTGGATAGACACGCAACAATTCTAACTCGGCATCGTTCGCGTTTCCTAACACTGGCTGACCAACTGCCAGCATGACAGTGACCAGGCAACCTAGCCAAAGGGAAAGATGCCCGTCACCGAAACGAAACAGATGTCGCATGTCATTTTTACCAATTTGATTCCACATGAATCGATTCTCAAAAATTCCTGGCATGAACCACATTGTCGTTAGGCTCAGCGAATGAGATTTGTAAAATTGTTCGCTCAATTTGCGGGACGAGTCTCCAAGTTTTGTTCACCGACATCTATTCTGTACCTTCGCCAAAGAAGCGTACGGGTCGGCCGGACAGTTTGGCTGTTCGTTCCTTGGCTTGGAGCCTTAGCTTCTGCAAACGGGTTAACGGTTTTTTCGGTTTTGGTTGGGGCTGTTCCGCCTGAGCCACTGCTGGCTTCGGTTCGGCAGCCGGTGCGGGTGACTCTTCGGGAGGCAACGGCGCGTCAATCTGCAATTCGGTTCCACCGGCGTTCGCGACGACCGGTTCGCCTTCATGGATGACCGTCAGTTGGCAGAAGAGCGACTTGTGTTTACCCACTGGACTGTCAGCTTGCGTTGTGATTTCGAAGACAAATTCTTCTGTCTCCGAAACGATCTCAAACTCGTGCGTAGCAACCTTGTTGGGTAACCCCAACAGCTGTGCTTTGGCCGAGCCTTTGAATTCTGGGTGACGATTCACTTTACAGAGCACCTGAGCGACTTGCCCTTGTTCACAAGCAGCCCGTTCCATCGCCAACGTGACATAGGGTTCGGCGACCTTCAATTCGGCCAATTGCGACGACACCCACACCGCACCACCTGCATCGGCGGAACCAATCGCATAAATCGGCCATGAACCAATTTGGGCTCCTCCATTGGCATTGATCGGATAGAGAACTTCGTTCTGACCTTCGGGAATATTCACCGAACTTGCGGCACCGATCCCTGGCGGCCGGAAAGGCAATTGAACGTTAATCGCATTCTTGTAACCATCCTGACGCCGAGCCACGATCTTCAACTGCATTGAACCGTTCCGCACCACAGGCGCTTTCGGCTGCACAATCTCCAGATGAAAGGGGACTTCATTGACAACGGCCACGGCCAGCCTGTCCACACGCCTTTGGAGGTACGCCGTGTTATTGGGAGGCCCCAACACCAAATCCGCCGTATTCTCAAAGTTTCCCTGAATCTGTTGAGACTCGTCAGCGTGACGAGCCGTAAAGTGAATCAACTTGCCAGCCACAGGTGCATCAGCGGCCGCCTCGAATACGATCGGCATCGTACTGAGATTCGCTGGCATAGGCCGGGCATGTACCGAGACACCTTCAGGAAAATCATTCTCTTCCAAAACCAATTCGCCGCCAAATTCAGCGCGCCCGGCGTTGAGTAACGTGGCAAAGCGATTACCACGAGGTACCACAATCGTCTGGCGATACTGTCCATTCCGCTCCACACGAGGAATGCTCAACGTCAGCCGAGGCCGCACCGGGAGAAACTCAATCCGATAAACATAATCTACAGCTCCTCGACTGAGCTGATCGTGAACCCGTACGATGTATTCACCATCTTCGGGGACAGTAAATCGAATATGACTGTCCAAACCTCGTCCATCATCATTGGATGCGAGGCCACCACCGTCGGCCTTAAGAATCGCCATGACTACGTCCAATGGAGTCCGCAGTCGACGAGCAAAGCATTCCACGTCAAATACCTGTCCTTTGGTTGCAGCAAATCGAAAACAGTCAACATCACCAGGTTCACCAATAACGCCGTTCAAGGCATGTTGCGTGTCGGCAACTGTCGCATGGCCGATCTCATGGTTGGGTTCCTGTTCGAGTACGTTCTCTTGCGTCGTCAGACGGAATGGATTGGCCGAGGGTGCCATGCCTTGATCATCCGAGGCAAACATGGCGTATTCGCGGGAAACCTCTGCAGGTAGAGTCACTCGCTGGATGAGGTCACCGGTCGGATCGCCTACAAACCGAACTTCGATCTCTTTTCCCACCGGTCCGCCGGCCGGATAAACCGCGGTCGGCCGTGGAAAGGTGCCGGCATGCAACCGGTACCGAAAACCACCGCCGCCTCCGTAAGCACTATCGCGCACCTGAACGACATAGACCCCGTCGCGCGGCGCAACGATCGCAGCGATTGCGTCCTGTCCGACCAAAGGCGTATCATCCGCTGCGGATAACTCAAAGCGACGATCGTCCAAGATTGCCACATAGGGGTCAAACAGAGGACCCCCTAATCGAAGCGCTTCGATTTCGACAGCCAATCGCTGACCTTCTTTTAATTCGAATGCGTAGTAATCAACATCTTCGTTTTCGACAATGCCTGCCACCGTCATATTTAGCTCGACAGACTGAGGCTGATCAAAATCTGAATTCGGTTCGACCTCATTCACCGCCGGCAGCAACCCGACAAAGAAAGTACGGAAGTCCGAAATCCCGTCGGCAGTTCGTACCTGTGCCACATACTCACCAGGAAGAACGTTCTGCCCAACTCCAACGGTCACTTTGACACGGTCATTTCCATCGGATTCCATCTGTTTGACCACAAACCCGTCTTGGTAGAAGAGGATCTCTTGTGCCGTCGACAAACGACTACCATGAAACGTCAACTCGTGATCGTGGCCTCGCTGGACGCCGCGCGGCGTGATGATGCTCAATCTGGGCGAGGCAGCAAGCAAGGAAGAAGTCGAGTAGCTCAGAACAACCAGTATCAATACACACCAGTTGACTCGATATGTCATTACAGAATTCAAAACAACCACCTCTCGTTGTGCTAGGCAAGCAATTCCTTACGGACCTTGCCTCCGTTCACAATTTCGATGGGTCGATCACCAGGCGCCATCAGTTCTTTATCCGCCACAATACCGAGGCAGTGGTAGATGGTCGTTGCCCAATCTTCGACGTTTAACGGGTTTTCGTCCGGTTCACTGGCAGTAGCATTGGACGTTCCGTAAACAATACCACGTTTCACGCCACCACCTGCCATCACAACGCTGAAAACCTTGGGCCAATGGTCACGTCCTGCATTCCCGTTGATTTTGGGGGTACGCCCAAATTCACTCGCCACGCAAACAAGGGTTGAATCGAGGAGCCCACGGTCATCCAAATCACGAATCAACATAGCGAATGCCTGGTCGAAGGCCGGCACCTGGCCTTCGATGCTCCCCTTAATGTTGCTGTGCATGTCCCAGCCACCGTAGGTGAGCGTGACAAAACGTGCTCCCGATTCGACCAATCGTCTGGCTAAAAGCATGCGGGATCCAGCTGTATTTCTCCCATACTGGTCACGCAGTTTGCCATCCTCTTTGTCGATATCAAATGCCTCGCGCGCCTGTTGTGAACCAATCAGACTGTAAGCTCGTTCGTAAAACGAATCGACCGCATCGAGTGCATCCGACTTTTCCTTGGATGCAAAGTAATCGTTCACAGCCGACAAAATATCTTGTCGACGAGAAAACCGCTTCTCGTCGACTCCGCCAGGTAAGTTGAGATCTCGGACCTTAAAATTGCCGCTGGCCGGGTCAGCACCAAGACTGAAACCGGCGTAAGAAGAACTCAAATAACCTGTTCCCGCATAAGGATTCGGCTGATTCGGAATACAGATGTACGGAGGCAGATTGTGACGAGGCCCAAATTCGTGAGCCACCACAGATCCCATACTAGGAAACTGCAATGCAGGACTCGGGCGATACCCCGTAAACATGTTATGCGTCCCGCGTTCATGCGCTGCTTCACCATGGGTCATGGACCGACAAATGGCAATCTTGTCGGTAATCTGAGCCGTTTGCTGCAACTTCTCACTAAGCACGACCCCTTCGACATTCGTCTTCACGATGCCCAACGGACCCCGATATTCGATCGGCGCAAAAGGCTTCGGGTCAAAGGTTTCCTGGTGCGGAGCTCCTCCCGGCAGAAAAATGAAAATCACCGACTTGGCAGAGCCTTCCTTACTCTCATAGTTCTTGATGGCGCCCTGCGCTGACTGCAGACGCAAAAACTCCGACAACGTCAATCCAAGGCCACCCAAAAAACCAACATGCAAGAACCCACGCCGCTGAATCTGGTTGCCTGAACATTTCATGATCGTACCTCTGGTGTACCGCTGGCCTTCACTCAACATCGAATCGTGCATCGTCATCCCTGACAAACACGAACCACAAAAAGACCCGCGATAAAGAAAGCAAGGAGAATAACAAGGTGGGAGAAATAGGAAGGTAACACTACAGTCTTATGTTGGGATGAACAGGAAATGGCAAACTTCCTATGTTGTTATTCCATTCCTGTCCCAACTGAATCCGTTCGAATTAAATATTATGCCTCAAGGCATGGTTTTATGGAGATTCCTAATCTTTTTACTCACAACTTGGCACGCTAATCCACGAGATACCCCTTGTCAAGCACCGGTCGGGTTCCAAAGTCAAATATCACAAGGCTCTACGTCGTGCCGTGAAGATCACAAATAGTAGCCTCGTCGCTGTCATTAATTGATAAAATGGATCATAGAGACTGCTCCGTACCACCCTAGTTTAAACAAAAGAGGCACTCATGAGCGAATTAAAGCTCACGGTCACTCCCATTACCGAAGAAGCCGCTCATGGTCAGGTGGCAGAAATCTACGAAGACATCAAGCAGACTAAACAGATCGACTTTATTCCTCGTTTCTGGCAAACCCTGGCCACTCAGCCAGCATTATTAGAGTCCACTTGGACTGCGCTTAAAAGATGGATGCATCCTGAGTCCGTCAGTGAAACGTCCAACCTTGACGCAAAGACCCGCGAAATGATCGCTCTGGCTGTGTCTGCGACGAACGGCTGCACCTATTGTATCCAATCCCACACAGCCGCCCTGGCTAAACTAGGCATGAATCAAGAGGCCGTAGGGGAAGTCATGGCGATCGCGGGGCTCTTTAATCAAACCAATGCATTGGCTCACGGATATCAAATCGCTCCCGACGTGTTGCCGAATTGGGATGGAGCTGAAGAGTCGTCCGACGACAGCAACGTGTAACTGACAACATGCCTTAGAACTCGAAGGCTGGACCGAGCGAAGCGAATTCCCGGAACTCAGGTTCTATCATTTTCATAATTATCCTAAAAGGTTACTCATTTTTTTCGAACTATTTTGGCTGTTCCGACAAGGACACACGTAACGTCGGTCCGGCCTTCATGAGACTTATTCCTACCACACTTCTCGTTCATCCATTGACGACGCGCCACGGTCCTCAACGAAATGCTCCGCCGCCAACAACGATTGCGATTGTTGAACATCGAGATGCTCGAAGCGAGACATGTCTTGTCCTGTTCCCTGCCCGGTACGGATTTCGAAATATCCGAAGCGATATCGTGTCCGGAATCTACTACTTCGATGAACGATTCGTCGCTGATTCCAGGTCAGGCCCATTCCATGGAATCCGACGAGGCCATTCCCTTGGCAATGAGTATGGCCTCAATGTTGGACAACAACCTACAAGTTGTTGACTTATCCGATCTGACTGAGGATTTGCCGTTGGATATCGTGGCGTCCACGCAAGTCCTGTGGCAAACCGAAGACTGGGAACATCTCACTTTTGGCAATCCGAACTGGCCCCTAGGTGGCCGCGATACCGTTGGCTTTCCTAGCGTCGTGCGCAACGATCACGGTCCTAACCCAGATGGCAAGTACTACATGTTTTACGCACACCATGATCCCAGATCAGGTATCGGTGTGGCTGTAGCTGACTCGATTACGGGACCCTACTCTAAATCGGTCAGCGTTCCCGGCCGATCCGACAACCTGGTGGTGCCAGCCTTTCACCAAAGCAGTAGTCATCCCGACGACCCTGACCACAGCTCGAGTCCCTGGGTCGTGTGGAATGAAGACGAACAACTATGGTTCGTCTACTTTCATTACTTCAATCACATTCGATCCACGGTTCCTGGTTTTCAATTGACAGCCATGGCCACAACACCAGACTTAACATCACACGACTGGACCATCTGGGAAGATCCAGCTCTTTCGGGCACGACACCTCCTTATGTGCCGGTCCTTCCGACAACTTCCGACTTTTGGATCAACGAGGCATCGTCATACAACACCGTTCATCGACTAGTCGACGGTAGCTGGCTTGCCATGCTGCGAGGCAAATCCACGAGTGGCAGTGATCCCACTGAAATTGGTTTTGCTACGTCCATTGACGGTCGCGATTGGAACTACTTCCCAGAAAACCCAATCATTTCTCAAGAAGACGGCGGCGGTGGACGGCTCGGCGTTTATCGCCCCGGTTTTATTGGCTACTTAGGACCCAACGGTTCGGGAGTCGACGAGTACCTCGTTGCGTGGCAAGAGAGCCATTATTTCGATGGCGATACGCGCCTGATCTACGGGTATACCACCGATTTTAAAAATGTAACTCGAGATCCTCGAGGACACGTGAACTGGGAGGGATCGGACGGAGCCATCAGTGCGTGGCGCGAAGGAGATCGGCTCTATCTGTTCTCCGGAAAACTGGTCCATGAAATTGAACTTCCAGTACCTTCGAGCCCACCAATCCCTGGCCCCATTTCGAGCGAAGACGTACTCGAATATCGCGCTCTGGTTTCGTGGGGGGCGTCCGTCGACCCCCAAGGTGATCCGGTGACGTACGACGTGGAATATCGTCGGGATGACCTGAGTGATCATTGGAGCGACACAGTTACAACCAGCTCCACGGCCATCACCCTGACTGGTTTGCAACCCGATACCAGTTATCGAGTCCGCGTGCGGGCTTCCGATAGCGAAACGACGAGCGATTGGTTAGAAGCTCAGAAGCTGTTTACAACACTGCCCGTGACACCGACTCGCGATATCGGTGAGTTCGGTATGCTGACCAACGTGACAGATGCCGTACAGACCGTCATCCTGAACCGTACCTATGACCACCCGGTCGTGTTGGCGCAGTCGTCTTCGACGAACGGACAAGATGCGGTCGTCGTA
>JAKVBZ010000082.1 GCA_022448645.1 Pirellulaceae bacterium
CGCATTTCCATCGTAGTTCACCGTGCTGAAGGTTCCGGTCACCGTGCCGGCCGTGAGGATCACCATGTTCTCGGAGGCACCTCTGACGGAAGGGTCAGCGTAGGGAGCCTGAGGAACAATGTCCAAAGTTCCATCGAGTGAAGCAGCGCCGGTCACACTCAGCTGGTCGTGACCGCTTTCACCAGGAGATGTCCCGGTGACTTCGATTTCAAGTGTTCCGCCGGAACCCTGTGTGTAGTTTCCGTTTACGGTCAAAACACCGGGACTATTTCCCGGAGCGACAGTTCCGCCTAGGTTATCGACGTTACCACCAACCGTTCCTACTCCTGCCAAAACGCCACTGTTGTTCGCAATCGATCCGCCATTGCCTGTGATTAAGGCGTTATTCACGGACAACGTGCCGTCTCCTGTCTTAGTTAGTACGTTTCCACCTAAATCCAGCTGATTATTGATTGACAGTGACGCGCCGGAAGCAATCGTGGCTGTCGTGTCGTTAACCAGATTCACGGCTGCCTGAAATTGATGATCGCCCTGATCCACTTGCAAGGTTGGCGAAACAGGCGGATTCTCAGTCGTGGCAGCCAGATTGAAACTACCTGTTCCCGCGACAGCATGAGTATTGGCGTTGTTAAATCGAATCGAATTCACTGTGACGGGCGTGTTGGAGAAAATTGTTTGCTCTGAGCCAATCGAATCCCCAAAAATGGCCGAATGTGCTTGCGTATCGGGAAATCCAGGTGAGTCCCAATTGCCAGCATTATTCCAGTCTCCATTATCGCCAATCCAAGTAAATTCGGAGAATACGGCAGGCTGCCCCGCGGCGTCGATAAAGATTTGGTTGTGTGGTGGTCCGGATGCACCGGCAAATCCGCCTTCGATTTCCAACCTATTCACCCCAAAGTCAACCCGGCCGATATTGAAGTTGATGCTGTCGCCGTCAATGGCAAGCGTAGCATCACCGGTGTCTTCGTTGACTGACATCTCCCAGACTTGCCAAGTGTCGTAGGCGTAAGTCAAGCCCGAATCCACCCAAGTGGATGCGGCCGCATCAAAATAATCAATTTTGAATTGGCCGCCAGCGTTCTTTTGACCCAACCCCAAGTACAGTCCTCCGGACATATTCGGTCCTAAGCCGATATTTCCCTCGGAACTATTGGTTACGCCCACACTGTTGGTAGAAGGAAGGAGCAAACTAAAATTGGCACCCACGACTCCGGAATCCAACGTATCAAACCCTTCGATGTACGCCCGGCCGTCGGTTCCAGAGTTACCCGCCCGATCCAACACAAGGTAATTGCTGCCCTGCGCTGCTGGCGGGTTACTGTCCGCAATGCGAACGTTCAAATTGGAATTGTCCATGGCACCGCCATTTTTCCCCTTCCAAGGAGGATCGTTGGGATTGTTGCCGACCACACCGGTCTCGAAATCGTCCGACTGCACAACATTACCGTTGTGCGTGATTTCAACAGCGTATGCGAATGGTAGAACTGCCACCAAGAGAGTGGGCAAGAAAAAGGTCGTGAAGTATTTAAAGACGATCACAGCGAATTGCTTTTTCATAAGATACCTTTTCACGAAAACGATTCGACTCATTCGCAGAGTTAATACCTGAAAACAACAGAAAAGTGGTTCTGTTCAGTATAAAACAACATCCACATTTATCAATGGTTTGCCCTTGTAAATATGGCGATATCTTGCTTTTGGCCACGATCAAAGTGCTAGATCTCCCAAATTGAGGAACTGAAAACCGCCCGATCTTCCCACGTCGGCCAGGGTTCGAATCGCAGTCGTTTCGAACGTGCATGCCTCGAACTGCGCGTGAAGCAAATCGAGTTAAGAGGTTTGACAATCTGTACTTGTGCGTGATATACCTAGCCGGTCCGAAGTTCTTCGTCGACAGAATTCCCCAGTATCGTCTCAGTATCGTCTGCGTACTCCCCCAACCGAGAAAAAGATCATGTGGTTACGACGGTCTCGCGGCTTTACGTTGGTCGTTGTGATCGCCATCATCGCAGCTGGCAAGTCGCCGATGGCTTCAAATCCCGTCATCCTGGTGGAGCCCAAGTAGCAATGGCCGACGGCTCGGTCCATTTTCTCAGCGAAAACATCGAGTGCGTGAATTACCAGCGTTTAGCCGACCGTCGCAATGGAGAACCAGTGGAGACCTATTGATGATATTACGTGATTGCTATCCAAACATCAGCTCGTTGATATCTTTGGCCGTTGTGATCCTGCTACCAGGATTGGTCGGCTGTTCTAAAAATGACCGACCTGCGATGGCGCCCGTGACTGGCACCGTTTTGCTGGACGGCCAACCTTTAGAAGGAGCCAGCGTGCGTTTTATGGGGCCCACCGGCAGACCCGCGACCGGCATGACCGATGCCGATGGCCGATTTACGCTAAAAGCCTTTGAGGAAGGTGACGGCTCGGTACTTGGCGAAAACCGCGTTACGGTTACAAAATATGGCCCACCGCCATTTGAACCACCAACGAATCCTGATGGATCGTTTCAATTCGAATCTGAAGAGCAGAGGATTGCGTTTTACAATCGTCCGTCCTTGCTGCCCGATCGATATAATAATCCTCGTATGTCAGGGCTGTTGGTAAACGTAACGGCTGATGGGGAGAATGATTTTACAATCGAGCTGGATGGGAATTAATGGGCGCAGGGACGCAAGCGACGGAAGAGATAAAAGGACGGTAGGGACAAATGAGGAGCGGCGTTGTTTGAGCCGTGCACGGGTCATGTGTTCGCGTCGGCCGCCGTCTTTGAAAAGTCCTGTTCTATCAGGATGGGCTCCTGACCCGTCCCGTTTGGCTCGGGCCAAAGGCCCAAGTTACCAAACTGTCGTCCCTTATCGCTTCCGTCCTTTCTGTCCCTTCCAAGCCAAATCGTGCATACCCTTTCTCTATCCCTCACGATCCCCTACCACGAGGTTTCATTCACCTTATCCAGATCCTCCGCATTGGCGAACCGAAACCCAAACAGATACGCATTCTGCATCCAGAACCGAATCATGATCTTACTTCCCTTCAGAGACGACAGATCCTCACCGGTTTTCTTCCACCGCACCACCTGCTCATAGTCATCAGCGCGCAGCTGCGGGCAATCATCCTGGCCAAAACCGGCAAGGTGACCCGCCGTGCGACTGTTGCGATCACAAAGTTCCACCTGCACTTTACCGTGTGATTTCATACTGAACGCGCGGTGTTGCGGCGAAATATTTACCAATAGGCGGTCCCCGGTCACTTCGACTTCGCGCGAGAGTAGCCAGCCTCCTTTGTAGCCTGCGTACTGTCCGATGAAACGTTCACGTCTGACCTTAGCCATGCCAATCGCCCGCATAGAATCGGGATAGCGGGTGCGCCACGTTTGCGACGAACCCGTGTAGTACAAGTACAACCAGGGTCCCGCCTCGACAACGTCGCTCAGCATCCATACGTGACCCGCGTCCCAGTCGGTACCTTCACCGAACGAGATGAGCGGCATACGATCGGGTGCGCGGTGCCAGCGGAAACCATCGCTGCTGGTCGCCATTTCGATCCAACCTCTTCCCGAACCGCGTCTTGGCTGGATCGCCAAAAATCCCAGAAACTGATTGCCGTAGCGAATCGCCGCCATGCGGTCGAAGAAAAACCCACCATTGTCGGGATCGCGATGCCGATCGACCTCGGCGGGATCTTGCTTGGGCAAGTCCATATCGTCCGGTGCTAGGCAATGGCGCATTGGGGTCCATGTCTGCATGTCACGGCTCATGGCGACACCGATCCGCGTGCGGATATTTTCGCCGTGGTACCGGCTTTCGTTGGCTGCCAAGGGCATCGGCCGGCCATACAACAGCCAGTACCCTTTCTCTTCCACATAGATAGGACAATGCTGCGCATCGAGCGCCTTGTTGGCATAGACCGGGTTATGCTCATGCTCTTCCCAGTCAATGCCGTTGTCGCTGTAGGCCACACCTACGCTCTTAGAGTATCCGGGCCAGGCGTCGCGGTACCAGAGCATGAATTTATCCTTGCCTTGCTCTCGCAAGTGCTGAGGCGTGTGAATGACTCGGAACTCCTGTACGGTCTTGTTCCCCAACATGACTATATTTGTCTTTTCGTGGCCCATGTACGGGACCTTGTCGAGCAACGGTTTCGTCCAGTGTGTTCCGTCTTTACTGTATGCATAGGACATCATGTACGGAGTGCGGCGCGTCTTTGATTTCCTTCTGGATCCACCCCAAGCACCTGTGTCGTAGTTGGCATACCACATGTGAAATGTGTGGGTCTCTTTGTCGAACAGGACGTTAGGAAGACCTACCGAGTGTTCCCACAACTGGTCCGGTTCCACAACCGGATTACTTGGAGACTTGATGGGCATGTTGGGGACGGCTCGAACGTCCCAACGGTCGGCGTAGCTCGACGAGTCGAGAAACAGCTGCAGGCGATTCCCCACATTGAGCGCCTCACCAGCTTCGTTGTAAGGGTCTTGGACTTCACCCATTTCAGCGATCAACTCTTGCCGCAGTTCTTGCTTCATCAGCGCTCGTTCGGAAAAGACGCCCACGACGGACAGGTCGTCGACGTAAAGCTTTGCTTTCATTTCTTGCTTCGCACCGTAGATACCCGGTTCGATCTCCATCAACACAATGCGCTCGTTCGAATCCGTGAAATTCTTGCCAAGTTTCAACGTAGGACTGGCAACACCATCAACACTGAAGTGATAGGTGCCATTGGTTGGTTCCAGCGTCAACTCCCATTGCTGCCACGTTTTGGCTTTGTACGGTACCTTGGTATCGAGGACCTGGCCGTTGTTCATGGCCCAAAAGGTGCCGCTGCCTCCACGACAAGCCTGCACGTTCATCACACCTGCCAATGTGGTACCGATACCAAAGCTATACGCCGAATATTCGCGCGTTATCTGTTTCGTCTCAGAATCACAGTAGGTTGCGAATCGAGCGACAATCTTGTCTGCCAATTCGGCCTCTGGATATTTTTCGTTAAACCAAGCTTGCGCTCGTCCGTTATCGGCTCGATCCATCAACGCCCATTGTTTTGACGCGTCATGGGAGGAATCAGTCTTGGCACCTTCCTTATCGACGATTTTGGCCCCTAAACGGCCTTGTGCCATCCACAGGCCCACTTCGGCATTGATCAGGGCGCCGGGCCGGGCCTGTTCGAAGTCAGCGGCGAACAAAACGATTTCTTTCTCTGTCTCTGCCGCGGTGATTGTGGACACACAAATGGGCAAGCTGAACAACGTTGCCACGACAAAAGCTGAGATTACTTTGAGTTTCATAGAATTGTCTCCGGTCGAGGAATAGAGAATGTTGCATCGCCGAACAAAGCGTTTGCCGGCGCCGCAGGCCCAAGAGAAAACACACTGTGTGAATCGAGACATCCAACCGCGGTCACCTGAGAAAGAATTACCACCGCTTGCGCCGCGCTCGAGATCAATCCACACACCGCGCCCTGGGACTGTCAATAAAGGATAGGTAGGATTGTGTTTTTTCTCATCAATGTAGCGAGTTCGAGTATAATTGCCGCCATTGGGAACGTCAAATTAGCGACTTGTCCCTCGCTGCCAGTGCTGAGGTTCTTCTATCTAGATTTTTCCGGGGCTGTACAACATCGGATGATGATCTTTTTGCCCACAAAGTTCATTAGGTCTTCGTCAGTCTTTTGCCAACCAACGACCTGGTCGAAGTCATCGGCGCACAGCCGTAGACAATCGTCCTGCCCGTACCCCTTGATATGACCTAACAGACCGGACGTGCGATCGCACAACTCGCCCCGCAGGCAACAGCATTTCAGATGTCAGCATACCGGAACCTGCGACATTAAAACGTTGTGTCCTAGGAGTCTTGCTTGTATGATCAATGCGTCTTAGAACATCTCAACGGAGCAAAAAATGATCCAGCGATTAGTTTGTGCCCTACTTCTGATTTCACCCTCCTTGGCGATTGCAGATCAGCCCAACATCATACTGATCTTTGCCGACGATGTAGGACAGGAAGTGTTGGGTTGCTATGGAGGTGAATCCTACAAGACTCCGCATCTTGATGCGCTCGCCGCAGAGGGTATGCGTTTCGATCACTGCTATAGCATGCCGAGTTGCCATCCCTCGCGCATTTGCTTGATGACAGGCCAGTACCCGGCAGAGTTGGGAAACCCCAAATGGGGAACGTTTCCAAATGAGCTGGAACATCAGACGTTTGCTGCGATGCTGCAACAGGCAGGCTATGCCACCGCGATCGCTGGCAAGTGGCAATTGGGACTCATGAAGCACGATCTTCAGCAACCGGCCCGCTTGGGATTTGACGAATGGTCACTGTTTGGATGGCACGAAGGACCTCGGTACCACGAACCGATGATCTACGAAAATGGAAAACTGCGGGAAGACACCAAGGGCAAATATGGCCCTGATCTTTACGTTCAGTTTTTGATCGACTTCATTCGCCAAAACCGGCAGAAACCATTTTTGGCGTACTACTCCATGGCACTTTGCCACGATGTGACGGACGATCTGGAGAAACCAGTCCCATATGGACCTGACGGACATTGGCTCACTTATGAAGAAATGGCCAACGACATGGATCATCAGGTGGGTAAGCTCATCACGGCACTGGACGACATGCAGTTACGCGACAACACACTGATCCTATTCACGACCGACAATGGCACGGCCAGTGGTTCTTATTTCAAACACGAAAATGGCAGACAAATCCGCAAGTCCGTGTTTTCCAAATTCCACGGTCGTCTGGTCCGAGGTGGTAAAGGCGGACTCACCGATCGGGGTACGCGTGTGCCGCTGATTGCTAACTGGCCAGGAAAAATTTCGCCGGGAACCCGTTCTGATCAGCTGGTCGACCTCAGTGACTTTATTCCATCTCTGGCCGAATTGGCAGGCATTCGTTGGCCAGGAAACTCAACGATCAACGGACATAGCTTTGTGCCCTCACTGTACGGCAAGGTGTCCCCGCGTTCATGGGCGTATTCAGAAGACGGAGCGGGGCGTCAGTTTGTTCGCACGCAAGATTATAAGCTGTACTCGGATGGTCGTTTCTACCACATGGCAGACGATGCTGACGAAAAATCACAGCTCACCGACACACAACTCAGCGCAAAACAACAAGCCGTAAAGGAAACATTACAACAAGCGCTGGATTCCATAGTAAAACCATAGCCTTGTTAGGACGATCCGATGGTAACTCGAACTATCCTTGAACAACTCCGTGACTTTGACACGGCTCTCTTGGCCAATACCTTGGGCTACATTTCCTCAACGCCACCCCATGAATTCTATATGGGGGGATCGATTCGTTCATTGACGCCCGAATTAGGGCCCACGGTGGGGTTAGCCTTCACTTGTCGCATCGACACCAGCACCCCCGACGGCGGCAATGATATGAAACTGCACACCGAGCAAGTTCAGCGGATGTCCGACACGCAGCTCCCCGCCATTTGGATGGTGCAGACTGTGGGATCTCGACCAGATCATGAATGCGTCATCGGTGATGGGATGGCCAAGAGTTTATATGCTGCTGGTTGCTTGGGAGTCATCACGGATGGATATTGCCGAGATATCGCCGGATGCATGTCCGTTCCATTCGCAGTGCACGCTCGAGGTACCATCGGACATCATTCTGCACTGCGGGTTGTGGAGGTCGACAAACCTGTGGAGATCGGCGGAATCTCGATCACCCCCTCCGATATCATTCACGCGGACCACGAAGGAATCATCAAGATTCCTGCCGAAGACGCTGCGTCACTCGTGACACATGCCCCTCGAATGCGAGCGTTTGAGCATGACGCCCATGTGGTGCTGCGACGCACGGACCTAGCTGTCGCCGAAAAAAATGAGCGTGTCGGAAAAATGCTCGCCGAATATAGCTTTAGCAAGACGTCTTAAACACCAGCCAACAGATCCTGAATACCACCGCTCAGCATTTGGTCGATCGCTCGATCACACCAAGCCACACTAACCGCATATCCGCCTTGCGGATAGGCATCGGCCGTGGGAATGTACCAAGGCCCACCGTCGCCGTAGGCCGCACAAGCCACAAAGCGATTCGTCACTGCGGCTTGTGCACGCAATTGATACTCCACGAAACACTCGGCTGGTAAATGCAATAAAGAAACATCATTCACGTGCAGAGAACTGAGTGTGATGGGCATCTCTGCGGCAACGCGGCGTATCCAGGCTAACGTGTACGATGGCCGATTTCGCCTGACGACCGCCTGACTACGGTCGGAAATCTTCTGCAGCAAAGCCTGCTCTTCGAATCGTGGATCGACTGGTGGCAGTATGTCGTGCGTCTTCCAGTGAACCGATTCAATCGTTTGCAGCTGCAAGTTCTCTTCTGCGGCAATCATCCCCTGGAAAATACGTTCAGTCAGCACGGGGCGCATCTGTTTGGATCCGTCATTGTACTTTCCGGCACCGATGTTCCCTCCACAACCGTTAAAAAAAAGGTGAGTGCATTGGGGCTCTTGTTCTTGTCGCTGTTTGCGAGCTAGACCGCAAAAATCAGCACTTACACGACCGTCACCGTAGTAGCTCATCGGATGGCAAGCGTAATAATGGCTGGCCACCAGTTTCTGCTGCCGGTTGTAGAATGCAACGGTCTTCAGCATCGGGTCAATCAAACCCTCAGGAAATCGACGATGTGCTGGAATCTTGGAACTGCTACCTCGCTGCCAGGCGACCTTTCCGTCCAATCCTAAAATACGGCGATTGGAGGCAACCTGGTCGACACGCGCCTGTCCGCTGGCAATGTGTGTCACCGGGGTGGTATGACGCATCCCCTCGGTCACAGCGTTACGTCCAGCGTCCAGACAACGAAGGAAAAAATCGCGTTCCACAATATGCGGCAGATCTCCTTGAGCCAAAACAATCTCTTCGGCATCCAAGCAAGCAAACGGTGCGTTGTGTTGATGTACACAGTGAACCGTCACGCGCTCGATCGTGGTTCCAGCCGCCTCAGCCAAAGCCTGACGCCACTGGCGATGTGCCGAATTGAGGATACCCGTCCAGTCCACGACACAAACAACAATCGGCTTGCCGGCCCCCAACAGCACATAGCCAATGGCTTCTAATGGATCGTCAACTCCCACCACTGGTCGGATCCACCCACCACAGAGTGCATGACCCATGGGTGGGGTCACGTCGAATCGAAATGTGGCAAGGTGCAAATTACCTGTGGCCGTCGATCCCATTGCCAGCGACGGTGCCAACCCGACAGCGGTAGCTGCCGTAGCCGATACTGAAAGGAAATGCCGGCGGTCAATTTCAAGTAAATGGTTCATGGTCGTGAAGCATCCGATCACTGAAAGTATGGGCAGGAATGCAGAATGAAGCAGTCCATATTATAAAGCGTTTTCTCGGTTGGCGCTTGGTACTAAAGGCAAACATGGCGTAAAATCAATAGACTCTGGAGAATCGACAATGGACCCACTTGAAGAAATGCAGGATGGCCTGTCAAGGCAATCCTAGAGGGTTATCCAAACAGTTGTCGGCCTCACCAATCATAGCAGTTCCAAGTATGCGTTTAACTTGCCAACCTCCAGGCCACTACAAATGACAATTCGCGTTTTCGGTAGATCCGCAATCCTAATTCTAACCATTGTCAGCGCCATTCATGCTCAGCCTGTAAGAGACCCCATCCGTCTCACACACGGCCCGATGCTGGGCAAGGCTAGCGCACATTCGATGGCCGTGTGGGCGCGCACCTCTGATCCGGGAGAATTCACCGTACGCTACGGCGAGGACCTCAAACAGCTCGACCAGATAAGTGAACCAGCAACTACAACGATTGATCACGACAACACGGGAGTTGCACAGCTTAAGGACCTACAGTCTGACACCCGGTACCACTATCAGGTCTGGGTCGACGATCGTCCCCACGGCCGGTCAGGCTCTTTTAGAACACTCCCCAGTCCAAACGACACGCGAAATCGAAAATACAATCCTCGCGGATTGTTCAACTTCCGTTTCCAGATTGGTTGCTGTGCCAGTCAAAACCCGCGTCAAGGGATGGGGCACCATTCTCCAACCTACGATATCCTCAACCGGGAATGGGCAGACAAAGTCCACTTCCACATTATGAATGGGGATTGGCTGTACGAGGAACTGCGCACGTATCCACCGGAAGCCTGGCGGCTGACGCAGGGAGTCGACGAATTTCCGTTCGCCGTGCAGGTCATGCCGACGGTCGTAGGAGTCTGGGAAAACTACAAACTTTATCTCAGCCGTGGTGTCGAACTGGCTCGTTGGCATCGTCTGGTACCCAGTTATTTCACGTTCGACGATCACGAACTGGTTAATGATCTTTGGGGATCCTCCGAAGCTGGTAAGCGTCACCGACGTACCGTATTCCGTGATATCGGAACCTACGCTTGGGACGACTATTTGGGATGGGCCAATCCAATGGAATACGATCAACCCGTTCACTTTGGCCGTGCAACCATGAAGGCTGGGAGTGACCGGCTTGTAGACCAACGCACCGATTTTACGAAGCTGCCTCTGAAAGAAATGCTCAGTTTGCATGTACATTGGGGCACCCTCGACGCTGGTGTCAACCGGATTCAATTGGACAACGACGAAGGGCATCAAAATTCATACGTGTACGATATCGTGGAGGTGATCGATCCACACACGCTGAGACTTCACATGCCTGCCAAGGTCGATGATGAGGTTAGCTACTCGATCGGTCGGCGCAGTTACGGCAAGTTCCAGGTCAGTAATTGCGAGTTCTTTTTGCTAGACACCCGCGGCGACCGAGACATGCACGACGTCCAAGAACGTGGTAAGCCCGGAGTCTCGATGATTGGACGCCATCAACGAGAATGGCTACTGCGAAACATGCGCGAAAGCAACGCCGACTTCTTCTTTGTCGTTTCTACCGTTCCCTTTATGATCCCACATACTGGTGCCGGTGGTTTTGAAATCGCAGCCAATAAAGAAGAATCCTGGACAGGATTCTTTCACGAACGAGAATTGCTGATTCGCGAGTGGGAAAAACTCGGGAAGAAGGTATTCGTCATGACGGGTGATCTTCACAACAGCTTTGCTATTCGTGCGTCCGACCATGTCTGGGAATTCTGTTGTGGACCTCACAACAGTCTCAACCATGTCCCCGCAATCGACGAAAACAACCGTCCGGCAACGGGAAAGTGGACATTCGGCCCACGTGAATGTGACATTCGCTGGAGTACCTATGTGCTACCGGACGTACCATTCAATCAGCGATTGCGTCCTCACTTCTGCGTGGTGCAGATCAACAACGTGTTTAACACTCCTCGAAAAGTTGGCGAAACACGCTGGTTGGCTTATCCCCACCCACAAGTTGTCTTCCAATTCTACGACGGCAAGACGGGGGATCTAGCATATGCCGAATCAATTACGGTTGCACACTGAGAAAACATGACGAATCAGAGGTGACTTTAGATTCGTGACGCAAGTTGCGGTCCGTGGTTGCAATGTCGGTCACCTAACCGTGCGGGCGTGATACCTTGTAGCAGGTCCAATCCGGGAAGACTGACACTTCCGGATTGGTCGCAATGGTTCATGAAAAGAGGGGGATATCTCAACCCTCATGTGCCAGCTCACTGCGGACGATATCCTACGTCGGAAAACTCTGGCGACCGCGGACGGAAATCGCGGTCGAAGTTCGGATCCGGTGCATCTAGCACATTGTCTTCCGATTCGATATTTCCGTTCAAATCATTTTGGTTGCCGTGGATGAAACAGCCCGTCACGCGACTGCCTGCCGAGATATCCAACTCGTAGCGACCACCCGAGGATATTCCTCCGTCGTGGGTGTTCTGCCAAAAAATGCAATCCGTGTACGTACTGCGGGAGCTACGGTCATCGACGCCGTTCCAGTTATCCGTAAACGTACAACGTCGAACACGTACCGACGATTCATGAAATACGGTTAACGCACCCGATCCATATTGGCCACTGATCGGATGATCTTCCGGGCTCACATAGTCCTCACCGGTATTGGAAATGTTGCCCACGAACAGGCAATTCTCGATCACCGCGGCGCTGCCTGGCAACACATCAATGGCCGAACCGGTAACCTGACAGCGATTGTTCTGAAACACACAATTGCGAAACGTCACGGGTTGTTCTGTAAAACCTCGGTGTTCGATCGACGCACCGCCGGCGCATGGGCTGGCATAGTTGTCAAAGATAGTGGTGTCTTCGATTGTGGGGTACGAACGTCCGAATACCTTGATACCTCCACCATCCGCAAAAAAGAAGAGTGCCAGATGAGGATGATGATGGTGCAGTTCGGGGACGTCGGCTGGTGGACCCAGCCGTTCGGGTTCTTCCAACCGTGTGACGTAGTGATTGGCCCCAGTGATCTTAAATCCTCGCAACACCGTTTTTGACGAGATCCCATCTCCAAAGAAGACGACATGGTTCACAATCGCCGGAAAGCTGTCCAGGCTGCGATCCGCCAAGTCAGGATTAGCAGCGGTCAGGATCACTTCTCCATGGGCCAGCAATGTGATCCCGTCGTGGCGCCTGAGGAAACAGACGAATGCCTGCCCAGGTCTTCTGGGCCGATACGTGCCGGCATGCACGTTGACTATCTTGCGAACAGGATCTGCTGCTGCCCTGTCGAGGACCTGTTGAATATCGTCGCCGGGGTGGACGTGGTAACTGGATTCGTCAACCTCGGGTCGTGTAGTGTGGTCGGTTGCCGCGCCGGTATCTTCCCGATCGCTGCAGCCCGGAAAGAGACTGACGAGTATTGGCAGCAGCCAAAACAGGAGGGCAACTCGCAGGTGGCGCAGTTCAACCTGATGCATGATACACGAGTGGTTGGGGAGCTGTTGGTGACACACCATGATGAACGGGTTTTTAGTTTCGTTTTTTTCACGTTGTCTGAACGTGACACACTTTACTCACCCCATGGGAGGGTGACGTAAGGAATGCGTGGGAAAGTGAAGGAAACAGCAGGTGGCATGGATTCCTATCCTCCCACATCCATGCCATCTCACTATTCCTCTTGTTCTTCAACCCGAATGGTTTGGCCAGTTTGGATCGGACCAGTAACCGTCTGCCTGATGCCTGAGGGCCAGTCGACGACGATCTGGTCCACCACCGATCTATCACCCAAACCGAAGTAGAGTGGATAGTCGCTTTGCGACAAATACCCGGACTGTCCGTCGTGAACTTTAACATACGTGTGCGGTCCGGCTTGTACACGGACCACAGCACCCAGGCCATCACGATTGGACTGGGTACCCACGGGTTTGACTTTGACAAAGTTTATAGCATCTTGCTTGGCTGACAAATTGCTAATCAACACCATGGGTTCGGAATTAAAATCGTTCGTGACGATATCCAGATCTCCATCGTCATCCAAATCAAAGATGACCGAGGATCGTGTGCCCAAGGTGCCCCAAAACTCACAATGGACGTCATCACCGGCAGGCACATTTTCCAATTTGAGATAATCGAACCACTCCAGAGCAGCACGCCCTCCTTCAAACCAGGGAAAGGCTGTACGCCTTTCGCGACGGGGTTCGACCCCCAGGATGTATTCGGCATCTACAAATGTTTTGCCGCGATCGTTGAGCAATACGCTGTTGATTCCGTAACGCCAGGGAAAATTCATGCTCGACGCAATGAACACATCGTCGAAACCGTCTGCATTCAGATCCCCGACACTCAGCCCCCAAGGCCAATAGTTCTCGGCGCCAATACGATCCGAGATTTCCTCGAAGTCGGGTTGGATGGACGCTTGATCTTTACTGGCGGCGAGTGCTGGACCGGTACTCACGTTACGGAAAAACGCATTCCCATAAATACTCACACCATCACTGGCCAAAAACGAATCGGGCCACTGCATCCGTGATTTCAGCTTTTCCTGGTCGGGACCTACGTCTTCACTCATGTCGGAGTGCATGTCCGTGATATAGATATCCATTCGGCCATCATTGTCAAAATCAAATACTTTGATGCCCATGGATCCCCAGGGCGTTTTGGGAAACAGCTCTCGACTCTTTCTGATGAATCGTTTGCCACCTTCATTTTCGAAGTACTCGTCATTGCCCTGCATGTCCAAGAGGTACAGGTCGGGCCAGCCATCCTGGTTGGCGTCGAGCGGACTAGCGTCTCCGCTCCAACTGTCATCGTCCAACCCGACAGCCTCGGTGACATCCTCAAATTGGTTGTCTCCCTTGTTCCTGTAAAGAATGCTTTTTTCGATGCGATCTGGCTTCAAGTGACCTCCGAAGGCGTCCTTGAATCCAACGTAGTATTCACCACGTCCCATGGATTCCGTCGTGTACTTACCCACATTCGTCAAGAACAGATCCAGCAAGCCGTCGCGATCAAAATCAAAGAAGATGGCGGCGGACGAGTGACCGACGTAGTCGAGTCCGGAAGATTCGGAGATATCCACGAATTTACCATTCCCGTCGTTGCGAAACATGACGTTGCCATTCCGTACGGTGGTGATAAACAGATCTGGGTCGCCATCGTTATCGATGTCGGCAAAGGAGGCTGTCACACTAATACGGTCCTCTAGACCTACGCCCGCCAAGTCCGTGATGTCTTCAAAGGTTCCGTCGCCGAGGTTCCTCCAGAGTCCGTTACGGCCGACTTGAGTGACGAAATAGATGTCGTGGCGTCCATCTCCGTCGACATCGGCAATCGCGACACCACATCCGTGGTCATAGTGAACTCCTTTGTAATAACGGCTCGCATCATCCACGACTCGGTTGATAAAACGAATACCACTCTCTGGGCGTTGATCTACAAATTGAAAATCGCAAAACACACTGATTTGGTCCATGGTTGCCAGCTGGTCCTCACGGCGAGACTCGACCCAGGGAGGATCCAAGATTTCTGCGTTAGGGGCAAGAATGCGATGCGGTCCCTGCTCGGTCGTACTCGAAACTGTGTCTTCTTCGGGCGTCTCTTCTGAGGTGATCTGTGGATTCTCGTCCTGTGGCTGCTCGACTGTCGTGTTGGACTGATCGGCTTCGACCCCGGATGTGTCTGTCACCGGTAGCGACGTTTTCTCGCAGCTGGACAGCAACAATATGGGAACCATGGCCAGCAGCCGTAGCCATTCCTGGTTTCTGTCAGAGAGATTCATAACAAAGTCTCATTGGTCGTTGGTGATTGCTTAGCCAATACGAAGGTGGCTCAAAATATGCACGGAGGTTGGTGAAGTGGTTGCCTACCATGTTCAACAGATGTTATTGGTTTTATTGCGTGTCGTCCGTATGCCGGGAAGCTTGCCCTCCAAAGAACTGCGAGTTCAATCGTCCTTTGGGTAAACGGCAACGTTGAGACGATCGCATCGTATATCCTGTTGGGGGACGCCCCGCAAACTCCCCAAGTCATCGAAGGAAGTTGTTGCACATCGGCCATTGCCTGCTACCGGGAAGCTTGCCGAAACGGTTTTTTCTCTTGGTATAACTGCAACCGCTGGCGAAGCTCCTTCACTGCCAGCTGATTACCTTTGTGTTCGGCCAGCTCGATAGCTTTTTGTGTTGTCTTGACAGCATCCTCAAATTGACCAGCCTCCGCATAGGCTGCGGCGAGCGTATCGAGGAAGGAAGTGTGTTGGTAATCGGTGCGGCGACAGACGCTTTGCGCGAGCTGTAAAGCTCGATCACCGTCGCGTAATGAATCATCGGGCAATGTTGCTAGGAGCCAGGCGAGATTGTTTTCAACGGGTAGATATTTCGGCCGGTGCTTCAAGGCCTGTTCGTAGTGATGCAGGGTTGCTTTGACGTTTCGGCGTCCGTAGGCGATTCCTGCGAGCGCGTGGTGGATATCTGCGATACGAATATCTTGTCTTCGCGCCTCTTCACTGGTCGCTGCGTCTTGAAATCGGGACTCTTTTTCGAGGTGCTTTTCCAAGTGAGCCTGCGCTTCCTCGATGTAACCGCCCTCGAGATACTCGTTGGCCACCGCAATCGGGAATTTCACAAAGTGGTCCTCCACCCAACTTCCCGGCCGGCCAGCAATCACATTGCGTTCTCGCTCGCTAGCCCGTCCGATGTGTTTGGAGTCCGCCACAAGCTGTTCCACGTCCACCCGCCCTTTGTAAACAACTGCCAATCGGCCCTGATCATCGATCAAGAAGCTAGAGGGCAGTGGCAGTTGCCGCTGTCGATAGATGAACTTGTGCTGCAAATCGTCAAGTTTCTGTACTAATTCTTTGGTCGCCAGACCTGACGCGAACGGGAAACCGAGTTTTGCCAGAACTTGTTTGGCATGGTCGTTGGTGTTGGCCATGGATGACTCCAGACCGTCTACATTCAACGCCAAGACCGTGAGCTGTGCTGCAAATACTTGGTTGCTTTGCTTCACGAAGTCCTTGAGTTCCTCGATACAAGGATCACAGGTGGCACTCCACAGGTTAATCAATACAGGCGAATTTGGGGTGCCGTGTAGTGTCTTTGTCTGGCCCGTATGTTCTACATAATCCAGCTGGCCCACTTTTAATGGTTTGCTCAGAACCGCTCGAGATCGGTCGCTGGACGGAGTAAGGTCAAGATCCCGGGGGCTCAATTCCACAGACGTTTGCCGAGAGGCAACAGATACAGCTTGGTTACTTCCTTGCACGATACGATATCGTTTTCCGGCAACAAGATCACCATAGGACTCCATGGTGGCAGTTCCCGGCCAGCGAATCGTCAAATGTTGGATGTCGCTGCGGTTTCCCAATCCAAAAATGATCCATTTGCTGGACTGCGAAAGAAATCCATCGCCGGCCGACAAAGTTCTGACCAATCTACGCGGTTCGCCGCTGCTCATGTGCAGTTCAACCCGGGCGCCGATGGCATCGCGATTACATCCTTGTTGAGGATCCCCTTCCAGGCGCACGGCCAAGAACTGGTTTTCTGTCGGCACATCATTGCGCAAGAATCTAACCTGGGGACCCGTGCGGTTAGTTAGCCAGACGTCGAGGTCTCCGTCGTGGTCCCAATCGGTCAGTGCCACCGCGCGAGAATCGTCAACGTGATCCAATGAGAAGACCGCAGAAACGTCAGCGAACTGAGTTCCGCGCAGGTTCAGAAAACAACAATTCCGCTCACGTCCGCTCAGTGATCTTCCTTCACGGATCATTAATGCCAGGCGTTTCCAGGCATTCACGTAGGCATCGGGAGGATGCGAGGTATCCTGCAGGGGCGAGTGCGACACGACCTGTCGCCAAAAAAAGCTTCACAAGTCCCCGGTGTCTTCCTGAGTGATGAAGCCATTGGCCACCAACAAGTCTTGCCAGCCATCCAGATTGATGTCGACGAATTTCGAGCCCCAAGCCCAGCGGCCCATCACGACACCAGCGTCAACGCTTACGTCCTCGAATCGTTGGTTTCCCAGGTTTCTAAACAGCGAGTTTCCCCGTGCATGTCGGCGCAATCCGACAAGGTCGGCTGTGTTGGCGTCGGGATGAAATTGTTTTTGAAATGCAATGCGGCCGCCAGCTGAGGAAAACATATTCGCCACATAAAGATCCATTTGACCGTCGTTGTCGTAGTCTCCCCAGCAGGCGGACATGCCGGCGCCGATATCTTCGACCCCCGCGTCTGCCGCGATGTCACGGAACTTGGCAGCATCATTTTGATAAAAATTGTTCCTCCCGAAATCATTGGCCACATACAAGTCTGGATCGCCGTCGTTGTCATAGTCTTCCCAAGCAGCTGCGTAGCTAAATCGCTGATTGTTCTCGTCCAGACCCACGAGCCGAGTGACTTGGCGAAAGCGGAGATCGCCTTCATTGCGCAACAATACGTTTCGATTGCCATTGTTGGCATCATGGTAGGGAACGGCGCGGGGAAAGACCTCACGGCTTTGGCCACCTTGCATTTCATAACAGCACACAAAGATATCGAGATCGCTATCCTGGTCGTAATCGGCCGCCGCCAGTGAATAGGGAACCCCAGTCGGTAACAGCTTGGCCAACTTGACCTCAAACTTACCGTTTCCGTCATTCGCGTGTACCAGTATTCCCTCGTTCGTGGAAACGACCAGGTCTTGATCGCCATCGTTGTCCAGATCGAGCAATAATGCAGCTTGACTGCGTGCCAGCCAATCTGCTCCGCTTTGGGTAGAGCGGTCGGTCACGGTCCCATCTGGGTTCTGTACGAAGAGCCGATTGGGTAGGCCGCCGGACTGACAAACGTAGACATCATCCAGGCCATCTCCGTTGACATCGCCCACGGTCACCCCTTGCCATCCCCCGACGTCAATTCCCAATCGCATGTCGATCGCGCCCGTCCAGTGGTCGACTCCCAACAAAAGCTGATTCTGGAATGACTCGTGTTCCTCCAAGATCGCCGTCGTGCAATCTGCGAATAGGGGTTGGGCTGTCGTGACTGTTACTTGCTCATAGGTTTCCAAGTTGATTTCTTTGAGTAAGGGCGCCACCTGGGAGTTTTCTTGTGACCATGTAACATTCCAAGTCGCGTTCATGCTCACCTGTTGGGTATCGTTGTGACCAGTCAGCTGGACGTAGATGTGAGTTCTGGGTGCCTTTGTGCCGAGATTGACACGCACGATTTTGAATTTGCTGTGGATATGGTCGACGGCTTGCAGAGACTGAATCATCTGTTGCAGAGCGTTGACAAGTCCTTCTGGGCCATCAAACTGTGACTGGGGCTGTCCATCCGATGCCATGCGGTGTACGACCAGACCCGCATCGCGAAATCGCTCGGTGAGTTTCGCGGGGTGCAATGCTGTACACGCAGAATCGTTAGCACATAACAGGCTTAACGAATCAGCGTTAATGGAAGCGGGATGATCCAATCGCTGTCCCAGGACATTGAGCTGCTTTAACGCTTGCTGCGCAAAGACCTCGGTCCTCCAACCGTCTTCCCTTGGATCTTCCGTGTGGGTTATTGCCTGTATGCCGGGTACAACATCAAGAGTAGGTGCATCGGTTGGTGCCGAAACCTTGGCCTTCGTCGGCTGGGCATCGACAGAATCAGGCTCTTGCTGGCACCCTGTAAGCAAAAACACAACCACAACAGCGATGCCACAAACGCGTTTCATTTATCAAAACCGAAGAAACCGTATGGTTACAGAACCAAGTCAGTTTATGTGCGAAATGGATGTGCAACAAGGTCATCATGAGGTCGGTCACGGTGCTTAGGTAAAGAGCGTTCCGAGGCAGTTTGGGAAATGTGCTCGCAGTGGGCTTCTGACGTGGTCATATGCTCGGGCAGGAGGTTGCAGCAACGAACCTGTTTTGTCATAAGAACAAAAAAACGCCACCGATCACCTGACGCATCTCGGGAATGGACATCCTGCTGCACAGCCAACTCCCTTTCGCGTCAATCTCGAAGGTGTTATGCCATTCCTCCTCAGCCAACTCCTCTGCAGTGACGATGCTGGCCCGTACACCCGCGTTCTTGACAAGCACGTCTAACCGCCCGAAGGCAGCTAACCACTTGGCCAATCATATTGGCAATAGCCTTGCCAATGCCCGTGCCGGCAAATGAAGATCGTAGTATCCGAGTTGCAGGCCTAGCGAGGGTGCCCGCTCGGCAACGGCTCGACCAATCGCACCAAACCCAACCAGTCCCAAAAACTGAGTCGACAGGCGCCGCACGGATTTCTGCATCGAGTGCAACGATCTTGCGATAACAAGCCAATAAAAGTGCAATGGTAAGAATGGCAGCTTATTGAGAACGATGTGGTTCGACTTGAAAAACACACACCAACCAGACTAAACTGCAGGTAATAAGCCGTCGATTGTGTTCCGCTTTTCCCAACCTTTTACCCCCAACATCGGTCAACCAACAGCGCAGTTTGGCAACGCTGTGTTGGAGGAAACTCGGTTTCTTTGCGAAGGATTTTATCGCAGGCATGGTAACTCAAGCGTTCTGTCGATTTATCGTTCTATGTTTCATCCTGATGACAGCGATGGTGTCAGGTCCACGATGTCTTGTCGCCGAAAGCCTGCCCGAGAAAGTCAGCTATTACGAACACGTGCGTCCAATATTTCAGGCGAAGTGTCAAGGATGCCATCAGCCGGCAAAGGCTCAATCCGGATATATCATTACTGAGGTGAGCTCGTTAATTGCGGGTGGTGATTCTTCAGAGGCTGTGGTTCCGACGAAACCGGCCGAAAGCTACTTAATCGAAATGGTGACCCAACAGGAAGGCGACGATCGTCCTGCCATGCCACCTCAAGGAGACCCGCTCACGTCCTATGAGTTATCCCTGGTGACACACTGGATCGAACAAGGGGCTTTAGACGATACTCCCACAAATGCGAAGTTGCGTTACAACAAAGACCATCCTCCCCAATATTCTGTCCCACCCATCGTTACTTCAATGGACTACTCTCCCAATGGGGATTTGTTAGCCATTGCCGCCTTCCACGAAGTGCGTCTGCACAAAGCCGATAGTACCGAGTTGGTAGCTCGCCTGGTCGGACTTTCGGAACGGATTGAAACTGTCCGTTTTTCACCTGACGGTGAATACTTGGCCGTGGCCGGTGGCCTCCCGGGGCGCATGGGGGAACTCCAGATTTGGGACGTGTCTGAACAGGAACTAGTGCTGTCCAAGCCAGTTGGCTACGACACGGCATACGGTGCCAGCTGGTCGCCTGACGGAAATTTTATTGCTGTTGGGCTACCCGACAATACTCTCCGCGCCATCAAAGTTTCCAGTGGCGAACAAACCTTATTCATGGGTAGTCACAATGATTGGGTTCTGGATACGGCTTGGTCACAGCAAGGAAACTATCTTGTGTCGGTCGGCCGTGACATGTCTATGAAACTCACCGAAGTAGAAACCGAACGGTTCATTGACAACATCACGTCGATAACTCCAGGAGCATTGCGAGGAGGTCTGAATGCCGTCGACCGACATCCACAACAGGATCACGTCTTGGTCGGTGGCGCGGACGGAGTCCCCCAGATATACCGAATGCATCGAGAAACGGTGAGACGTATTGGCGACAATGCTAACCTGATTAGAAAGTACCCGCCCATGAAAGGTCGCATTTGGGGGGTAGCATTTGCACCGGATGGCAATTCCTTTGCGGCCGTATCCAGTTTGAATGGCTCAGGTCAGATTGGTGTGTACAAATCGGCGTACGATGCCACCATCACTGAGGAATTGAAAAAGCTGTTCGAAACGGCTCGCCGAAATCCCAATGAGAATATCACCGACCCGACCATCGAAGAGTTTCACACGCGGGGAGCCGAACGGCTTCATGCGGTGGATGTCGATTCCGCAGTATTCTCCGTCGCTTTTTCGCCTGATGGGAAAACGGTTGCTGCAGCCTCTGCCGACGGAAAGATCCATCTGTTGGACATAGCCAGTGGAGAGATCCGTCAACAGTTCCTGCCTGTTCATCTGGTGGAGTCTGAACAAATAACACATACGGGTCCACGACCTTCCTCGCTACCCGTCAACTTGAAAAAGGGGAAATCGACTAGTGCTGACGAGTCGCTTCCAAATGGCCGACAAGTCACATCGCTGGAAATCTCTCCCGCTCGCATTTTGTTGGACACACCCTACGCCTATCACCAGCTGCTCGTTACCGCCACACTTGATTCAGGAGACACAACTGATCTCACAGGTATGGTCACTTGGACGTTTGACCAGCCACTCGCAGAAGTTGCTGACCGGGGACTTATTCGCCCTACAGCCGAAGGCGAGACAGCACTACATGCCACTTATGACGGAATCTCGGCTCAGGCATCAGTCACCGTGAGAGGCATGGACTCAGCCCATGCTCCCGATTTCATTCGAGATGTGAATCCAGTCATCAGTCGACTCGGCTGTAATGCCGGTACGTGCCATGGGTCAAAAGATGGCAAGAACGGTTTCAAGTTAAGTCTCCGAGGCTATGACGCACTGTTCGACGTACGTGCATTTGGCGACGACCATGCAGCTCGACGAGTCAACTTTGCCTCACCTGATGACTCGTTGATGTTACTCAAAGCTACCGGTGCTGTACCTCACGAGGGAAGCGTCGTCACCGATATGGGATCTGACTACTACAACACCATCCGCGGATGGATCGCCAATGGGGCCAAAGTAGACATGGCATCGCCACGGGTGACGCAGATCGAGTTGTTTCCGCAAAATCCGGTGGTTCAGAACATTGGCGCTATCCAGCAAATGCGTGTCGTTGCACACTACGCAGATGGTACCAAGCGAGATGTGACACGTGAATCGATCATCGAAAGTGGAAACACCGAAATCGCAGTTCACGACGATTTTGGACGTGTGTCGACAGTCCGTCGCGGAGAAGCTCCCGTACTGGCACGCTTCAGTGGAGCCTACGCGGCAACAACACTTACTGTCATGGGTAATCGGGAAGGGTTCGTTTGGGAGGATCCGGAGACGTGGAATACGATCGATCAACTGGTGGCTAAAAAATGGGAACGGATGCGCATTCGTCCGTCGGACCTGACATTGGATACGACGTTTCTGCGTCGAGTCTATTTGGATTTAACTGGTCTACCCCCACGATCAGAATCCATTCTTGCGTTTCTCGCGGACGAAAGACCCACGACAGAAAAACGTGCCCAAGTGATTGATTCCCTGATCGGGTCACCGGCATTCGTAGACCATTGGACGAACAAATGGGCTGACATGTTGCAGGTCAACTCAAAGTTTTTGGGCGGAGAAGGCGCTAATTTATTCCGAACGTGGATACATGATCATGTCTCTGCCAATACACCCTACAACGAATTCGTATTCTCTATCCTGACGGCCAGCGGATCCAACAAAGAGAATCCCGCAGCCAGTTATTACAAGATCCTACGTACGCCAGAACAGCTTGTAGAAAACACCACCCATCTGTTTCTGGCAACTCGGTTCAATTGCAACAAGTGCCACGATCATCCATTCGAACGCTGGAATGTTGACAACTATTACCAGACGGCTGCCTTCTTTGCACAAGTCGATCTGCAACGGGACACCCAGCACGCACCTGAAGAAAACATCGGAGGCAGTGCGGTAGAGGTAGCTCAACCGCTGTACGAAATCGTATCCGATCAAGCCACCGATCAGGTTACCAATATTGTTACTGGCGAAACCGCACGACCGACATTTCCTTTCGAGGCAGCTCTGCAGGCAGTATCGCTCAATAAAGAAACGTCATCGAATGAAAAAACTTCGCTTCGTGAACAATTGGCGACATGGTTGACCTCATCCGACAACCAATACTTCGCCAAAAGCTACTCCAACCGCATCTGGGCATACCTGACTGGGACCGGACTCATCGAGCCGATCGATGACATCCGTGCGGGAAACCCGCCAACCAATCCAGAATTGCTCGACTATTTGACCCGTCATTTTGTGGAATCTAATTTCAACGTGCGCACGCTCATGCGTGAGATTTGCAATTCTCGCACCTATCAGCTGTCCATCGAGACCAATCCATACAACGCGGACGACGACATCAATTTTTCTCACGGCAAAGCACGACGATTGCCAGCCGAAGTCTTGTTCGACACGGTGTTCGCCGTTACGGGCTCGACTCCTAACATCCCCGGCGCGGA
>JAKVBZ010000083.1 GCA_022448645.1 Pirellulaceae bacterium
CTTGCGGCGGAACGAGGATCGCAGTGTGGCTTTAGTATGGGCCATACGAATTCAAGTGGTAACCTCTGCATTGGAAACGCTCCCAATCTGCCGTACATGCTATTCCTCTATCCGTACTTTGAGCAACTATCTAGCTACGACGCGTTCTCGACGTTCATGTATACCCGCCACTGGAGTCATCCCGAATGGGTCGCGACGGGAGTCACGTCGCTGAAAATGGAAATATTAACCTGTCCCAGCGATGGATTCGGCCCCAATCCAGGCAGGACCGCATCTCCGCCCAATCACTCGTTTTGGACCAAATCTAACTATTACGGCATCTTCAGTGGACTGAACTGGGGAGATCTGGGACGCGAGCTTCGAGACGAATTGCCCCGTGAACGGCGAGCTGTTTTCGGCGTAGCTCGCGAGACTGAACTCTCGCATATCACCGATGGTAGTAGCAATACGATCATGATGGCCGAGTACCTGACCGGAATTACGATGCCGGCGAATGATCTTCGCGGTCATCTGTGGGGCAATTCGCCTCAACTTTTTCAGCGACTGACTCCCAACAGTTCTTCACCGGATATCTACTATGAAACGGAATGGTGTGGTACGTCCGGGCACAATAGTCCCGAGGACAACCTTCCCTGTCGATTAGGGCCCACTAGTCCGCCTCGAGAGAATAGCCCCGTGGCCCGTAGTCATCATCCGGGAGGCGTGAGCGTCGTGTTCGCCGACGGTAGCGTGCAATTCATCAGCGAAAACATCGATTTACTCACCTGGCAATTCCTGGGCTGGATGGCTGACGGGCAGGTTGTGAGTGAGTATTAATGCTTTTCCGTTATGGATCAGCTACAGAGGCCTCTTCAAAGCGTCGTATAACCGCCGTCGACTACCATCACCGAACCGGTGGCAAACGAGGCTTCGTCACTGGCCAGATACAATGCTGCGGTGGCCACTTCCATGGGCTCAGCAAATCGTTTCAGCAGATTAAGATCCTTGTAAGGAGCCAACTTCTCTTCGGGTATGTTGAAATTGATGGGCGTGTTCATGGAGCCTGGGCATAAGACGTTAACACGGATGTTGTCAGACGCGTGGTCTACAGCCATGCACTTGGCAAGTCCAATGACACCTCCCTTGCTGGCATTGTAAGAAGCCTGCATGGCGTTGCCGACCAAACCTGACAGCGAAGAAATACAGAGGATACTGCCACCTCCGCTGTGACGCATCTGAGGGATGGCGGCTTTGGAGCAGAGAAACATCGATTTGAGGTTCGTGTTCAGTACAAGGTCCCATTCCTCTTCGGTGGTTTCAACGACATCCTTGTTGACTTGCACGCCTACATTGTTGACCAGGATATCCAAGCGGCCATAGGCATCGATAGTCGCTTCGACCATTCGTTCGATATCCTCCGCCTGGCTCACGTTGACATGGGAATAGATCGCCTGTCCTCCTGCGGCTGTGATTTGGGCGACGGTTTCGTGCCCCTGATCATCGTTGATGTCGGCAGCCATGACTCGTGCACCTTCACGAGCGAAGAGTACAGCGATGGCTTCACCGAGCCCCATGGCGGATCCTGTGACAATAGCCACCTTGTCCTGTAAGCGATTTTTACCTTCCGTCACGACTTAGCTCCTTAACCTGTGTTTCCAGCGGACTCTTGTTTTACTTGGTGAGGTCCTAGATTTTTGCGTGTGAGCCGTACTGCGTCAAGCGATTGCGGTAGCTTTCCTATGCGTAGGCCGAATCGAACGAGTGTGTCATGCTGTGAGAATACGTTAAATTCCAGCTTGACCCTTCCAGAGAGAAGGTGAACTGACGGCGCGAGACTGCACGAAATGTGACGTAAGGCCACCGCAGGGAAAGCGAGGCTCGTCGAAGGTGAACAGCATTGGACGAGCGCCGCTGGCTCAAGGCATTTTCCGAAATGCCAGCCCAGACTGAAACAGCCTCAGCTTTACTAGAATGTCTTTGGCCCCAGGACTCTGTTCTGATCCGATCAAATCCAGCGCCCGTTTCGCCGTGCGGACGGCCAAGTCAAATTGTCCTGTGCCGCGCGGCCAACTCAAACATCCGATCCAGGTCGTCCAGTTCGTACCGTTCAGGTTCGGTTTCTACCCAGTTCCACGGATAAAAGGTGCGTACGATTTGCATCCCGGCCGCACGAATCCGTTGAAAGTCCTGATCCCAGAATTCTGCAGGTGGTACGGGAGGGCGGTAGTATTCGACGCCCACTGGAAACCGGCCTGACGGATCAGGTGACAAGTCTTTTGGGTGGCTTCGGTGTTGGAGCCAGTGATTGTCAATCAGGTCACTCATAGTCGCTCCGATTATGGTCAACGTTTCGAGGCTTTCCAAGTGGCCGGACGACAAATGTTGGATCCTGGAGACAGCCCGTTCCAAGTAGCTTTCAGTGTGCGCGATCATGGAGGATCGCTGTGCGGACTTCAAAGGTGCAGGATCGCGCCTACCGTAGAGACAATAGGTGACCTGCCAGGAAGCTGAGAAACATCTGAGCAAACTCGCCAAGTTGTTTGAGACTGTCTAGGTGCCCGCTTTGACCGAGTGTCACTAGCTTCACCTGTGAAATGGCTGACGGAAAGCCCGGAATGATTCTCAGGGTGATGGGTGATCGCCCATTCGCCGTGGGCGTCGATCGGGAGGGAATGATGCAGTTGGTGCGCTGGCGTCCGTTGCCGTAGTCGGAAACGTGGTGAAGTGTGTTGGGTGTCGTTATCCTTCTGGTTTGAGTGGCTCACGAATCGGACGAAGTCTGTCGAAAATGAACAGTCCGACCGAGCCCACGATGCCCAGCCCGGCTGCGGCGAAGAAGGGCCACGATGATTGGAAGTTGGCTGCCTTGGGGTCGCATATCAACGGCACAATCCATGCGTAGATGACACTTCCCAAGCCGGAAAACGTAATGGCGAAACCGATGACTGTAGATCGCAGGCTGGGATCGACATGTTCCGACATGTATCCTGCATGTGACCAGCGCATGAACTGTCTCACAAATTCGAACATCGCCACCATGGCGAACACTTGCCACGCGACTTGACTCGCCCCAATTCCCAAGCATGCTAACGAAAAACTTCCCAGCATCAGAACAGCCGCCAGGCCGGGTGCCTTCCGTCCGGCTAGCAAACCGACGGCAGCTCCTCCTGGAATCCACATGAGGGTCTTCAAGAGTTGTAGCCAGATCCAGCCATTGTCCTGGCCGCCAGGCTCGATCAGTCCAAGATCTTTGGCCCGATAAGGGAGGAACTGGTTGGAGGCTTGAAACACCGGCCCGCCGATCAGACACAAGGCAATTACCAATGCCCAAAGCTTGGCAGATTTCGACAGTGTAACCAGGTCATCAAACGTTTGATTCCAACTTGGTGGCTGATCTCGCTCGTACCGGCCAGGCCGTTGTCCCCATAAGCCAATCATGGCGCCGCAAATGAGCGTTGTGCATGTAAGCAGCCAAAAGAGCATCTCAAAATCTGACAGATGTGGAGCCGATGTCATCGGCGTCAGATTAACCATCCGGGACCAGAATAGGGACCATTCGCTGTCGTGAATGAACTGCCCGAGTTCTTCGCCATAGATGATCGCCCGACCACCAAACGGAGCGAGAAAACTACCCACTCCCATCGAAGCCATCATCCACCCGTTCGAGCGTCCCTTCATTTCGGGCGCTACCATCTGAATCAGAGACACGCCGGCGATCCACATGACAGCTCCGGTTAAGCCTTGCCAAATCGCCAACACGGCGATCAAGTTAGGGTGCGGGTGCATGGTCAGGATGAAGGGAATCGGAGCCTTCCCTAACAGTGCGGCGCACCAAACGGCTCGCTCGCCGTAACGCCGAGACAGCAATCCTGCCAGCAAAGGTCCAATGATCCACGGAGTCACCTTGTATTTCACAACTTGAGCCCAAACGTCGAGCGGAAACGCGTTGGCTTCGGACTTGGCTAACGCTGTGCGTGCGTCGAAGTACAACGGCAACGCGTACTCAAGGACGTTCAAATAGAAGAAGCTGATCAGCGCGACGGGAACCACGATCAACAGACGAGCCGTTCCGGCGTTGCTGTCGAGCTGATCGGGTTGCTGAGATGGAGTGTTCATATTGATGATCTTTATGTGGAGTCAATGCTGAGGCATGGAACCACCACGACGAAGGACAGTGCCGATCGTTGACCTGCAAGCCAGAGTCGCCAGCTTCTTAGGACACCACGAGGAAACCATACCCGCGCGCCTGTTTCCCGAAAATACCACTTAGCGAAAGCGAAGGTTGGGTGAGCTTGCCATGCAGCACCGTCGTAGGTCGAATTTGGCCAAAACGCAGTGTGACTTTTAGCTTTTATGTCATCGAGAATATTTGCGGAAGGGTGTGACCTCTCCGAGGTTACTGACTTGCTGAAATACCGGAGGGCTTGCGTTCTTCTGCCACAACATAATACTTGATAGCGTGACGTTGGCACGTTCGGCTCACATTTTAAAATAGAGCTGTATTGATTCCCAACATTCAGCAGACTCGTACGCACTGCGACTGATTTTTCAATAGGAGACAATCCGTGACCTTTCAGGGAGTTAACTTGTTGCGTTTCATTCCTTTTTTCCTGGCTGCGCTTGTTTGGAATGGGTATTCGGCTGAGCTTTTAGCAGGTGACGCTGTACGGGTCCTTCCCACCGGTCAGCTGCCCGAGGACTCGCGACTTCAACCGCTCAAGCATCTGAAAGAATACTTTCCTTTTCACGTGCCCCCGACGGTTGAAAAATGGGAAGCTCGGCGAGAAGAGTTGCGACGGCGAGTACTCGTCGCTGCCGGGCTGTGGCCGATGCTCCGTCCAACCCCGCTGAATCCAGTGATTCACGGACGCACCGAGCGGGACGGTTTTACTGTCGATAAAGTCTATTTTGAAAGCATCCCGGGGCATTATGTCACGGGGCTCTTGTTCCGCCCTAAACAGATCGAAGGAAAAATCCCGGCCATCCTTTGTCCGCATGGCCACGGCGGTCGTCTGCAAGACCACGGCGCTCAAAAGATCCGTCAAATCATCGCCGAAGGGAGAGAACGCTTTGAGTCTTCTGGTCGTTTTCCGAAGCTTGCCCGCTGCGCTCACCTGGCGCGGATGGGATGTGTGGCCTTCATCTATGACATGGTCGGGTATGCCGACAGTCAGCAGATTCCGAGAAAAGTAGTCCATGCTCCCCGTCGATCCAGGCCGCATTTGGAAAACCCAGAACGTTGGGGATTCAGCACAGCCCAGGCCGACATGCGGTTGCAAAATACTCTTGGGTTGCAGCTGTACAATTCGATTCGTGGGCTCGACTTTCTCAGTAGCCTGCCGGAAGTGGATACCGATCGTCTGGCGGTGACAGGTAGCAGTGGTGGAGGGACACAAACCTTTCTGGTCTGTGCGGTGGACCCGCGACCAATGGCAGCCTTTCCACAGGGTATGGTGTCGACGTCCATGCAGGGTGGTTGCCTCTGCGAGAACGCTTGCCTGCTGCGAATTGGTACTGGTAATGTCGAGTTAGCTGCCTTGTTTGCTCCGAAGCCCATGGCGATGACTGCGGCAGGGGATTGGACGCGCGATATGATGACGTCCGGTTTTCCAGAACTTCAGCAGCTCTATGGAATGTACGGTGTCAAAGAGAACGTGGCTTGTAAGAAGCTGGTCCATCTTCCGCATAACTACAATTATGTAACGCGGGCTCTCATGTATCGTTGGTTCAACAAACACCTCGGTCTGGGGCTGGAAGATCCTGTTCTGGAGGAAGACTTTGAGTTGCTTTCCGAACAAGAAAGAACCGTGTGGAGCGAAGAACACCCGGCCCCCGTTCGTCGAGGTGAAGAATACGAGGTTTCCATCATCAAGTGGTGGGATCAGGAATCGCGCCAGCTCCTCTCCCAACTCCATCCTCATGATGCCGATTCCTTGCTGGAGTATCGTAACGTTGTGGGCGGCGCTTGGGAGACGATCATCGGACGTCCTTTGCCGTCACCCGGTGATGTGACACGGCGCAAAATTACCAAGCACGATCGAGGAGACTTCCTCGAAATGACGGACCTGATACGCTACGAGGCTCGCGGAGAAGAGCTGCCAGTCATTTGGCTCTATCCACAAAACAGGGAGTGGAATGGGCATCTCGTTATCTGGGTGGACGGTAAAGGAAAACAAGCTCTCTATAGTGACACAGGAGTTCCCCGAGACGAAGTAGGCCATTTGTTAGCACATGGCTACGCGGTCGCCGGACTGGACCTGTTGATGCAAGGCGAGTTCCTGGCTGAGGCGGAATCGTACCATGAGACGCGTATGGTGAAAGCGACTCGTGCCGCCGCTGCGTTTACGTTCGGTTATAATGATACGCTGTTCGTCCGACGCGTTCACGATATTATGTCACTAGTTGCTTGGGCTCGAGATGATGGACGGACTTCACATGTCCATCTTGTCGGAGTCGATGGAGCGGGGCCGTTGGTTGCGGCCGCTGGCTCTCAGCTCGGTGAGACTGTCGAGAGACGAGTTGTGGATGCGCAAGGGTTCCGATTTCGCGATATCATTTCCGTGCGTGATCCTCAGTTTGTCCCGGGGGCCGTCAAATATGGCGACCTTCCCGGCATGCTCTCCTTGTCGGCACCGCAACCGATGTGGGTGTTGGGCGAAGCAAAGGATCTGCCGGATATCGTCCAGGCGGCGTACCAGGCTAGTTCAGCGCCGACCAACCTGCATGTGATGGATGGAAGCACCATGGATTTGGTGCAGGCGGCGTTTGAAATTCCCTGACATGCGTTTCTCTTTCTTTGTAACGGAACGGAGCAAGCCGTCGAGTATGGTGTGAGAAATGTCAGCGGCGGGACGGGCCGACTGCGCGGCTCCAGTACAACGGGAGAGGTATTTCATCATGGCACGACAATCCACCAATAAAAGCACTTGATAGTCACCGATTTGTTGTATTCGACGATACTCTTCGTAAAGAGTTCTAAGGAATCCAATGAAAATAATCATCACGGTTTCTATCCTTCTGACACTAGTCGTCAGCCGGTCACCTTCGGTGTCCGCAGGCGATTCTCTAGCGTCGCTGCAGGCTGCGTTTGACTCGCATTGCACCAAGTGTCACGGCAAGAGCGAAGAGAGCGAGGGGGAAGTCAACTTGCTGGCGCTGAAAACCGACGATGACTTCCTGACGCGGCCGGAGTTGTTGGAAGATCTGATCAATGTTCTCAAAGATCATGAGATGCCACCGGACGTCGAACCACCGCTGCCAGCAGCGAAGCGGCACCACATGATTTCAAGTCTTCAAATGATGCTCGATCAAGCAGTTAGGAGTCGGGCCTTCCGTTCCACGCCATTACGAAGAATGAATCGGTTTCAATACAACAACGCTGTCGTCGATTTGCTGGAACTGGATCGCGATATCTTTGCTCTTAACGAGCGATTCCTGCGTCGGCGTGACGATTACTTTCACCCTGAAACCGGGAAGATGCCCGATCAAGTGCGCGTTACCACGCGGCCTCTCGCAAAGGATAACGATAACGAGCGACCTGAAGGGTTCCTGGGTGTTGCGTCATTTCCTCAGGACAAACGTGCGGAACATGGATTCGACAACCGAGCTGATCACCTGACGCTTTCGCCACTACTGATGGAGTCGTTTCTACAGCTAAGCCAAACCATCGTCGAAAGTCCCGATCTCAACTTTCGGGAATGCCGTAGTTGGGATCGCCTTTTTGCATCGCCAGGAAAGCCTGTCCGTTGGACCATCGCTGGTCGGTACGAGGGGGAAGCTAAAGGAGAAGTTAAATATTTGCCGCCCGCAAAAGGCCGCGTCAGACGACAGATCATGACTTTTTTTGGGAATGACTGGAGTCACCACTTGCAACTATACTGGGAGTGTCCGGAACAGGGATTGGAATTCGAATGGGTGATGGAGGTCGCAGAGTCGGGCACCGGACTTCGTTTTGGATTCACGAAAAACGCCAACTATGGCACCTATGAGATTTTCTTGGACGGCGTCAAGATCGGCGGCGAGGCAGTGGACCTTTATCATCCGACCAACATTCCCACGAGCCACGCAATTCTCGACCTGCCGGTTTCCGCCGGACCCCACACACTCAAGTTCAAGTGTGTCTCGAAAAACGATCAGTCGACAAACCACTTCTTTGGCCTGGACTATGTGGACGTTACCGGTCGCAATCCGCCGCCAAATGCTGAGCCCTCGGAAGTCGAAGTTCTCGTTGTTATCCGTAGCCGGCTTGCGAAATTACTTCGTCGTGCCTTCCGCCGCCCGGTCGATCCGGAAACACTTCAGCGATTTGTGAGCTTTGCGGAAGATAAGCTGGCGTCGGGAGCTTCGTTCGAGGACACGATGCGCACGGTTGTGGGAGCCGTACTCGGTATGCCAGATTTCCTTTATTTCTATGAGACGAACGATGGTGAGCAAGAAGGCCATGGGCGTCAGCGGGTAAGTGATGGTGAACTTGCCTCGCGGTTGGCTCAGTTCTTTTGGAGCAGTATCCCAGACGACACCTTGCTCGAGCTTGCCGAGCAAGGGAAGTTGAGTGACTCGGACACACTGGACGAGCAGATCGATCGCATCATGAACGACCAGCGGTCGAGTCGGTTTTGTGACAACTTCCCCGCTCAGTGGCTACAGCTCGATCGTCTGGTCACAGCGATTCCAGATGAAAATAAGTTTTCTTACTTCTATTACAGTGGATACCGGACAAGCGTTCACATGCTACCTGAGCCTCTGTTACTTTTTGAGACGATTTATATCGAGAACCGCTCGATTACCGATCTGCTTGACCCCAAATTCACCTGGCAAAGTGCGATGCTGAAGGCCAATTACGAGGGCCACCGTAAGGCCGCCCAGGAAGTCAAGGTGCATACTTTCAGACGGACTTCGTTAGACGATCCACGTCGAGGTGGCGTGATCACGAACGCGGCGATCATGACGATGACCTCCACACCCACGCGCACACAGCCTATCTCACGCGGTGCGTGGGTCAACGCTGTAATCTTTAACGATCCACCGGAGCCACCGCCTGCCAACGTACCGCCGTTGCCGGAAGTAGACCACGAAGGACTTGCAAAGCTAACGATTCGTGAAAGATTGGCGATACACCGCCAGCGAGCGGACTGCGCCGGTTGTCATAACAAGATTGACCCACTCGGTTTTGCGCTAGAGAATTATGGTCCTACGGCCATTTGGCGCGACAAATATGAGAACGGACGCGAGGTCGATGTTCGTGGGGTGTTGTTTAACCAATACGGGTTCGAAACTTTGGAAGAATTCAAGGCATTGCTTATGCAAGAGAAACCACGGTTTTTCCGTGGCTTTGTATCGCATCTGCTGTCCTACGCATTGGGTCGGGAGCTCGGTCCTGCGGATTTGCCCGTAGTCGAAGAAATAACAAAGAATGCGGTCGCGGGTAATGATCAGCTGCGCACGATCCTTAAGGCTGTTGCCATGAGCGATTCGTTCGTTCATAAGAATGTGCAAGCCGCACCATAGTGAGAGGTAGGGAGCTAAATCCATTGTGTTCGCTGAAGTCGCGAAGCTATCATAGAAGACAGATGATCTGGTATTTGCGATGTGAAGTGGTCAGGTCATCGCAGCATGCATGGCCCTGATGATGACGAACAATGTATGCCTTCTTTCCTGACACCTGATTTGCTAGAGCATTCGATTTTATGTTCAGTCTTCGTTCGTGAGTAGTGTTGTCCAACCCCAAGGGGATATCATCATATGATTAGTCACCACCGACAGCTGTCACGACGCGGTTTTCTTGCCGGTGCCGGTGGTGCCGTGCTGGGGTTGCCGTGGTTGGAGAGCTTCGGCCGAGCTGCTGGCGTCCAGAAACGGGAGAAGCCGTCGACGCGACTAGCATTCTTCTATCTACCGAATGGAATCACGCGGCGAGGGTTTTTTCCAGGTGAGGGCGACCGTAAGCTTCCGGATTTTGCCGGTCAAAACAATGTATGGCGTTTTGAAGGCAAGACTGTACCACCTGGTAGCCATCCCCTGACATTCACCCCGACGCTGGCTCCGCTGCATAAGATGCGTGATAAAATCACGTTGCTCACAGGCCTGGATCGCATCTTCCAGCACGGGACCGATTCGCATGCTCAGTGTGCATCATGTTTCCTAACGAGCGTAGCACCATTCGAGGTCCAGGGGTCGGCCTATCCGCTGGCTCGTACGCTTGACCACATTGCGGCCGATAGCATGGGCCAATCGACTCCTTACTCGACGATCGAGTTAAGTTGCAACGACCATAAAAACAATATCGAATCGATCTACTTTGATAATATGTCTTGGTATAACACCGGCCATGTAGCTCCGTCGATGCGTAATCCACGTGAGGTCTATGACCGGCTGTTCGGAACACAATCCAACACACGGTTTCGCAACATTACGGAATTGGCGTTGGGAAACGCTAAGCAGTTACAGAGGCGACTTAGCTCGTCCGACCGCCGCAAGTTCGACGAATATTTTGAGGCGATTCGCACCATCGAAACTCGCATGGATCGCATCGATTCGATGAAGTTAGAACTCGCGGTCGCAGAAATCAAGCGTCCAGAAGAGTACCTGCCGCGCAATGAGTACATACACCTGATGGGTGACCTGCTGATCACGGCGTTACAGACGGGCGTTACCAACGTCGGCACCTTGATGGTCGGTCCAGAAAGGTGGACGACTCCTACCAACTGGGAAGGAATTCTAGACAAACCGCACAGTCATCATCACATGACGCACGCTCCACATGAGTATATTGAGGAATTACTCAAGCTGGATCGTTTTCACATTTTTGCTTTTGCTCGACTGCTGGATCGTATGGACAGCATCGAGGAAGCTGGCGGCACAACCTTGCTAGACAACACCATCTTTACGCTGGGGGCAGGTATGGGAGATGGTACCACTCATCAGTACCATGACCTACCGATCGTGGTAGCCGGGGGCGGAGGTGGAACGCTCAAGCAGGGGAAACACATCCATTGCAAGCTAGGAACACCGCTGGCTAATCTGTGGCTGACCCACCTCCAGGCGTTGGGTTGCGAGCGTGAGAAGTATGCCGACAGCACGGGGACGCTATCGGAGATGATGGTCTGACAACGCCGTTGACGATGGCTTGCCGTTCAAAAATGTTTCGTCCCTAAACAAACGAGGGCCAGGTTTTTGACCGGTCCTCAGGTTGTTTGCGTGAAACGCATGCTAACCCGGAAAACTTGGCCAGTTTGGTCCGCAGACACCAGGTCGAGCCACAAACAGATCGCCAGCCAGGGGCTGAGCTGATTTCTGTTTCTCGTCCAAGCCCAGTTGGGCCGTCGTAATATAAAGCTCGTCCATGTCTTTGCTGCCAAACGAACAAGCGGTCACATTGGCGACAGACAGTTCAATCTTTGAGACGACTTCTCCTTCCACAGGATCAATGCATAGAACACACCACCCACCAAAAAACGCAACCCACAACCGGTCCTGTTCGTCGATGGCCATTCCGTCGGCAGTTCCGAGTTCTTGCGGCACCGAATAGACATCGCGTCGACAAGAGACTTTGCCTGTGTCGAGATCATAATCGAAGGCGTCAATGGTCGGACGCATGGAGTCAACATAGTACATCGTGCGTTTGTCGGATGTCCAAACGATACCGTTCGACACACCGATCTCATCCGAGTGCTTGCACACGTTGCCTTCCCCATCCAGGCTATACAACGCACTGGTGGTGTGTTGGTCAGACGAAGGTTCATCGTACCAGTCCAAAATCGTCCCATAGGGTCGCACTTACCATCGTTGAACCGGCTTTCTGGTTGATCGAATTCGGGATCTTCCATGATTTCCAACTGTTCGGTCTGCGGATCAAAAGAAGCAAATCTATGATGCAAGGTCAGCAGCAGCCCACCACGAGCGCGCAAGACTACCGTCCCCATATCGTAAGTTTTATTCGAGCGTGTAGCCGAGTCGTAGCAATATAGCAATCCTTCAACTTGGCTAGGTATCGAGTTTTTGGCGACGCGCAAGTAGAATGCGATTCCCATTCGTCATCCATGCTGACCATGTTGAGTAGATAGGAGATAACTGGTGACTAGAGCAATCGAAGTTCAGGATTTGACACCCGCGGCTTACGATGGGAAATTTGGTCAAATCATCAAGGATCAGCCGACATACGAACCGCTGGCGGATAACGAAAACCTGGTCTACTGGAGTAAGATCGTCGACCTCGAGAAGCAGATGGACCATTACGTTTCGCTGCTGGTGGAGAAAAAGCGACCGATCGAGCTGGTGGTGATGGAGCGTCACACGAAGTGCCAGGAATTCTTTATTCCAACCAGTGGCGAGTGTGTGATGTTTTTTGCACCGGGAAAAAATCCTGACGACCCGGACGAGCATCCGGATCCCAACGAAATCGTCTGCTTTAACATGCATTGCGAGGGCATGTTGGGTTATGTTATTGACCGGGGCACTTGGCACTACCCGGCTTACCCCCTCACTGAAACGGCTGGCCAGATGATCATCATGCGCAACAACCTGGAACACGACGACGTGCAGTTGCGTGACCTGCCCGAGCCGATCACGGTAAAACTGTAGTTTTCACCTTCGAATTTAACTCTCGAAGGGCGCAGCGTTGTCTGTGGAACAGAAATTCGGCCATTCCTACAAGTTGTATTTCACGCCTCACGAAATTCGTGAGGTGCGCTTGGTGTCGGTTGGCCTCAATTTTTTCGGAGATACTCAATCATGCAGCGATTTGTTTTCGTCCGCTGGGCGACGATGTGCGTACTGTTCGTAACCGTTCAACACGGATTCTGCAACAAACAGGTTTCAGCTCAACAAAGTTCGAGGGAAACCTCTGAACCATTACGAGTCGCTGTCATTACTGACAGAGATGGATCTCATCTGTCTACCTATTTCTCAATCATCCATAAAAACTCGTCCATTTCCGATGTGGCGGTGGCCAGCCCCAGCCAACACACCGTTGAAATGGCCAAGCAAAGATTCGGCGAAAGACCGTTTCAGCATTTCACTGAAACGGAGGAAATGTTAACCAAGTTCCGTCCGCGATTCGTCGTGGTTTCGCTGGCATCGCACCTCGCGCCGGCGCAAATTCGAGCCGCACTGGAAGCTGGTTGTGATGTGGTCGCCGAAAAGCCCGGCTGCACAAGTGTTGAAGATTTTCGAGAACTCGTTCAGCTGGCTGACGAGAAACAGCGAAACCTGATGCTGGCGCTGCCTTTGAGGTTCAGAGCAGATACGAAGCGGCTCAAGGAACTTATCGATCGTGGTTATGTGGGTAAGTTGTACGGCATCACGGGCAATCTTGTAGACGATCAAGTGCGCCTGACCCGTCCAGGGTGGCAACGCTCGTGGCATGGCTCGCGCCGACTGGCGGGTGGAGGTCACCTTACGTGGTTGGGCATCCATAAGATTGATCAGTTCTTGTTCCTCACCCAGGACCGTGTGCGCCGAGTAGCCGGTTTTTATTCGAACGTGGGTGGGCAGCCGATTGACATCGAGGACACGGAATCAGTGGCCCTTGACTTCCACAGTGGATTCACGGGTACCTTCCAGGGTGGTTTTTACCTGGGGCCTGGAGGATCCGTAGAGGGGTTACGTATATGGGGCGACACAGGTTGGATCGAACAGGAGGTTGATTTCGGTGCCAAGGAGATCATTTTTCGACTTCGCTGGCTCTCCACACACCCTGATGCGCCAGAAGGTGTGCAAACGGAGGAGCTACCGAGAGGCGAGTCGGTCTACCAGCAAATGTTTGATCAGGCAATTGACGCAGCACGAGGAGCTGCCGACCCACCACTGCGCAATGATGAGTCCCTACATATCCTTGAAGTGATTTTCGGTGCTTATCGGGCTGCGGAAACCGGAAAGGTGCAGACGCTTCAGTGAGGACACGACAGGTGTTGTTGTGGCACTTTGACTCTCCCCCGCAAATCTTAAGCGTCGACCCGCGGACTTTCGATTTGAGGAAATGGACCGAGACTGAACTAGCCTTTATCCACAAAAACGCTGGAGAGCATCCTTCCAGGAAAAAAGAAAGCAACGAAGTCAGTGGAACTGGCCTTGCGCTACACCATGGTTGGCTACAATAGAAAATGACATCATTTTTTTGGACTGTTTACACCACAAACAAATAGTTGTTCTATGTCAAACCGTCACTACATCACTTTGCCGTTTTTGTTCCTGCTGGTAACCGTCATCGAGCAGACCGCGTTGGCCGAACTTCAGGACCACCAACCGTGGACCAGGATCGTCGCCAAGAACGGTGAAGTTCGTTATGAATCAGGTCGGCTGCAATACGTGGAGGGGCTCGTAGAGGGCCGGTGGGTAGGCCGTTACTGGAACACCGGAGGGCGCACCAATTGGCCATTCGAAGCATGGCAGAACGATGCCTTTTGGTTGGAGATTGACGGAGAAAATTGCATCAATGGCTGGAAGTGGGTTGATGCCAAAGAGCTTGCCCGAACAGACCGTGGTACTCAGCATCATGTGGTGACGCTCGAGCGGACTGACCCCAATCTGCAAATACGCATTCACACGCTCCTGGATGGCACGCCGATCTTGGTGCGCTGGTTGGAAATGGTGAACCTGGAGAATCGTCCGGTTGCCATCACCAGAATCGCTCCGTGGACAACGCGTGTGTGGGCCAACCCGGGCGTCAAACATCCAAGCAAACAGTCATTAGAAGGACTGTTTCGCGTAGGTCGTTTTACTCGCGACGAGTGGGCCAGCGAAGGCTGGTTCCAATGGCAATCGATGAGTCCCGACGACACATTGACTCATGTGAGCAAAAAGGGAAATGGCTACGACGAACCTTTTCTGATGGTGCAAAATTCGCTTACCGGAGAACACTTAATGGTTCATCTGGGTTGGAATTCGAATTGGGAAATGGCACTGCAATGTAGGGCTGCCGATCCCGACGTCCACCCATGGGGTGACGTCCTGGCCGCTTCGTATTCGTTGGATCTGAGTTTGGGACCGCGAGCTAAAGACGCACTACGGGTGCTCGCACCGAACGAAGCGACCGCCAGCCCGGCTGTCCATTTGGGGATCGTTGCTGGTGATTTTGACGCCGCAGTTCAGGCCATGCACACTCACGTGCGCGAGTCAGTGCGTCCTGCGTTGCCTTCGGGGCGCGCTCATTTGATTCAATATCTGGCACCCGGCGATCAAGGATACATGGATGAACACGGCCGTATGAATGAAGGAGCCATCTTTGATAATATCGACTTGGCGGCTGCGATAGGATCGGAATTGTTCATTCTCGACTGCGGCTGGTTTGCTCATCGGGGTGATTATCATCCCCATCCCAAACGCTTTCCTGAGGGGCTCGACCCAGTGATCAGCTACTGCCGTCAGAAAGGCATGTTGTTCGGTATTTGGACCGAACCAGAACGTGCCGAACCTAACGCTCCCATTCATCAACGGCATCCTGAATGGTTCTTGGAACATCACAACATTGACGTGACACAGGTCGAAGCGGCTGCTTATGTCGAACAGGAACTCCATCGACAAATCGAAGCCTATGATCTTGACCTGATTCGTGTGGCTTACGATACGTATTTTACGTTTGAGGGTGGCGTCACCGAGCGAAACGGAATTCGTGAGAATAACTATTGGCGGCAGATGGAAGTGGTGCACGGTATGTATCAGCGGACCCACAGGAAGTACCCGCATCTTGTCTTGCAGAATTGTGCGGCCGGCATTGGCCGTGGTGGACTGGGTATGGTGGGTTCGTTTCACGAAGGTTACATGACGGACGGGTTGTGGACGCCTCAAGTCCTGCAGGTGTTTAGCGGTCGGAGTGTCGGCTTTCCACCGGAAACTTATGTGATCGCACACAACGCTGTGCGTGAACAGTTGTTCGGACGTCCCGCCGATTTGGACACGTTTCTGCGCTGCCAGTTTACCCTTGGAGTCCCACAGTTGTTGTCGGGAATGATCGGGCCCCGTGTTGACGATGTGAACCCAGAACGGATTCGATCGTTGAAGCGATACGCGGATCTCTACAAAAACCACATCCGACCGATCTTGCCGGTAGCCAAAACCTATCACCACGAACCGGTGAACTACCGGGGCGGTGTCGAATCAAGTCCCTGGTTTGCCATGGAGTTCATGTCACCCGATCGCCGCCAGGGATGGGTGACCATCGTGCGTATCGGTTCGGAAGGTGATTCGACTTATCTCTTGAAACCGAAGGGACTGCATCAAGGTCTGGTGTATCGAGTTGGCTTTGACTCGACTGGCGATGTGGTAGAAATCCCCGGCTGGATGTTGGCCCGTGACGGCCTGGCCGTGAGATTGGAGTCACGCACCGCTTCCGAATTGTTGCTGCTGGCTGCAGTGCCGCGCGATGAATAGTCTGTCTAGTGAATCAGCTCCTGCGAGTGAGTCCTCGAAGAATGTTGTTTTCATTCAACGAGAACCCTCAATAGACAGGTTTTCAGCCGTGAATGGTGTTCCATCGAGGACAAGAAGACCGGTGGTCACGAATCACAGAAAATACGTGAGAGGGTTCTGCGACGATATTCGAATATTTTTTGCACGTCGCGTTTGACAAACAGCCGATGCACCAAGCGACCGCCAGGAACAGAGTAGTCGACCTGGTCACGACAGCGAGTCTTGCCACCCACGTCAGCAAAAGTGTGGACGTGCCGCCACAAGCGATATGGGCCAATGAGCTGCTCGTCGACAAATCGGTAGGGTGGCGTCCATTCGGTGATTTTTGTTCGCCAACGCAAGGGGATGCCGTGGAGCCGAAGTTTGTAATCAATTAAAGTTCCACATCGCATGTCAATCGGTCGTGGAGTTTGGACGGTAAAGTGCAGCCAAGGCGGGGTGATACGTTCTAGTTGGTGTGCGTCAGAAAAGAATTCAAACACTTCGTCTCTAAGAACCGGCAATACTATTTCGGTGGTTAGTTGTTGAACGTTGGGTAGGCTAGGGTGTGGGCAGATATGGACCATTCGGTATCCAATACTGAGCTATTCGTCTGGTCGGGTTGGGACAATCACGGCATAGGAGGTCGCTGACATCGTGTCACCACAAACAGACCCACCATTAACCAATAGGCCTGCCTGATCCATGTTCCTTATCGGTGTATTCGGCAAGTTTCGAAGTTCAACATAGCTGGATCCTTCGTGCCGATGAATACATGTTTGTTCTGGCTGCTGACGAACTACACCGAAACTGATAATCCCAAGGTAACACCAGCCATAAGAACGAGTTGAAATGTCCTGATTTGTGTCTGGTTCACGTTCGTCGTCCGGATCTTATTTCTTACATTCTAAATGTGGCTACGATGAGCCCTAACGTCCCAAAACATGCTGTAACGATTTTTCCAGTGTTGGCTGCCGGAAGTGATAACCGGATTCGATAAGCTTTCCAGGCCGGACGCGCGTACTTGCCAATAAGAGGTCGTTCGCCATTTCACCGAGAACCAACTTGGCTGCGACAGCTGGCATCGGCAGCTTTGTTGGACGTCGCAGAACACGGCCGAGCGTTTGTGTGAACTCATCATTAGTGGTGGCGTTGGGCGCAACCGCATTCACTGGTCCGTGCAACGATTCGGTCATCAAGGCGTGCAGGATCGTAACGGCGACGTCATCAATCGATATCCAACTCCAGTACTGGTGCCCGTTGCCGATCCTTCCACCTAAGCCGAGCTTGAATGGAGTCAGCATCTTTGCCAGCGCTCCGCCTTGAGGGCTAAGGACAACACCAATCCGCAGATTCACCACGCGAATTCCAGCGTCTTGGGCCGGTTGCGTGGCAGCCTCCCAGTCCTTACATACGTCTGGCAGGAAACCGGCACCTGGGTGATTGGACTCGTCAACCATGTCGTCGCCACGATGGCCATAGAATCCGATAGCTGATGCCGCAACGAGTACTTTCGGTGGATTTTGCATACGGGCCAAGGCTTCGCAAAGAACTCGCGTGCCGTTGACCCGGCTCTCACGAATTCGCTCTTTCAGATTTGGTGTCCAGCGGCCAGCCGCGATGTTCTCTCCAGCCAAATGAACGACCGCATCGATGCCGTGGAGTGTTCTCTCATCGAAACGTTCTGCCAATGGATTCCAGCCGACTTCGCCGTGCTCAGGTTGGCGACGAACTAATCTCGTCACTTCATGCCCCCCAGTCGTAAGGAGAGGGATTAATTCGGAGCCAATCAACCCACTCGCACCAGACACGGCGACGCACAATTTACCTTGGTCAGCATACTGACGATGTGCCGCCAGGTCCTTGGATGTTGTCTCATGGCGGTAATCGAACATGCGCTGTATTTGTTTGCGCGTCCAGCGGCTCGCCAAAAGGTTGCCCAACCACCCGCCGGGCAGTTGGTATTCGATACGATCCTCCAGGACACAGCTGTGTGGATTCTCAAGGGAATGGAATAAGTGAAAATGTTTCCATGCGGTGAACGGACCTGAACGCTGCACATCGCAGAAGCGACGCCCGGGTTCAAAATCAAAGTGTTCTACCAGCCATCGCATCTTTAGTGGCCCCAGACGGTTCAGTAACTCGACTGTGGCACCTTCACACAAGTTTTCGGATCGAGCGCCCAATTCGACGGATTCCCAGGGGGGTATCAAACGCTCTAAAGCTCCAGGTCGTGCGTGCCAGTCGAAAGCTTGGCTTGTAGAAACAGGGAGATCCACGTTTTGTGAAAAGACTTGTGTCATGATGCTTGGCAACAGATCGGCAAACGCCTACTGGTGTGGCGCTGAGGCTACATCTAGGTTGGGGCCGGCTACTGGAATAATCTGCAGCATGGTGAAGTATATTTGCAAATATTGCAGGGAATTGATGTTCGTAGGCTTGCGCCTGACTGTCTCTATTTTTGAGAGTGCTTTTACCGAATGCAAGGCCTTACGAAAATACAGGAAATTGTGCGTACTTCGTTGGGGGCTTGCTTGGTGGGATCTGGACGGTTGTAAGGTTTGCAGACGAGAAGCCACAGACCACAAGAAAAGAAACGTCAGCAACGTTCCTAACACCCAAACACTATTCATTGCACTGAATCTTTTTTCAGTGACTATTGTGAGGCGTTAGCCAGTTGGTTGTAAGGCGTTAGCCAGTTGCCTGAGCTTACCTGCCTGGGTGTACTAACGTTGGTTGATCGCCGGCCCATTGAATACGAGAGAGGTACAACCCTTCCAGTAACGTCTGTTCATCTTCTTGTGTGCCACGGTAACACAATTTTCCGGCGAAACGATTCAAGCGTCGTGTTTCTTCCTTGCGGTCGGTGGAGAGCCACCAATGGTCTCCGTCCTGGATGATCTCCGTGGCGTGAAAAGGTCCGATGTTGTAGAAGCCGGTGCCCACGTTCCAAAAGCTGTCGCGAGCCCCGACAAAGGAGAACGGCGAGGGGCTAATCGCATGTTGCAGTCCTTCACCGTATGTGAAAAACAAATGCCAGATGCCCTCGCGGTGGATCACCTGAGGAGACTCGATCCCCATGGTGCCACGCAGCTGGGAAGGTAAGCTGAAAACAGCTCCTTCATCGCTAAATGTTTCCCAGTCTTTTGTTGTCGTAAGTCCAATGGACGGGTAACCTCGTTGGTCCATGGACACGTAATAGATCAGATAGACTCCCTCGAATTCCATCACATGCGGGTCCTTGAAAGGACTTCCCGGAATGGTCCATGCGGGCGGAGAATGGATAGGGTTGCGATCGCTAAGTTGCCAATGATCCAGATCGGACGACCAGGCCAGATTCATGGCCCCAGTAATTTTTCCTCCCTCGTCTCCCTTCACGTCGTAAAGGAAGCCATAGGGTTGATCCAGGTCACAGTGAAAAACATTTCCTACACCGCGGGCAATCCAATCGAACCTCCCCAGAGACTCAAACTGCAAATGCTCTTGGAACTCGAGAGAAAATAGATCCGGGCCGACGGCGTGCCCGTTTCCCGCTTCGAGTGACAATCGGCTGGCTGCCTCGAAGTCGCGTTTCTTAATGGCAGCGATATATGCGTCATTATCGGCCATGAATCCAGTTGCGTAGAATAAATGCCAGTTTTGGCCGTCGTAAATGAACGAATGATCGACCTGTAGCATCCCTGCCGGCGGAGCGTAGACGTGTTGTGTGACGTCGTCGAACGCAAACTGTTTCGACGAGTACAACTGTTTGTGCAATGTGAGGAATCGCTCTTCGAAATCTTTGGGAGAGAGTGATATGCCAAAGTGTGTTTCTTGTGTCATGGTGATGAAAGGGGCTAGACTAAAAACGGTTTCAATAACAATCAACAGCACGCTCCAGCCAGTAGGAAGTGTGCTGCATGATCGCCCTTAGAGGGCATTTTTTATTAGCAGGAAACTGCTGTTGATCTGTGGCAACCGGATTTCGCCTTTGTCTGGCCCCTCGCCTCGCAAACGGAAGGAAGAGGCGCAAGGTGCTTCGACGCCGCAGTCGGGCTCGTTTGGGCAGCATCTGGTTCACGGAGTACTCAATCAGCCTGCGCTTTATTTGTTGGGACTGATCGTTGTTTTGACAACTTTGCGATGATTAACGTTCTTTCCTGGTTGGGTGTGATGGACAAGGATCGCTTTGGCGCAAGTCCGATTGAGGTGGGCATCCTTTCTTTGCTCATGGCCATGGCCGTACTGATCGGTCGGGTATTCATGGCATATTTCGTCAGTGGTCGTGTGTCTGACCGCAAGTTGCTCGGCCTCTGCTATGGTTTTTCCATGCTGTTTTTTTGTGCGATGCTTTTTGCTCCGTCCATGAACATCCTGTATGTGTTGTATTTCATCATGTCGTTTTTCATGTCCGCTCAAGCAGCGGCAACTTATGCTATTGGTACCGAGAAGCTGGGCGAACGGTTAGCGGTTGGTATTCCGATGATTGACGGCCTGGGTTCGCTCGGATCGATTGTGGCTCCCCTTGTTATGGGTAGCCTTGCGATTCAGGTGGGTCTCGATCGCGCGTTGTGGCTTGTACCTGCTTTTGGTGCGATGGTGTCGGTTGTTTGCTTAGTATGGGAATGGCTCGACAGGAGTGCGTGATGGGCGTTGTGGCCGTATGTCTGCACGCAGTCATCGTGCAGAAGGTTCGGCTACCCGCAGATTCATAACTCCCTAATGAAGATGTTCCGAAACTGCACCAGACTCGACGCCGGGTGGAGCTTACCGTCGAAGATGCCGCCGTGACTCTGCAGGGCCAGACGTCCGCGGGCCGGCACGCCAGGCAATCTTGCGTTCTCAATGATCTGGTGGCCGTTGAGGATCACCGTCAGACGCTCACCGATCATTACGATCACGAACGTGTTCCACTGTCCGATCGGATTGTCGGCCCGCATTTTGGGCGTGACGGCAGCTCGTACTTCGGCGGACAAGGTCTCGTCGTTGCGATAACCGAAAACCTCTCCTGACCCCACCGGCCAACACCAGATGTTCACCTGGGACTTGTGCTGCCCCCGCAGAAAGACGCCCGAGTCAGCGTTGGGCAGCGGCAGCGTGATTTCTGCGCCGTTGTCATCCTTCAGGTTCGTGCCGTCGGATAGCACGATCGGCGTGTCGTAGATGCCCGAGGGTTCCTTGATCTTCCAGTCGACCATCAGGACGAAGTCTGCGTACTCCTTCTCCGACCAGACGTGTCTCTTTCCCGGGGCCGCTTCGCTTAGCGCGTCGTAATCGATCACGCCATCCACCACCTTCCAGTGTCCGTTGTCCCCCTCGGGCAGCGTCCATCCGGTGAAGTCTTGGCGGTTGAAAAGGCTGGTAAAGCCTCGCGGCGTGTCGATCGCTGTCTCCTGGCCAACAGCCGTAGGGCCTCCCACCAGGATCAGGAGCAAGGTCATGGTGGTGAGTGCGTACAGGGAGTGGAAACCTTTCATGATATGTTCCTTCCAGCAAGAGCTATGATGTGACAGTTTGTTCCTCGACACCGCTGTCTGAGGTTTCGCAAGCGACAGCCAGGGCCCCGTGCGCGTTCCGCCAAAAGATCCGCTTCAGGTCGTCGTTCGAGAGCCCATCGATGTCAGCCGCTTGCTTGATTGCCAGTAGTTGCTTGTAGGTGGCGACAATCGGCTTCACATGGGTGTGGGCGTGTGCTGGAACATGTGGTAGTGCGTGTCAAACACCCGCTGCCGGACAACGTTTTTCAGATCTTCGTCCTAGATCTGCCGGTTGCTGTCCGTAAGACTGTGGCTCCAGGCACTCCTGGCTGATCTGATGTAAGAACCAGTTAACGGATGATTGTAGAAAATCTCTTCTTTTTCACAACCGACCACGATGCTCTGGTATCCGGGATTTACTTAGACTTCCTGCGATATTTGATGAATGCTTCGGCGTTCTGGATGCGGAGACTCTTGTCGTCGGGTTAGGCGTGAGAAATCTCCAGTGAATGGCGTCCCTGTTGGAGGGGCAGGTCGAGGTAAGCTCCAGGGGTTCGGCCTGGTCCTGTGAGGCGATCGTGCTGTCCCTATAGGGGGCGTTTAGCTCGAGGACCCATTGATCCACTTCCAATGTGATGTGTAGTTTGGTAACGTCGGGAGTTAATTAGGTGGGGTAAAGTAGCAGTAGTTTTCGGGTTTTGCTGCCACATTTACTGCCAAACGTCTGGAAGCTAGAATGTTCAGGTGTTAAATCGGTGCCAGCAAAAAGGTACTATTTGCACCCCTAGCTCAATTGGATAGAGCATCGGTCTACGGAACCGAAGGTTAGAGGTTCGAATCCTCTGGGGTGTACTTCAGAAAGATTGCTGCGGCAACAACTTATGAAAAAGGCCCGCCATCCAATTGACGGCGGGCCTTCATAATTCCCCCCCACTTATCCCCCCACTAATGCGTTCAAATCGACATCAGAACCGAGTTGTTCATGGATTTCAGCTGCGGCTGACTGAGCTGCCCGGCTTGCCGCATAGAACTTCTTCGTCGTGGCAAAACTCTTGTGTCGCATGATGACCATCAGGGTCTCGGCGGATACGCCTGAAT
>JAKVBZ010000084.1 GCA_022448645.1 Pirellulaceae bacterium
TTCGTCATGGAGCTCAAGACGCGTCGAGTCCACTTCGCTGGCTGTACGACCAACCCCCATGAATCCTGGATGAAACAGGTCGCACCGACCACCGCCCAGAAAGAATGCCAGATTGCAGCTCAGTTTTTCCGGCACGCTTTTCGCAAAAAACTGCTGCCAGAGAACCCATTCGTTGGGGTCAGCGTTGGAACCGCTACTAACGACGAACGTCGGGTGTTCATTGCCCGTGACGTGGTGACAAAAGTTCTGGACGCCTGCCCCAACTGGCAATGGCGAACCGTAGTAGCACTGGCACGGTACGGCGGACTTCGGTGTTCCTCCGAAGTGGCCCTACTTAAGTGGTCCGATATCCACTGGGACACGGATCGTTTCACGGTAACGTCGCCCAAGACGAAGCGATACGGGAAAGCGAGCCGGGTGGTTCCGTTATTCCCCGAACTGCGAATGTATCTGGACGAAGCGTTCTCCATGGCCGACGAAGGTGCTACGTGGGTAATCCCCATGTTGACTGGCCAGCCGTCCAAGAACCTCGGCACCACTTTCAAGAAAATCATCCGCCATGCGGGCGTTGAGGTTTGGCCGAAACCCTTCCAGAACCTACGGTCCAGTCGGCAGACTGAGCTGGAGCAAGATTATCCGACCTACGTTGTGTGCAGGTGGCTAGACAACACCCCTAGCGTTGCCCTCAAGCACTATCTCACAGTGACTGACGACCACCACCAAAAGGCCGTCCAAAACGGGGGACTCACGGGGGATAAACGGGGGACGCAACCGCCCGTTTTGCCTCGCATGGACACGCAAGAAAAAACCCGCACCCCTCATGAAGTGCGGGAAAACGCTAGTTTTTCGGAAGTTGTGGACATTCTTGAAAATGCCCGAGTGGCGGGGACAGGATTCGAACCTGCGACCTCGAGGTTATGAGCCTCGCGAGCTACCAGACTGCTCCACCCCGCGTCATGAATTCACCAAAATCATCGGCGAGACACATCATTCTAAACAAACAGCTTGCCGCGTCGAGACCGGACAGCATATTTTTACTCGGTAATTTTCGGCTAAGTCTCGCTTGATTCCACACTGTTCCACGCAATCTAGCGATTCTTACAAATGGGATGACTGTAACGAAGACGCTCGTCGGCTTCATCCTGCAGGCTAAATCGCGAAAATCGGCCAAACCTTAGGTAGCGTAAATTCTTGATTGTCGTCCTGAACGTCCCGAAAGATCTCTGTGAGCCCTGCTCACACCGAGATGCTTCCGACGCTGCACTTGCCAGGAATGATTCCAGCAGCAAAAACCACCAACTTTTCAGTGGTTTGAGCTCGTGAAAACATGGAGCCTGTAGCTTGAAATTAACCAAGTGTCAATCTACGTAAGTTGTTCTCACAGCAACGTTTTTGCTTGGCGCACCGATGGTAGACACGTAGAGTTGCTCTGAGGGGTTGCCTCCATGCGGCTCACTTTGTCTTCGCCATACTCCCTCTGCGAGGGTTTCGTATCCAAAGTGAGTGACGTTCGGCGTGCGCCGCTCAGCCTTTGTGGATTTGAGTCGTTCCATACTGGGACGGCTCGTGCCGTTCCGCTACATTGTGGCGCGGCCAGGAACAGAAGAGACACTCATTATCTGATGCCGGGTAGGCTTTTATGTCGACTCCTGACAATATTGCGCGGGATTCGTTGCAGCCATTTGCATCTTCCCCGACCGTACCCCCAATGGATCCGGATCTCCAATTCGATCCACCTCCGCCTACCTCCCCTGGTCAGCCTCCTGCTTCACAGGCGCCTCGCACACCCGATACGCCATCGACGAATCGAGATTCTACCTTTCAATCCTCGCGAACTGCAGGCACCAACGAATCCCAGCAATCTCCACCGCAAACCACCTCTGTCACGTCACAGCCGCGCCAAGCATCCGCAATGCATTTACCAACGACATTCACTGTCGGTACACGTTCGGAAAATCCCGAACAACCGTCCGACAAAAGAATACCGGTTATTCGTATCGCGCCTCCCTGGTTGTTCAGCATGTTCATTCACATGCTGTTGATCGTGGCAACCGGCTTGATGTTTTTGCCCAGCCTGGTGCATCAGCAAATTGAACTGGTCATCGGAGAACCTGTGGACGAAGGTGGGCAACTGGAAGAGCCTACATTCGACATGGCATTTAATGACTTGAATGAGGTTACCGAACCGGTGGTGGTTCCCCAAGACATTCCCTTGGTCGAAGATCCGCTTTCTTTGCCACCCATGGTAGACATTGTCGAGAGGGCTACCAGCCTGACTTCTGAGGAATACTCGATTCCTGAGATTGGCTCGGCACTTCAGGGAAGAACCCCTGGAATGAAACGCGCCCTACTGGCTGCGTATGGAGGAACTCCTGGAACGGAAGCGGCCGTTGAGCTCGCACTAAAGTGGTTTGCACGCTATCAGCATCGCAATGGATTTTGGAGCTTAACCGGCCACTACGACAACGGTGCAACGATCGAGAATCAGGTAGCTGCAACGGCCATGGCTCTGTTGGCTTTCCAAGGCGCTGGCCATACGCATTTGCATGGCGACTATATCGATGTTGTGCGTCGAGGATGGCATGCGCTACTGGGAAGCCAAAAGACGGACGGCGACTTTTGGCGAGGAGGACTGGTGCAGCAACGGCTGTACGCACAAGCGCAGGCCACGATTGCTCTCTGTGAACTATACGGAATGACACACGACGAGGAGTACCGCGAACCGGCTCAGCGTGCCATCAACTACGCCATCGAGATCCAAGATTCTGAAGGGGGATGGCGTTACGAACCAGGATACCTTTCTGACACCTCTGTCACAGGCTGGTTTGTGATGGCATTACAAAGTGCCCGCATGGCTTATCTGGAGGTTGATTCGGCCGCTTTAGAGAAAGTGGCCAAGTACTTGGATTCGGCTTCGAGTGTGGATGGGACGCGGTACGGTTATCGCCCGCGAGAAGGAGGCACGCTGCCGATGACGGCCGAGGCGCTACTCTGTCGTCAGTACCTGGGATGGGCCCGTAATGATTCGCGGCTGATGTTAGGCGTCGAGTACATCAGTGACCATTCCATCGATTTTCGTGATCGCAACGTTTACTACTGGTACTACGCAACTCAAGTGATTCACCACATGAACGACCATTCTTGGGACAAGTGGAATCGTGTGATGCGCGTCGAGCTACCTCGAAATCAGGTGCAAACTGGCAAAGAAAAAGGGAGCTGGTCACCAGTAGGAGATCGCTGGGGGTCGCACGGAGGACGACTTTATACCACCGCATTGAGCACCTACATGCTCGAAGTCTACTATCGTCACTTACCAATTTATGCCGACTTGGGCCAATTTCGGCAGGTGGATTCTGACGTAGTTGCACCGTGATGTGCTTCCATCCAAGGTGCAAGCTCGTGCTGCAGTCTTGCTGTAAAGGCTTTTTCTCCCTGCGTCACTTCTAATCCGATCTGCAACGCATGGAGTGGCTTGCCCGCGATTTTTTGTGACGGTAGTTTCACCAGATCTTTGTGTGTACACACGACAGAGTCGACATGCTGAGGTAGGCCTTCCACCCATTGGTCCAGCGAACGCATGTCTTGATCGGAATAAGGATGGTGGTCCGGAAATTCACGAAAAGCCGCGATTTGGACACCGGCGCGTGTTAACGAGTGCCGGAAGCCCTGCGGATTACCTATGCCGCAAAAGGCGGCCACGTTAGCATTCTGTAACTGTGAAAGGGCCACGGACTGCTGATCCGCCATCAGCCAGCCAATCGGTTGGTGTGCCGTTTCCAGCCACAAACCTTGAGGTGCCATTGCTTGTGCTCGCTGACGAATAGCGTCACGAGTGTCTTCGTCAACAGCATCGGCGCGAGACAATGCAATCACATGCGCCCGTGCCAAACCGGAGCAGGGCTCGCGGAGTGCCCCTCTGGGAAACACATGATCGAAGCCGAACGGCGAGAGGCCATCGATCAAGACAATATCTAAATCTCGGGCAATACGCCGATGTTGGAAGCCATCATCCAGAATGATGACTTGAGCATGATGTTCTTCGATGGCTTGGCGCGCCCCGAGTACACGGTCTCGGTTTTGCACGTGCGGAACGCCGGGCAACGTGCGTTGCAATTCGAGAGCTTCGTCATTCCAACCGTCACGGCCGCCGCCGTAGCCTCGGCTTACGATGGTCACCTGGAGGTGCTGGTTTTGGAGCCACTGAGCCAACCACGCCACCATGGGCGTCTTGCCGGTTCCTCCCAACGTAAGATTGCCAACGCTAATCACAGGAACCTTCACCGCATGAGTGCGGAAACGTCCCGAATCAAAACCCCGATTGCGCCAGCTGACCGCAGCCGCGTACGGGATTTCTATAGCCGACAGAACAGAACGCACTAGCGTCGCGTTCCAGCCACGTCGTTCACCACTGATCAGAGCATAATAGTCGCCAACATCCATGAGCGATTACTAACACTATCCCATCGTTTTACAGATAGCTTCGGCCATCTCTTAGGCACCTACGGTTGAGGTCGACAAATAACGCCTGTCACAGTATTTCATCACATTCGCTTGTGAACGGCAGCAACCTTTTGGCAGCCATCGTGGAAAGCACACTGCGCGACCCGACACGTGCCACTGATACTGATTGGTTTGATAGCAACGACCGAGAGTATCACAGCCACCGCGGGCGGTCAACGCTTTCGCTCTAGGGGAGCCTGTTTGACCGGGCCAAGCTCTGAGTTTTCGTCTATAATAGTAATAACGGCACAGAGAAACCCACTACAAGGAACTCCTCATGGCCACAGGAACGGCCCGCTCGAGCGATTCGCAGGCTCAAGCAAAAAATCTCGCACGCGATGCGGCTCAGCGTGAGCGATTCATTCAATCCCGAATCGACCGGACTCGTCGTTCTGTGAAATGGCGAGATCTACTGACGTCAGCCTTGCTCGGACTGTCGGTTACCCTAGCGTTCTTGCTGCTGTTAATTGGATGGGACCATTGGGTGGCTCCGTTGAACACCTGGAATCGTTCGGCCGCCTTGCTACTAATGCTTGGATATTGGGCGTACGTGGTAGTGCGCCACCTGTCTCCGCTCATCCTGAATCGCATCAATCCCGTATTTGCCGCCCGTACGATCGAAGAGACTGTTCCTGAGCTGAAGAATAGCCTGACAAATTATTTACTACTGCGATCGCAACACGCTGAAATTAAGCCTGTCGTATTCGATGCCGTAGGCCAACAAGCTGCTCACGATTTGTCCGGTCTGCAACTGGAAACCGCTGTGGATCGCGCACGGTTAATACGAGTCGGCTACTTCTTTGCCGCACTGATTGTTTTAGGTGGACTATACAGTATTCTTTCTCCGAAAGACCCTTGGCAAACGGTGCAACGAGTTGTTTTGCCGTGGGCTGATATCGCACGTCCGTCTCGCGTCGAAATCGTCGAAGTACGCATTGATGGCGAACTTTACGAGTCTGGCGATGCGGTACCCATTTACCTGGGACAACAAGCTCGGGTGACCGCTGTCGTGCGTGGAGTGGAACGCAGTGAGGAAGTCGTGCTGAGCTACACGACGGCGGACAACCAGGTTGTCGACCGTCTCGTTCCCATGGTGGCCGAAGCCAACACGGCAAGTTATTCGGCAAACGTGCCGGATGAGAGCCGGGGACTGCAGAGAGACGTGGTATTCCGGATCGAAGCAGGAGATACCGTTTCCTCCGATTACTACCTGAAGTTACTGTCGGTCCCTCATCTGGTGATCGATTCGATCACATACGACTACCCAGAGTACACTCGCATGGAAAAACGCGTCGTGCGTGGACAAGGGAGTATTCGGGCCGTCGAAGGAACCCGAGTAACCATCCAGGCTACGGCAAATCAAGAGATTGACAACGCCTACTTGAAGTTCGCCGTCAACACGGTGGATCCTGAGTCAAGTTCGCAGCATGACTCGGCCGCAGACCATGTCCGAATGCGTGTCAACGGCAGCAAGGCTGAGGGTAGCTTTCGGTTAACGTTGCCGGATGAACAACGCGAAGTGTTCCGACGCAGCTATGAGATCCGGTTTACCAGCAAAAGCGGACAAGCCAACGAACGCCCGCTTCGGTACCTGATCGATGTCGTCCCGGATCTGCGGCCAGAAATTGAATTCCTCGCCCCTCCGCAACAGGAAATTGAACTTCCCGTCGACCGACAACAGGTGGTTGAAATTTTAGCACGCGATCCCGATTTTGGTTTGGTGGATGTCACCTTACACATGGTGGCGGGTGGTGAACCGATTTTATCAAAACAGCTGCTCGACGAACCCAAGGGGTGGACCGGGAGCGCCAATCGGCGATTCGAATTCGACCCACAAACCTATGACCTCCAGCCGGGACACATGGTGACGTACTGGGCTACGGCACAAGACAATTATCCTGGTAGTGTTGTGTCTCACGGTGAATCCAAGCAGCAGGTGAATTCCACTTCCAAATATCGCTTTGTGATTGTGGCTCCAGAAAATAAAGGGACGCAACGGCAGGAAGGTTCGGACGGTTCCGATTCAAAGGACCAAGCCGAATTCACCGAAAAACCAGCTCAAGCGGAGGACGAATCGGAGGAAGATGCTGGCCAGTCAGCAACCGATGGCGAAGTGGACGAAGCTTCGGATGGCTCACCATCGGACGAGCAGCAAGAGTCGCCAGGTGACAGCCAGTCGGTGACAGAAGATGATCAACAAGAGGGTGCTGGAATTGGCCAACAGACCGATGAAGAAAGCTCTCATGAAGGTGAGAATGGCTCGGCGGGTCCAGGAGATGCCAACGACACTCAGCAAAACGGTTCCGGCCAGGAGGGTGCTGGATCGGGCGATGGTCCATCGTCCGAGAACTCAAGTGAGAACGGCTCGGGCGGAAAAGGGTCTCGTCGGCGGGCAACCGATGGCACAGAGGACTCTGAGATCTTTGATCGGGTTCTGGAAAGAATGCGAGAATCGGAAAACCACGATGGCAACTCTGGCGAGCCTGCCACAGACGAAATGCCAGATTCGGGGCAATCCGAATCGACAAGCGAGGCAGGTTCCTCCTCCGAACAGACTCCGAATGATGGTTCAGCGACGAATGCCGAGACGGATGGCAACCATCGTCAGCCTGAGCGTACCGGCGAGGATGGTGGAAACCAGGGTGAAGCCGAAGAAGGCGAAGACAACGCCGGAGAAGGTGGACGAACTGAAGACGCCGCCCAACCAGAAGAAGCAACTTCTCGCCAAACCGAACCAAACTCAGGCGATCCTCCGGCACAGCCAGGGTTAGGGGACGATGGTGAATCAGGTTTCGGAGCGCGTAGTGACGACCAACACGGCGCACCTGCTGATCAAGAGACCAATCAGCAACAGCCCAAACATTCACCATCGAACAATCAAGGCCCAGGGTCGCCGACGGAGGCCAAATCGCCTGGCACCGACAAACAGCAGTCAGATTCCGAAGGGGGAGAAGGTGGCGATCGTAGCGGAGGGGACAAACAAGGAGGTAGCCAAAGCGCTACACAACCCGGAAACGATAGTGCAGGCAGCCGTAGTACGGCGGACGACGGAGCTTCACAAGAATCAGGCAACGGGGAAGCTAATTCCCAAGCAGGAGATGACAGTTTAAGTTCGGAAAAAACGGGCCAATCTGGTAAGGAACACGGTAGCGGAACAGCCGGAGGTGATCCACAATCCAACGGCTCAGAAGCAGAATCATCCGATGTACCGAACGGTCAGCCTGGGGGATCTCTAGACAGTCAACCGGCGACCGACGGCGCTGATTCTCAGCAAGATGCGGCTCCGGGCCAAATACCAACCAATGGGGGACGTCCTGGCGAGCGAAGCAACCCCTCACCACCATCGGATGTAAATCAAGGTGTACCGCCGGCAGGCGACGCCGCAAACACCGAATATGCTGAGAAAGCAACCGACTTGGCCTTACGCTACCTTAAGGATCAGCAAGACAATCCAGATCGAGCCCTGTTGGACGATTTGGGTTGGACTGCCGACGAGTTGCGTCAATTTATAGAGCGCTGGGATCGGCTAAAGCAACAGTCCGCTCAGGACCCCACCGCGCAGAGCGAGTTGCTGGAGAGACTCGAAAGTTTAGGCTTGCAGTCGCCAAACAACCGGTTACGTCGCGACAACGTGAAACGTGATCCACATGGTGGGTTAAACGATACGGCGAACCGTTCCCGGCCTCCGACGGAATACTTGGATCAGCTGCGAGCTTTTCAGGAGAGTATTGCGAAGGACCGTGAGTAGACTGGATGCTGCAAGAACTGGCTTGATATCCTGAGCATAGTCAAGGATCTCGGCCGTATAGGATATTCCGCAGCAACTCGTTTCATGTTCAGGCCGGGGGCTTAAGTTACCAATGAAGAGGCTCAGGATCCAAGTTGTGATGAAAGCTCCAGACAACAGATTGAACACTTATGTCCGTTGAAATCCCCCGTTATTTGGTGGCATTTGATCCCAAACGCGTGTCTCACTACTTTGTCGACGTACTCATTGTAGGAGGAGGCCTGGCAGGATTGCGCGCGGCGATGGCTGTGGACTCAAAACTGTCCGTGCTGGTGATCACCAAGGACGAGATTCGGCAATCTAACAGCAATTACGCCCAGGGGGGAATCGCCGGCGTATTGGATCCGGCCGACGAGTTTGAAGCTCACGTGTCTGACACATTGTCTGCTGGCGGTAACTTGTGTGACCCTGAAGTCGTGGAAATGGTGGTCCGCGAGGCACCCGATCGCATACGCGAGCTGATACGGTGGGGTGCCCGGTTTGATGAAGATGAAGTCGACGGTGAGTTGTTGTTGGGGAGAGAGGGAGGGCACAGCAAGGCTCGAATCGTGCACGCTTTGGGGGATGCAACGGGCCGGGAGGTCATGCGAGCTGTGATCGAACGAGCCCGCTCGGAGCCAAATCTGCAGATTTGGGAAGATACCTTCACGCTGGATTTATTAACTCATGACGGAATGTGTCGAGGGGCACTGATCTGGAACAGCCAGCATGGCAAGACGATCGTTTGGGCTAAGCAAACCATTTTATGTACCGGAGGCGCTGGTCAGATTTTTCGCGAGACCACCAATCCCTCCGTGGCTACAGGGGACGGCCACGCAATCGCCTACCGTGCAGGTGCGGATTTGCGGGATATGGAATTTATGCAGTTCCATCCCACGGTCCTGTACATCGCTGGCAGTAGCCGCACGCTGATTACCGAGGCCATGCGAGGTGAAGGTGCCTGGCTCGTTGACAGGAACGGTCACCGTTTTATGGCGGACTACCACCCGAATGGCGAGTTGGCTCCACGAGACATTGTTAGTCAGGCGATTGTGAATCAAATGGAACGCACTCGACATCCCAACGTCTATTTGGACGTGAGTCATTTAAAGCAAGACTTCGTCCGACGGCGTTTTCCCGGTATCACAGCTGCCTGTGCCGAATTTGGCATCGATATCACGACCGAACAGATTCCGGTCCGACCAGGGGCCCACTATATGATTGGAGGTGTGGTTGTTGACGAACAAGGCCGGACCACGTTACCCGGTCTGTGGGCTGCGGGGGAAGTGACTTCCAGCGGTCTTCACGGTGCGAATCGGTTAGCCTCGAATAGTTTGCTGGAAGGTCTCGTCTACGGGGCCCATGCTGGTGAAGGAGCATCTCACATGGCCAGTCAGGTTCGAGACGATTTTAAGGCTTTGTCACTGAAAAACCCACCTATTCCGGACCCCGTGGAACCATTGGATCTAGTCGATGTCCGTAATGCCTTGAAGAGCCAGCTGTGGCGGGCCGCTGGGGTTCGCCGAGAAGGGCAGTCTTTGGCAGATGCTGCCGAACAAATCGCAGGTTGGTGCCGCTACGCCCTATTCCGTCAGCTCGATTCGCCAGATGGATGGGAGTTGCAGAATATGTTGGTGGTGGCCAAGGTCGTCATCCAAGCAGCCTCTGAGCGCAAGGAGTCTCGAGGAGTACACTTACGAACAGATTTCCCTGATACGGATCCGCAGTGGCGAAGTCAACTTACTTGGAGGCGCGGCTCCGCCAAGCCCCACCAAACCTTTGACGGAACGGTTGCCTAAAGTCCTTAAGGATCCCGTGCATCCTCACTCGCGTTCGATTTGGCTCGCTCCGAATCTCTTCAAAACCGGCAGAAACTGGGTAGAAAAACGGCAGTACCCGGGCTGGACAGAACCGTTTGCCAGTACTAACTTAGTTCAACAGATGCGGGCGGATGGTCCGATGTTCGGTTTGGGTAGATAGGCATCCTCGAAAACCTATTTGCCGAAATCGAGTTCTGTCAGAATAGATGCGTCCTTGTGGGACTAATGTCTGATAGGACGTACATCTGACAAAAGCAGGTAGGCAGCCGGATTGCTTTCTCCTTCCCTCAGCACAGTGTCGTGTTTTGGCCTGTGCGTGACCCTCGGAGTGGAGAGTCCTGTGCCTAAGGTTTCCTGTGCTGACCATTTCCCTAAGCCAATCATTTTCCTGTCTTGAACATGCTTGGTGAGCGGCAAATTGGTGACAATCTGAACAAATCCCAGGTGTTTGTGGCACGAACTGATGTTAGCGGTCGCAAGCTGCGGCACCGACGAGTGACATCACACAAACAAAATGAGCTTGGACAACTTTTTTTTCATTTCTAATCTATTGATGGAATCAAGATGACTAGCGAAAACCCAACCAATGGCCATAGCACCGGGTCGTCACAAAACGGAACTGCGATGATTGAAGCAGACTGTTTGTCGAAGTTTTACGGTGTGTTCACGGCTTGTCGTGACGTTTCCTTTCAAGTCCACAAAGGAGAAGTGGTTGCGTTTTTAGGTCCTAACGGAGCGGGCAAGAGCACCACCATGAAGCTGCTCACCGGCTATCTCGCGCCTTCAACTGGAACGGCACGGATCGCGGGACACAATATGTCGGACGATCGTTTGGCAGCTTCGACTCGGCTGGGATATTTACCCGAGAACGGGCCTTTGTATCCCGACATGACCCCCATAGGCTTGCTCGATTTCTTTGCCGAAGCGCGTGGTATGATTCCGGCGCATCGTGCCGAACGTATTGAAGCTGTGATTGATTTGTGCGCATTAAGTACCGTGGTACACAAACCGATCAGCAAACTGTCCAAAGGATTTCGTCAGCGAGTCGGAATGGCTCAAGCATTATTGCACGAGCCAGACGTGCTCATCCTGGACGAACCGACCGCCGGATTAGATCCCAATCAGATCCAAGAAGTGCGACAAACGATGCAGCGGCTCGGCGAAGAAAAAACAATCCTGCTTTCCACTCATATATTGCAGGAAGTCGAAGCCATGGCGAATCGCGTGATTTTGATCAATGAAGGTCGATTGGTCTACGACGGTCCGGTGAGCGAATTGAGTGGACAAGGCGATGGATTGGAAGACGCTTTCCGACAGCTAACGACATCGAGTACTTGAACGCAAATAGATTGACTGTCGACAAATCAAGAATTAAGAACAAACAGATAGGTTGCCCTTTGTGGAGGTGAGAGACGAACATGCTTCCAGTCGTGATTGAAATGTTGAAACTGTTGATGTTCGATTTGATCGTTGTGGCCATTTTCTTGGCTGCCGTGATACCGCTATCGAAGTACCGTCCAGCTGCATCAGCCGTTTTAAAACGCAACTTTCTGGCTTATTTCAGCAATCCCACGGGCTATGTATTCCTATGCCTATTCGTCTTGCTGACGTCGCTGGCAGCCTTTTGGCCACATGACTTTTTTCAGTCCAATTTGGCCAACCTCGATCAGTTGAATTCGTTCTTGCCACTTATCATGCTGGTCTTCATTGCGGCCATTACGATGAGTATTTGGGCAGAAGAACGCCGTCAAGGTACCGACGAGCTTCTATTAACGATCCCAGCGAGTGACTATGACATTGTCCTCGGAAAATATCTGGCGGCCGTGGCGATCTTTTCAGCTTCCCTGTTGTTTTCTCAAATCACCAATTTCGCTGTGCTCAACGCGCTCACCTTGGGAGACATCGATTCGGGACTGTTCGTCTCAACGTACATTGGCTATTGGATGATTGGCCTTGCCATGCTGGCGATCGGCATGGTGGCCTCGTTCCTCACGAGCAACCTAACCATTGGCTTCATTCTTGGTGTGCTGTTCAACCTGCCGCTCGTGGTGGCCATGTGGGCGGACACGATCATACCTTCCACCAATGGTTGGGCTATGAGCGTCGCTCAATGGAGTTATTTTGTGCAGTCCGAAGATTTCGGCCGCGGTGTCATCAGTTTGCGGTCGGTTGTGTATTTCTTCATGTTGGTCGCCATCGGTGTCTACCTTTGCATTGTCCTTATCGGCCGACGGCATTGGCTCGGAGGTCGAGACGGCAGCAGCCTATTGGGGCACTACTTCTGTCGTTTCGTGGCACTCATTCTGATTGCCATGAGCTCCAGCATATTGCTGGCAAACTTCAACAGGTTTCGTTGGGATACGACAGACGAAAAGCTCAGTAGCCTGTCACCCAATACGAAAAAACTGATGAAAGACTTAAAGTCGGAGCATCCCATTCACGTCGAGGCGTTCATTAGTCGTTCACTTCCCGAAATGTATGTGAAGACAAAGAACGACATGATCGCCATGCTGACGGAGTTGAAGGCAGTCGGCGGCACCGATTTGAACATTAGCATTCACGATGATTTAGAGCCTTCCAGCGATGATGCCGCTCGAGCCGAACAGCGGTACGACATCAAGCCTGTCACCGTGCTCTCACGCAGTCGTGGTGCCTTCCGACAGGAAGATATTTTCATGGGTGCCGTGTTTCGTTGTGGTTTGGATAAAGTCGTGCTTCCCTTCGTGGATCGAGGGATTCCAGTCGAATACGAATTGGTCCGTTCCATTTGTACCGTGGCACAGGAAGAACGAAAGAAAATCGGTGTAATCAAGACCGATGCCAATTGCTTCGGCGGGTTTTCAATGGGGGGGGGGATGCCGCGGCAGATTCCCAAACAGCTCATCATTGAGGAACTCGAAAAACAATATAACGTCGTCGAAATTGACCCCACCAGTCCGATCGTCGAAACGGTCAACGCATTGCTGGTAGTTCAACCATCGTCCTTGACCCCACCACAGATGGACAATCTAATCGAGGCGATCGAGCGTGGTGTGCCGACGGCTTTATTCGAGGACCCCTTTCCGGTGGCATTCAGCAGCCAACCGCCCGGAACCAACGACCCACGCCGGCCTCAGGGCGGCGGCGGCATGTTTGGAGGCCAACAGCCACCCCCAGAACCTAAAGGTGATATCGCAAAACTGTGGAGTACCTTGGGCATTACCATGGTCGGCGAAGATCGGGTCACGGGAGAAGGCCGTGACGCGCACGTAATTTGGCAAAACTACAATCCCTATCCGAAAACCCGCAGTTTCAGACATTTCACAAAACAATTCGTGTTTGTCGGACCTGACGCTCCTGGTACCGAAGATGCCCTGACAGCTGCCATGCCGATTACATCCGGATTGCAGCAACTACTATTTCTCTATCCGGGCGGTATCCTCGAACAAAAAAATGCTCCTGATCTAAGCTTTGTGCCGTTGGCCAGTTGCGGCAACGAATCAGGCTATATCCGTACCGCTGATCTGCAGGGTCCTCAAGCGGATCCGTCGATGATGCGTTTCGTAGAAAAATATACCCAAAAAAGGTATGTCCTGGCCGCCAGCATAAAAAGTGAAACGGATGGCGACGAGGACACAGATGCTTCATCAGAAGAAGAAGAGGGCGAAGAGACTAGTACGGCGGATGATTCGTCTGCGGACGCAGAAGACGCCCCAGCAGGAGCAGACGCCGAGGACAGCGAAGATGGTGGCCAAGAAGCAAAGCCAAGCATCAATGTGGTCTACGTGGCGGATATTGATTGTCTAAGTTCAGCATTTCTAGAATTGCGAGCTCGCCCGGATGAAGAAGTCGAATTTCGATTTGATAATGTGACGTTCGTATTGAACATCTTAGACACGCTTGCTGATGATGATCGCTATGTCGAAATCCGCAAACGGCAGACTCGACACAGCACGCTAAAGACGATCGAGTTGTTAACCGAAGACGCTCGAGCAGAGGCTGAGGAAGAGATCGACAAGTACGAGAAGGAATTTGAAAACCTTGAAGCGGAGGCCAAGGAAAACATGGAGGTAGCGTTGCAGGAATTGGAGAAGGAGCTTGACGAAATCAAAGAACGTCAACGGGAACAAGGTGCCAGCTCCAAAGATATCGAAGCGGCAGAAATTCGTCTGGCAATCAGACGCCAAACGGAACAAAGGCGTTTGGACACCCGGGTACAGAAATCCAAGAATGAACGCGACCAAAAGCTCAAAGAGATTGACCGTCAATTGGAACTGAAGACTCAAAAAGTCCAAAACACGTTCAAGGTTTGGGCGGCCGTGTTGCCTCCTTTACCGCCGCTCCTAATCGGCTTCATTGTATTTGTTTATCGGCGGTTGCGTGAGCGTGAAGGGGTTTCGCGTGAACGCCTACGCTAGTTGCCAACGATCAGACTATCCATCCTTTCCTAATCCTTCATCCAGATTTCAGATTTGCTATGACTGAATTTTCCAAAACATCGATTGCACTTGCTGCTGCAGCCATCCTGACCATGGCAGCCATCTCCATTCGTCCCGACCCTCCAGGCATTCCCGTCAACAGTCAGATCGGTGAGTTCCTCTTCCCAGAGTTTGAGGACCCATTGGCTGCGAAAAACTTGGAAGTGGTGCGCTATGACGAGGAACTGGCGAGTCTGCAGGATTTTAAGGTTGCCGAGATTAACGGGATGTGGAGCATTCCGTCTCACAATAATTATCCAGCCGATGCCGAAAACCAGATGCGCGATGCGGCGACCATCGTCACGGATCTCGAAATCCTGGGAGTAGCCACGGAACTTGCGAATGAGCATGAATTGTACGGCGTCATCGAACCTGCAGACGAAATCGAAGCTGGTCAAGGCGGCGTGGGGACCCTGATCGCTGTCCAGGATGAAAAGGGCAAAGATTTGGCTCGGCTTGTCGTAGGCAAAAAAGTGCGGGGAAACGAAGAACAGCGTTTTGTCCGGCGTGCAAATCAAGACATTGTGTATGTCGTCAAAATTGATCCTGATAAATTGTCTACGAAGTTCGAAGATTGGATCGAAACGGACTTATTGGACATCAATACATGGGACGTCAAGGAAATCCTCATCAAAGACTATTCCGTGCAAACAACTCCCACGTTTCCACCACGAATCAGTTATGTCGAACGGATGCAGATGCGGCTTTCCCTGGAAAACAGTTCCGACTGGAATCTGGAAGAACTACTTGAAGATCGTGATGGTGAACTGATTCCCACTGAACTATTGTCCGACGAAGAACTAAACTCCGACAGACTTCGGGAAGCGAAAGATGCCTTTGATGACCTGAAGATCGTGGATATTGAACGAAAACCTCCCGGGTTGACGAAAGAACTGCGAGCGGAATCTGATTTCATGCAGGACAACGACAACTTGAAGTCTTTATTGCAGCGAGGTTTCTATCCCGTTGATTTACAACAAGATGGACAGTTGGACCTGTTGTCCAACGACGGTGAAGTCTTGGTTCGTACGGATGACGGCGTGGAATACGTACTCCGTTTTGGACAAATCACGGCCAGTCTAGAAAGCGGTGATGATGCCGGCGATCTTAATCGTTACTTGTTCGTCATGGCACGATTGTGGGAAGACAAATTCCCCGATCTGGCCAGCCTAGAAGCTGCCGAAGACGAAACCAGCAGCGACGAAGAGGAAGATGGGGATGCGTCGACAGACGACGGCTCTTCAGAAGATGAACGAGAACGTGACGAAAAACTGGAAGAGCTCAACAAGGCTCGGGAAAAGATCACCAAAATGAATGATCGTTTCGCCAATTGGTACTACATCATTTCAGAGGATGTCTTCAAGAACATCCATCTGGGACGAAGTGATGTGATCAAAACTACAGAAGACAGCGAAGAAGGATTTGACGTTTCTACATTCCGTGATTTGGAAGGTGAACTGGAAGACAAGGAAGAAACAGAAGACGGAGACGGGTAGCTTATAGCTGGAATGTGTCACGGTGATGGAGCAAGGCTTCACGGTAGTACTATCTTGCGCCCTGCACCGTGCCTCCAGCAACACATTCCCAGCACCGGTCATCCTGCATCTATCTAATCACTGTCTCGGCTTTCCTCCGCCGTGCTACCCAATTCTTTGAGAAGGTCCAGTGCAAAGATTCCCGTGTCGTGGCCGTCACTGAACTGGATACTGTAAGCGTAATTGCCCATGGGCTCCATGGCTGAAATCGTCAACGGTTGGGCTTCTTCCGAAGATATCACGGGAAGCACTGTTGGCGGAGCGTCGACATCCTGTCGACGTTTTTCTCGACAGGTAGCGCAAGGGCAGCGGTCTCGCAGCTCTACCACTGGATAGTGTCGTCGCTCTCCATCGCTCCACTCAATAAACAGAAGGTCTGGAGAAACTAGCTTCAGATTAGTCGGGTGCACGCGTGCTCTGCCTTTCATCAATAAATCGCATACCCTTGCCTTCGAAACGAGGCAGGCTGCCTAGAGGAACACAATCAACATCGACCTTGAGCCCTAGTCGCAAGTGGAGTTCTTTGGCAATGCGGTCCGCATCCGCTAATCGATCTTCTACCTCAACAGTCAGGTTGTCCATTTCACCGTTAGTACGCGCGGTCATCCGATACTCAACGACTTCCGGAAAGCTGTGCAGTATCTGTTCGACGGAACTAGGAAAGATGTTGACGCCACGAATGATCATCATGTCGTCGACCCGTCCTAAGACACCGCCTTTCAATAAAACGAATTTGCAAGGACCGGTAGCAGTCCAGGTAGGACGAACGAGGTCCCGCGTTCGATAACGGATAACCGGACAGCCGTCGCGGCCCAGCGTTGTAAGTACAAGCTCGGACAACTCACCTTCGACAGCCGATTTACCACTTTCGACAGATAGAAATTCAGCAATGAATTCCGCCTCATTGACATACAGCCCTCCACCATCTGGGGCCGCATATCCCCACGGCCCCACCTCACTGGCTCCACTGTGGTCGATGACCTTGGCGTCCCAGATCCTTTCGATCCGGTCGCGCACTTCTGGCAGGGATCCACCCGGTTCTCCGGCAACGATCAGGCGAGAGACGTCCAGCGAAGCCACATCGATCTGGTTTTCGTTGGCTACGTTGGCCAGGTAAAGCGCGTAGCTAGGCGTACAAAACAATACTGTGGCACGACTACTGGCCAGTAAGTCTAGCCTTGCCACAGACGTCATGCCTCCGCCCGGAATGACCAGACATCCTCTGGCGATGGCAGCGTCAAATGCCGACCAGAAACCGATAAAGGGGCCAAAGGAAAACGCCAACATGGCTCGGTCGTCAGCTCCCAAATCGGCTGTATCCAAGACATATTGCCAGGTATTGATCCACCATTGCCAGTCTTCGGTCGTGTCGAGTACTACCAGTGGACGTCCACGTGTGCCTGATGTGCGATGAAATCGAACATATCGCTCATAGGAGTATGTCAAATTAGCAGCCGCACGTGTTTCGTGAGACGACCGTCCCAACTCCTCCTTATACGTAAATGGCAAGCTGGACAACTGTTCCAAACTTTCCAGCGGTAACTTCAACGAGCCCAGTTTTTCGTTGTAAAACTGGTTTTGTGGAAGAATTGTCGACAGCAAATGATTAAGCCGCTCAATCTGGTGACTGGCTAGTTGCTGCGGGGTGAGCTGTTCGAGCCGCCGACGTTCCATAAAAACTGAGTCATTCATAACTTTATGATAGGTTTTCCGCGCCGCCGGCGAAACCGAGTGTCAGGGTGTAATTGTCGTGAGAAGTTGATTGTGCCCCATGGCGAAGAACGGTATGCTGAAGTCGTCGATGGACTTTGCCTCTCCTCCCAAGCTAGTGGAGTTCCCATGGCTGCTGAGGAAAAAACGCAGATTCGACTAGGCCGCACCAAAACAGGCTTTATTGTGCGGGTCAGTGGAAGAGGCACCGTTTGTGAAAGTCGCTCGCTGCACGAATTTGCTCTGGGAATTGCCGACGACGAAAGCTGCACTCTGATCATCGACCTGTCACAATGTGACTATCTCGACAGCACATTTCTAGGATGTTTGGTGGACCTGTTTAAGCGTTTCAGCAATCGCTCCGTGGCGCGCCGTTTTGAGATCATTGCGAATCAGGAACGCTGTCACGCGTTGCTGTCTGCGACTCGCCTGCAGAATTACTTTCCTCTCTGTGAACAACCTCCTCCGCAAGAGGACGATCTCCTTAACCTGGAAGTTGGAGAACTAGACCACCGTCAACGAGGCCAGCACATCATGGAATGCCATCGTCGATTGGCAGAAATAGGCGGTCCTAACCAGGAAGTATTCAAACGGATTGCTGACCAATTGGAATTCGAATTGAACAAAGAAATCAACTAGTTCGGGATTTCCAGACAGGTCGAATCAAGGTCGTGCAAGTCATTGCGGGAAATGGATGCTCGTTGCAGGGTACAAAGTTGTACCACTCTCGACGCACACCGAAAAACGTAAAAGTTATAACGATTAAAATCAGTTGTGCGCTAGATTCCACTGGAGGCATGTTGCGATGCTTCACGCTCATGTTGCCGTTTCGCAAATCCGTGAAAAAAAGCGACGACCCTGAAAAGAATGTGTTACGCTAAGGAAAGAGAGGCAAAATCACCGGTTATCTCAAAGTTTTCGGCCAAAGGTGCTTAGCGCCTGCTGTTCTGGATTTAGTGAGAATTCCGGTTAAACCAATTCCAACGTTGCAGGCCAACTGCCGAGAGGACGGTTGACTCGGCAGGAATGATGCGACCGCGTTTAACCAGCATCGTCCTGGGCTGACATTGTTACGCGCACGGGGAGCTACAGAGATGAAAAGGGCCGCGCTTGTACTGATCTGTTTGAATTTGATTCCAGTCGGTGACATGACTGCAAAGGACTGGGCGCATAAAGTCTTTAAAGTTCATCGGCACGACTTTGGTGACGTTGCCAGGAATGCCAAGTCAGAGTTTGTCTTCGAGATCGAGAATCCTTTCACAACCGATCTTCACATCGCTGGAGTGCGTACGAGTTGTGGATGTACAACGCCTAAAATTCTCAAGAAAACGATCACGACTTACGAAAAAGGCGGCATCCTAACTGTCTATAACACAGACCGGTTCCAAGGGCGTCGTAGTGCCACGTTGACCGTGACCTTTGACCGCCCCCACTTTGCCGAAGTGCAATTGACAGTCCAAGGAAACATACGCAACGACATTGAAATCAACCCGGGCGTCATTACGTTTGGGGCGGTGGATATGGGTCAGACGAGTGAGCAAAAAGCCCAAGTGCGCTATCAAGGCAGGCGTTCCTGGGAGGTCGTCGGATTACGAGGAGAGAGCGAGTATTTTGACATCGATTTTGTGCGACTTGGCAACCACTCGAACGCCTTCGAAATCGTGGCTCGGCTGAAAACCAATGCCCCTGTTGGATACTTCCAGGAACAAGTCATTTTGATGACCAACCATCCGGACGGAAGCGAATTTCCGCTAAGTGTTGAGGGTCGCATTGTACCGCCCGTAGTAATTGGTCCCGCCGTATTGCATCTCGGTGTCATTCAACCTGGTCAAACGGTTTCAAAAAAGATCGTTGTCCGTGGGAAAAAGCCGTTTCGCATCGTGTCCATCGAACCAAAAGACGAACGATTCTCTTTTCAAGTCCCCACAGAGGCTAAGAAGATTCATATCGTCCCCTTGAGTTTTACTGCTGGTACCGATCAGGCAAAGATCATCGAAACCATCGAAGTCGTCACGGATATTGGCGCAGGCGTCACTGCCACCTGCCAGGCTTCAGCGGCAGTGATAGATTCGATCGCCAGCAACTAGTCTCGTCCGTTGTGGGAAGTAATTGAAGGACGGACCTGGCGAGTGCTCAAGATCCAGGATGGTACAATTTTGTACCCTGCATCTCGCATTCCTTCGGCCAAGTTTTAGCCGGCCGGTTTGGTTACTACGGAACCCGCGTTGACCAGTCGAGTCGCCAGACGCATTGCCGTCTGCATGTCTTCGCAACTCGCCAGATTCTTGCCGGCGATGTCAAACGCTGTGCCATGGTCCACCGAGGTCCGCACAATGGGCAACCCCAACGTGACATTGACGGTATGCTCGAAATCCATCAACTTCATCGGCACGTGACCTTGGTCGTGGTACATCGCCACAACAAGATCAAACTTGCCGCGGCTCGCCTGCATGAAAAGGGTATCGGCTGGAAACGGACCTAGGCAGTCAATGTCCTGAGCCGTCGCCTGATGAATGGCAGGAACAATGTATTGGGACTCTTCGTCGCCAAACATGCCATTTTCTCCGGCATGGGGATTAAGTCCACACACTGCTATCCGAGGCTTCCTGCCGTGCAAGCAGATAAAGGCTTCATGCCCCATCTCAATCGTGCGTTTGATTCGCTGTTCAGAAAGTTTCGTCGCCTCGAGTAGGCTACAGTGAGTCGATACATGGACGACACACAGTTGCTCATGGTATAGCAGCATACGAGATTCAGGCACGTTACATAATTCAGCGATGTATTCCGTATGCCCGCAAAACGATGCGTTGTTTAAGGCAACCGCCTCTTTGTTCAATGGGGATGTGACGATGGCTGCAGCCAGATTGTCCAAACAAAACTCCGTCGCTTGTCGCACATAGGCTAGGCCAGCACGCCCACAAGCGGCACTGACCTGCCCGACGGTCAGCTGGCTTGGAACAAGTTGCTGAGCATCGAAAACAACAGCACCAGGTGCGTAATCCATTTGATCGAAGGAGGTCACGACCTGGTCGGGCTGAAAGCCGATCTGTTGGCCTAACTCACCAATCTGCCAGGATTCACCAACCAGTATCCACCTGGCAGAATATCTCAGCGGTTGATCCATTAACGCTTTTAACGTCACTTCGGGACCGATACCAGCTGGATCCCCGATCGAAATACAAATAGTAGGAAACTCAGTCGATAGTTTGTTCACTCTTAAACCTTAGATTATCTGGACTACTCTTGTCTTGTTGCCGTCGTACGTCACACTTCATCTATTGTTACAAACTTTGGGCTTATCGAGGAGGTATAGATTGGGTTGAAATGGACAAGATACCAGGAAAATTTTCCTGGCATGTCACCAAGTCGACTCACAACAGCAGTCGGTTTTTAAAGAACATTGCAAAGGTAATCATTGAGTTGAACGTCCATCCATCTTTCTGAAGTCCCTACAAACGCAACCGGATTTTAGCCCACGCCCCGGCTTGGCGCTTGGCGGATCAATTCAGCCGAAATATTGAAGAGCGTGTCATCTCTCCCAAAGCCCCCCGCTTTGGTCACTAGCACGGTCCCATCCAGGAGTCCATCGACTAGTTGTCCTTTCGCCATTCCAAGGTCAATTTGTTCTTGTAGGTTTATGCCCGTAGCGCCCGTCACATTGCATATCAATTGCAACGTGTCTCCACCCGTCACCACTAAGCTCGCCGTGCGATTCCGTGCAACTTCTTTCAGGATAGCGTTCAACGATGAAAAATACTCCGTTCCCCAATGAACGTGCACGATCACATGAGATCCGCTGCGCATAGCTTTGCTGAATCTCCGTACGCCAACTTCGTTCGTTTCTGTTACGATGGCTGGACCATGCTTCACAACCACCTGCAACTGGCGTTTCGTCACTTCGTTGCGAGACCCAACAAAATAGACGACCGAACCACATGCTGTCTTCTCGTCTTTTGGCCACCAGCTTGGGTGCGTCACAAACAACCGACTATCGATACGAGCATATTGTTGTGCCAGAGGGTAAGCCAAACCAGCGGATCCAACAGGTAAAACGCGACTTGACAAAGACATCACGGATTGAGCAATCAATGCCAGGTCCTGATCATTTTCGGCATCAGCACAACAGATAGGAATCTTCTGCGACATAGCAAGCTCCATCAGCTCAACGAGGTGAGCGCTACCCTGCCGCACGTCATGAAGTCCAATTGACATCACATCCATGTTGACTTGACTCTGAATCCGTTCGCTGACCTGTATCTTTTGCACCCCGTGAATTGTGTCCACATTCAATTCGCCATGGATCACCTGACGGCCCATCGCAGGAAACGCAGGGCAGAACACGACCATCTTGTCTGGGTGATGCTGCAGCACTTCGGCAATTTCGACGCCTAAGTTTCCCTGCAGTGTAGAATCCACCTTTTTGTAAATTAAGTGACGGTGTTGCTGCACCAGGTCAGCTTGAGCTTCACGAACTTTGCTGGCGGCAAGCAACGGCGAGTCAGATCTACTAGCCGTCGAAACAACGACAATCTCTGCGTCAGGTGCTTGTGCGCGGTCGTTGTTCGTTTTGACACTAACACGGAATCCCTGGTCGACAAACTGGATCCCCGTATCACAAGCTCCGGTCAAATCATCGGCTAAGATTGCCAGCCTCATCGGTCACACCTCCGTGTCGTGAGCGTTGCCTTAGCGTACTGTGGCCTAGATGTTCTGCCAAGGGCACCGTGAGAGATAGACAGATACAAACGAAAAGGATCACTCGATTTAAGTTGCGGAGACAATGACGCCGAACGCATGCTCAAAATCTGTTAGAATAAGAGATATGGACAGACCGGAAGGCAAGCAGTATCAACATCAAGTTGTGTTTCGGACCCTTTGTGTAGAGTTATTGGAACCCCGCGTGGTTCTTTCTGCGCAATCTTGGT
>JAKVBZ010000085.1:0-6954 GCA_022448645.1 Pirellulaceae bacterium
CGTGAGCTCGGACTGAGTGTTGTTGAGGTGACTCAGGACAGTGTCGTAGACAAATTTGAAATAGCGTCCTACGACGACCAGCCCTTCATTACGCCCTGAGCTGCCGCTGGCCGGGTCATCCATTTCGAGCACGGTCAACGTTCGATTCTCCGGTGCGCGCTCGGCCCAATGGTAGGCACATGCTGCACCTGTAAAACCGGCTCCGATCACAACCGTGTCGACAAAGTCGATTAATGGATGTTTCGGATCGTCTTTCCATGGGTGGTTCGCTAATGGGTTGCGGTCGATCAACCACATCGGAGTTGGCGACACCGGGCCGTCGATCTTTAAACACGAGGCTCCATCCGGCACATCGACGAACGTTTGGCGTATGCTCCAAATGAGAAACTTTGCCCAACGTAGCAGAAAGGCATCGTGGGACCATCGCATTCGCTGATACGTACCCGCTGCTTGCAAGTCAGGTAGTCGCAGACCCAGGATGAGCCGCACGGCGCCAGCCAAACGCCGCAGTAGAGAAACTCGTACTCGTTTCATCGACAACCTTTACTCCAAATAACTTTTCTATCTTGCTCGGCCCCAAGATGTCTGCGTCATAGATTGTGGACGATCCCAGAAATCGTGTCGATCACGCCTCACCTTCAACGTTTATCGCCTAGCCGCTGGCTCAATGGGAATCCCTATCCATTTCACTAAACCATCCACCTTTTCGCAATCCGCCCTTCACTCTCGTATTAACAAGCTGCCGCTGTTTATGACTTTGTGACAATGCTAAAATGCCACGATTCGGGCAATTTGGAAATGAAACGATCAGGAAACTTACCGTGAAATTGCAAGATCGCGTCGCTGTGGTAACAGGTAGCAGTTCTGGCATTGGTCGAGGAATCGCCATCGAGTTTGCTCGTGAGGGTGCTAAAGTCGTTGTTGCGGATCGACAAGAAGCTCCGAAGCGTGGCAAGTATTACGACACCGATTTAACCACTTCGACTGCCGAAGAAATCCAAAAACTTGGGCATGAGTGTTTATTCGTCCAGACGGATGTTTCCAATGACCAGCAAGTTGTCGAATTGATTGACAAGGCAAGTGGGCATTTTGGAAGCCTAGACATCCTGGTGAACAATGCGGGCATTCATATCCCTGGTGATAGTCAATCCATGTCTTTGGCGGAATGGGACCAAGTGACGGCTGTCAACTACCGAGCGGTATTCGTCGCTAGTAAATATGCGATCCCACATTTGAAGGAATCGGCAGCGGGTCGCATCATCAATATCTCGTCAATCCACAGCGTGCGTGGTGGTGGCGGGCCGGCTTATCCTGGATCGAAGGCGGCGGTGGTCAACCTGTCGCGTGACCTGGCTGTTGAGTTGGGAAAGCACGGGGTGACCGTCAATGCGATTTGTCCTGGAATGGTAGAAACTGCCATCCAGGATTATTTGACGGTCGAACAGATTCAAGAATGCACGCAGAAAAATCTGCTACCACGCATCGGCAAGCCACGAGATATCGGCCGGGCATGTGTGTTTTTTGCATCTGATGACGCTGAGTGGATAACGGGGACGTCCCTGATTGTGGACGGCGGTTGGTTGGCCAATATCATGTGAACAATTCAAAACGATCGCATCCTTTGTCTACTCCTAACACAAACCATGCCGATTGCGAAAAGCATGTCATGTACAGCCCGCCAGAAAACGGTTCGGATCAGGCTTGCGAGTAAGTTCCTTAGCTGTCGGCAGCAAAGTTGTTCGACAAAACATCATGCTAACGGCTCGTGTCCCAGTCTTCCCTATCATTGCAACTCGGCTTGTCGGCGATTGCTCTCCGACGGAATGGCGCTTGCGCTCATCCAGGTCAAACGATAGGCCACACTGCATCGTAGATTGCACGTCCGGTGTCCTGAGAGTCCGGGAAGATCTCAGTGCCTGACTTCCTTACTCTTTCGTCAGACCCCACTTCTTGGCCACGGCGAACGTCAACTTGGCGAGCTCATCAGCCGATTCATCGAAGACACCGTTGATGACCTCGAACGTATACATGCCACGGTAGTAAATTTGGTCGAGTGCTTCGAAAATTGAAATCCAGTTGAGTCCACCATGAAGTGGTGGCCAATGGTTGTCTTGAGGGTTGTCCCCGTCGACATCTTGCAGATGGGTTCCCCCCAGCCGATCTCCGGCTACTCTGATCTCTGTCGCTGGATCATCCCCGTTGGTCCATGCATGGCCCACATCAACCACAAGACCTACTTGCTTGGCGGGGAAATCGTCTACAAACGGGCGCAGTTCTGCCATGCGCATGAGAGGGTAGTCGCCATCCCGACCGGAGGTTCTTAGATCAGCATTGTACGGGAGGTTTTCGATCAGGATTCGAACGCCAGCTTCTTCGGCCACAGGAATAAGTTCTTCGACGGACCGTCTCATGGCGTCTACCATGACACTGTAAAACGAATGGATTTCTCGATCCTGTGGTACGAAGTTTGGGTTAGGAATTCCATGAACCACCATACCGGCAGCACCGATCTCACCGCTGAATCGCAGCGTGTCAGCCAACACAGCGTTTGCTTTCCGACGCCAGTCCTCGTCGGTTGCGCCCAACGTGTTCCGTCTGGCTGGGGCGTGGACCGTTGTAGCGGTCAGTCCGCATTTTTCGAGATGTTCTCTGGTGCTGACAGCATACTTCGATGGCCGATCACCTGGTGCGTGAGTGTCGCAGCAAAACTCGACATAACGAAAACCGCTTGCTGCCACACGCTCTAGCGCTTGCGCGGCGTCTAAATTCCCAAAACCGTATGTGCTGTAGCTGGCTTTAGACATGTTCCTTACCATACTGGTCGAACTAAGTGTCGATGACATGACGCCTCGACCGCAGTACGATTCCAAGCCGTTAAGTAGTGATAGGGTGTCACGACAATTGTGGATTTTTATCTGCTGGGTGCGACGGCAATTCTACCGACGAGCACTATTTTACACTCATGTGTAAGCCAACAGTTCGGCTTCTTATCAGGCCGATCGGCTGCTATTGGCGCTAGATTCTCTCGGCTTTTACTTTGCCGCTTGCTCGATCGTTTTCTCGGCCCAGGACGTCAGTTCGGCAAACTGATCCCAATAATCGCTGGCGGCTAACGTGCCGTGTGCCCACCATCCGATGCACTTTGCGCCTCCGTCCAACGCGTGTTGAAGCATGGTTTTTTGTTCTGCAAACGTCGGCTGGCGTTCGTAGAATGGAGGTCCTTGTCCCTGCAAGACCATGTAGATGCTTTTGTTTTTGGACGCCTGCAACGTGGCATCGGTCCAATCCGCGACCATGGCCACCGGCGAACTGGGAACCGGATAGGGATCGGACGCTAAGATGTCGCAATAGGGAGCATACGTCTTCAGCATGATCGGGACGTTATCCAGTACAACGACAGGATGGTTTTGGTCAATTGCCTTTACTACCCGGTAAGCTTTTTCCAGTTTGCTGATGTCGAACACATTCCCCGACGGTTCGTCGGCAGTAAACCAACCGAAAACCGCGGGATGGTTCTTAAGGCTGGACACGACCAACTTCAAACTTTCGTAGTCTTCGTTGTCCAAGCGGAATAAATTGCACAAATGAAGCAAAACCATGAGCCCCTCTTTGTGAGCTGCGTCCAACACTTCAAGATTGCTTTCAATCCAGTCGGGCTGTTGAGGATAGTCGTGGCCAGTGACGATGACGTTGAATCCTTTCTCCTTCACATCGGCCAGATCCTGTGGGATGTGGATCATGAGTGGTGCGAAAAAATTGTCGTTCACCTTCACGTAACCAGCAGATGAAATCGTGACCTTGGAGGGTGTTGTCGTATTCGGTCGGACCTCAAAACTGATCGTTATCGGATCGATGTTGTCGACATCCGCTATCTTCAATAGTCCTTGGTACTTATCCACTGGCAAATCGGCGAGATGGAGCATGCCGTCCGCTTGATGGGCGTTCGCCTGGATTGTTTGCCCTTCTCGCTGAATGTTCAGGCTGACTTGGGCGTCTTGAGCACGAACCGGCAAGGAATAGGAGATTTTGATTTCCTCACCGACATAGACGATGGGTGAGATCGTCTCTGCTTCGAACCGATCGACGACTTCTTCTTCGATGAAGCATTGCGACACCGTGGCGAGTCCTGCGGCGTTGTAACTGAAAAAGCGATAGGTTCCCGGGTTTTGGAATGACAACGCGTGAGCGTAGGCCTTGTCAGCAGGCAGCACATCCGCAAAAACAGTGCGGTTCTGATTGTCCATGACCATAAACTGGACGTTTTCTTTGCCGGTGTATCGAGTCGATCGGATCATCTCTTCTGTGGCATCGTACGTCATGGAAGGTAACGCGTCCGAGCGGTCACCGACTTTCACTTTGATCCACTGGTGCGGATGATGAAGCCATTCGGAGATGGGTGAGGACACGCAAACCTGACCACTGTTGCCATCCAATCTAGAGACACACATCAGGAGTGCATCGCCAGGACTGACGTCGAGTCCCGTCTTTTGTAGATCGATCGAAAAATCGGCAGTCCAACTTGTGTCGTTTATTTGAGTTCGAGATTCCCATTGCCAATTGTGCGTATTGTCGGTTTGAAGTTCGTCCAACTGCACATTGTCGGAATTGATGGCGAAATGCCTGTATGCGGATGGTTTGTCGGCCCGGCCAACGAAAATCTCCACACAGTCGTCTCGGTACACGTCGCCGTCTCTCGTCTTGGCCACCGAAACGGGCTGATAACCAGCCGGATAGCTGCAAACGATACGACCTTTAAGCACGCTGTTGCGTAGCGACATCTCTACGGCAGTAGGGTTTTGAGGTGGCACGGACCGAGTGCCTCTGGAAACAACATTCACCAACTGAAAATTCAATGGTTGTTGGCCGGTAGCGTCCAGGAACATGACGGGCCTGACTTCGGCACGATCTGTCATCACGGTCATACTACGAAGCCAACAACCCCAGCCTTCGTTCTGTGAATCTTCAAATTTCACATAGATTTCGTCGGCCGGCAAAAGTGAACTGATGTCGAATGGAAACAGTCCATAGTTGGATAAACCGCGAACGTTCTTGGCGGTGGCCAAGACGTTCCAATTCTGATTATCTGTGGAAGCCGATATTTTGTAGCGGTTACCGACTTCCAGGTTTAGCGTACACTGGGCCACATCGGTCAACGGTATGCGATAAGTGAAATACCCGTTGGGAAAGGCGACCCGGCCCAATCCTAGATTAGGATTGGTCGGATCAATGTGACTCTTGTCCTCGTCTACAAGAAAAAACTTTTCCGCCGGACCGCGTGCCGTTACCTTGAAAATCTGTGTGGCGCTCGTTTCACTATCGTTGGCATCCGCCGCGAATAGTGTTGGAACAAAAATCGTTCCGAGCAGTATGATCGGCATCCAGTGTATTTTCAACATTACATCCCTTTTGCTTACTGTACGTTTCAAGTACCGCAGGACCTCATGACTGCTTTTGATGTGGATGCCAACGCACGATACTGAGCGAACCAGCACCAAAATAGCTTGCACTACCAAAGAATGAGCTCCCAAGAAATCGCCAGCGCATTGTAATTTCGCTGTCCGCTATCTGGAGGCCTGTTTTCGGCTGTTTTTCCTCATGCAAAATTGCAAACCCAAACTGCCCCGCGACGAGTGTTCGATTGGGCCGATCCTAGCCACCCTACCCTTCTCTGTTGCTCCAGACGGCTAAGCAATTGCAGGAATTCAGCGTTCGTTCATTTTGGTTTTCCTTCACGTTCGTCTCTTGCATGTTGACAACTTCCGTGTCGACAGAGACTTGCGAAATCGTGGTGGTTGGCAGATCTGGAAAGCGATTGCCTTGCCGCATTTATGTTAGAGCCCCTTCCGGAACTTCCCACGTCAATTGAGATGTCTGGCTTGGCCGAGCGCTCCAGTTCCCCCACTGGTCCGAGCGATGTCATCGCGACTTCCACTGGTGGTTTGACGACGCCGGAGGACAGCTGACCGATTGGGGACTCATTTCCTGGACAGCGCCCAGACGAAATAAGGACGATCCCTGAGTTTCCTGGTCCTGTAGATGGTCTAACGGTTTTCGACCGCCAAATCACTCACGCACGCCCGCTATGTTGCGTCGCTACGTTTTCCAACGGACCCGAACAGCCATCAAGGTTGCGAAGAGTAAGAGTACGAGCGTCGACGGTTCTGGTACGGACGATACCCCCTCAGCACTACCCGGCGAGATCGTTCCTCCGTTGTTGGTGATGTCACCACCGATGGTACCGTGTCCAGAGAGGATGCCATTTTGCAGTTGCATGGCGCCTCCGTCGTTCGTCAGCACGTTGTTAATAGCCAATTCACCACCCCCCGTTTGCGTGAGGGTATTACCATTCAAATGGAGAGCATTGTTGAAAATCAATTTTGAGCCGTTGGCAATATTGGCAGTTGCATCGTTGTTGAGCTGAACGGCGGCTTGAAACTGATGTTCTCCCAGAGCAACCGTGAAGCCACTGTTGGGGAGTGCCGCGCTTGTCCCGGCAGTAATCTGAACGGTACCGCCACCCGACACGATATAGGTTGCCGTGTTAGCAAACTGAACATCGTTGACCGTCACGTCCGTATTGGTAAAGACGGTTTGCAGTGTCGAGATGGCATCTTCAAAAACAGCGGATTGGTTGAAGGTCGGTGGGGCACCAACGCCGCTCCAATGGTCAGCAACATTCCAATCTCCTGACTTGTCTTCCGCCCAGAAGATAGAGAGGTCATCCGGTGTAGGGGTTATGGGGACCAGGTTGAACACATCTTGGACCTCGTTGGCGCTAAGTTCATGATCAAAGATGCGGATATCGTCTAGCAATCCATTGAATGTCCGAGAAGAAAGCTCGTCGTCCGTTCCAAATCGCAGATTATTGCCGTTGGAAGTAGCCTTACCAATCCAAGATGATTCCGGCGCGCCGTAGCTCGGGCCTCCCGTGAGAGCACGCGTGTTCACCTGAAC
>JAKVBZ010000085.1:7054-22660 GCA_022448645.1 Pirellulaceae bacterium
CCCTTGTTGGAATGTCCCTGGGAAAAGGGAACGTGCAAGCCGCCATTTGTATAGTCCTGGTTACTCTTCATCCAGAACGCGAAGGTACGGTCTTGGTCTTCCGCCTCTGGGATCGTTGGCTGGTTCGTACTGATATTGGAATCGGCAGCACCTGAAAAACTAAACGCCTGCCCCAGGCCTGGTCGGCTGGCTGCATAGGACACTCCGCCCGCTTCAACACCGTCATGACTACCGATCGAATCGTTGGCGTTCCCTTCGGCTTGGTAGTGGTGAATCAGGGCGGCTTGGGTAATACCCCCTATGAATAACGCACTTGAGAAAAGCAAAATTAGGAAGGCATATTTCAGAACAAAACGGATCGATAACATTATGTTCTCCGAATCCAAAATAGGTGGGTGATTTCAGCGAAGGGAGGGTTTTTATAATAAGGCAGCAGCATCCAGAAGTCAAACATTTTCGCGAGATTCGGTCCCAATTTGCGTATCTTAGAGATTTACCATTAAGAGGCAGTTGCTCTACGTTTCGAGCAAATCTTAGCTCACACGTGAGCGTCGTTCATCCGGTGCAAGACGCGATGAGGAGACTACTGATCTGCATCTGACAGCTCGAAGTGGATCTCGTTGTGCCCCTGTGTGAGATCCTCCGTCAATTCGGAGATTTCGTTGTACTTTGCGGGGATGTACGAAATTCTTTCAGGTATTTCGGGGCCACCTCCATACGACACCATTTTTCCCGTTTCGCGAACTGCAACGATCTCGACGCGGTTCATACCGATCATGGGCCCTTTACTTTGGGCTATCGAATACTTTCCCGCGAGGATCGAGCCGCCTGCCGACGGACCTCCATTTCCCTCCGTCGGAATGAACGTAATCGAACCGTTCGCGATGGGTTCACCGTTGAAGGTAACCATTCCCGAAACCGAGGCTTTATTCGGGTCTCCCTGCGTGCATCCTGACCACAAGAACATGCACGTGGCAAACAGCAGTAAGCGAGGTATCAGCAGTTTAAATTCCATCTTCGATCCAGGCCATCGACCGCCAAGTGTCCAAATTAACGTTTTCCTGCACAAAATCGACGCTTCCGTCCCCCATCAGCGCATTCACACCACCCGGATGCAGGCTTCGCGGAGACGCGTGGTTATTCTTCCCATCACTGGTCCCTGACGAACATGGTAGATTATCGGCAGGTAGGTTGTTGACTGCTGGATCACAGAACCACAAGGTATCAGGCGAGGATGAGTTGGGAGTGTTACGCACAAGTAGAATCTGAGCTGAGCTGCGCGTTGTCGTCAGCCTGCCCCGATGATCGTCGCCGTAACCAGACCCTCCCGCAGAGACCATGGGATCCCCCGTCAGGTATTCGGAGAACACCATGACGTTGCTGGTGCCGTCGAACATGTTTGCGATTCTAGTACCCCGCACCATGTGGAACGTCGCTCGAACGCTGCTATCCTCGGGCCTATTGGAGTGTTGAGCGTCGCTCAGTCCAGAATGGATACCTTTGTAGTTACTGATAAACACTAGGGTGTCGCCGTATCTTTTTAACGGACCAGCGCGACCATCGCTGGGGCACAACATACCTTTAACCGGTTTCTCGGCAATGCCGGCGGCCTGCCATAACGCATTCGCACCAGACCATTCCGGGTTGCGGATCGTCAAACGCTCCGTCGCCTCGTAGAATTCTCCTTGCTCCAAAAACGGCAGCAGCGCATGTAGAACATAGGGCCATTGTGGTTCCGAAAATGGAAGAGTCACATCCATGTGAATCGATCCCCGTGGGAACCTACCGTTGGCGCTATGGTAATTGTGTAGCGCTATCCCGATTTGCTTCAGATTGTTAACGCACTCGACGCGGCGGGCAGCTTCCCGTGCGGCCTGGACGGCCGGCAAGAGTAACGCTATGAGTATCGCAATGATCGCAATGACCACGAGAAGTTCAACCAACGTGAATCCAGTAGCAGAACTATCTATCCTGCGTTCGTGAATCCTGCGTTCGTGAATCCTGCGTTCCGATATTAGGGTCATCACATGGCTCTCCACGTCGTGATGTTTCGCGCGCGAGCAGACAGGTGACCGTCCTCGACGATCCTATCGCAGCCCTCAAAACAGCATGTCCATGTACTGTAGACCGCGTCCCAAAATGAGTCAAGTCGCGCGCGTTGCCGGTCTTCGTCTGCAACCGTGTTTGCGTTGCCACCAAGGAGACCGACGCGCAAAATTCGATCGTCCGGTTTGGTTTTAGCCATTTGGTAGAGTTGTCGACAGCATCGTATCGCGACCGGGTTAAGAGTAGGATTAAGATAAAGATTAAGAAGGTTGCTCATCGAGCTGTGAACGGAGATTTTATTTTTGATGACAGGATCTTCAGCGATTTTAGGGACTATCCTACTGATTCGTTCAGGCCAAACCGTCAAACACAATACATACTTCAACGTCCCTTCGGGAGGGTGAAGTGATGAGTTTGCCACGAAAGATGACGAAGAACCCTCGGAGGGAGAGTAAAGTGACGATACGGAGCTGCCACTTCAATCAATGAAGAACCCTGACAACATACCATTCCGTTCGCTCATGCTCCGATTCTGGTTGTTCTAAAAAGCATAGATCTGTAGCATAATACGCAGCAATTCAAGGGAGCTGTGATTGCCGTGCCAAGGCCAAAGAAGCGCAAGACTAAAGTAAATGCCCGAACCCCAACGGGGCAGCGACGTGGCCTCTGGATTGTCGCGGCGGCGGTGATTGTGGCGGTGGCCTGCATTTTGGCTATGTCGTTTCGCGACCCGACGAACCAGCTATCGGACATTCCGAGTAACGATGTCGTGGAACGGGCACGGCCGTCGACACAGCCCAACCCCGCTGACACGCTTTCCGACACAGTGGCGCCGGTAACTCTCTCCTTAGAGCGAAAGCCAGAAACCCCAGTCGACGAGTTGGTCGAAAGGTACGATCCGACTGCCGATGATTGGGATACGGAAGTTCTAAGCGATGCGGCCAACACACAACTTAAAAAGGTGAGTGAACAGATCCGTCATGGAATCGGAGATAAGGCCAGTTGGCAAAATGTTGACACGATACTGAATGACGACTTTTCTTGTACAGCGTTGGGTGGGCTGTCGACGTCAACACTGAACAATGTGTTCGATGACGGAACGCTCCGGGTGTGGCGACTCGGTGACGCCGTCGCTTTGCCTACGCCCGAGGAAGCCGAATCCATCGAAGTGTTACCACAATCCTACCAAGGCGCTGCGGGCTTTTTCGATGCCCTGGAACAACTGATACGCGGTTTGGGTCCGGGCACGGACATGCGGGTGAAATTGAAGGTGTTTCAGATCGAAAAACGATCCGACGATTTTCTGACCCGTGTTCTTGTCGAGGCCAGTAGTCGTTCCGCTGAATCCGGCGTGCAGCAGAATGCGACTTGGCGTTGCTATTGGAGCTATCCGGAAACGGAACAGAAAAATCCTCGCTTGCTGCGGATCTCCCTGGAAGCCTACGAACAGGTGGGGATTGAATTGGCAAGTGGTACGCTCTTCGCAGACTGTACCCCGTCGGTTTTAGGAAGGACCACGGCATACCAACAACAGCTTTTGCGGGGTATCGGTCACTGGTTGCCGCGGTTGGGCCGGTATACAGGGACGACGCTGCTAGGCCACCATGGGTTGGCAGTGGGAGATGTCAACGGTGACGGGCTCGATGATGTCTATGTGTGTGAGCCAGGCGGTTTACCCAATCGTCTCTTTGTCCAGGAACGCGACGGATCAGCGACCGATCGCTCAGGCAAAGCAGGTGTCGACTGGCTGGAGGAGTCGAAGTCCGCGCTACTGATCGATCTGGACAACGACGGCGACCAGGATCTGGTCGTAGCGATGCCCGGGCAGATCCTGTTCGCTGAAAACGAGGATCAGGGACGTTTCACGCTGCAAGCTAGGAACTATGACGTCTCAGACCCAACTTCGCTTTGTGCTGCGGATTATGACAGTGATGGTGACCTGGACGTTTACGTGTGTGGCTACATTGCCGGAAAAGAAATAGGTGGGTTGCCGCTGCCCGTGCCGTTTCACGATGCCAACAATGGAGCTACGAATGTTCTGCTGCGGAACGAAGGCGAATTTCGATTTGTCGGTGCCACTGACACGTCAGGACTGAGCATTAACAACTCACGGTTCAGCTTGGCGGCCGCATGGGATGACTACGACAACGATGGTGATCAAGATCTCTATGTTGCCAATGACTTCGGCCGTAACAATCTCTACCAAAATGTCGGCGGACGCTTTACGGACGTCGCAGCTCAAGCGGGTGTTGAGGACATCGCCACTGGCATGTCGGTTTCCTGGGGAGATTACAATCGTGATGGACTCATGGATGTATACGTGGGAAACATGTACTCGAGCGCAGGAAACCGGGTGACCTATCAGCGAAAGCTGATCGAGACGCAATCTGATCAGGTAGTGGCACAGGTGCAGCGGATGGCCCGAGGAAACACACTGTTTGCCAATGTCGGAGATCATGCGTTTCGGGATGTCAGCGAATTAGCCGCCGTGACCATGGGGCGCTGGGCTTGGGCTTCCAAGTTTGTCGACCTAAACAATGACGGTTGGCAAGATCTAGTGATCACCAACGGATACGTTACCAATACCGACAGTGGTGATTTGTGAAGTTTTTTCTGGCGGCAGGTCGTGCCGCGATCCCAAGAAGAATCAGCGGGTACGAAGGCTAGTCGCGATTATCAAGCCGCCTGGAGAGCCACTCAACAGTTGCTTCAAAGCGGTAAATCCTGGAGCGGTCACGAACGGAATTGTGCGATGCTGAGCTGTCCTCAACCGGACTCCGATCCCCGGTTTGCTAACGTATCAGCCGCCAGTGGTCTCGATCGGTTCGATGACGGTCGTGGTTTGGCGGTTGTGGATTGGGATCACGACGGAGACTTGGACCTATGGCTCTCCAACCGCACCGCTCCAAGACTGAGATTCATGAGAAATCAGCTTCCATCCTCTTCAGGGTTCCTGTCGTTGCGGTTGAGAGGCACAACGTGTAATCGAGACGCAATCGGTGCCAGGGTCGAAGTGCAACTGTCGGAATCAACGCATCCCAAACTGATTCAAACACTGTGCGCGGGCGACGGGTTTCTATCACAGTCGAGTAAATGGATGCATTTCGGGCTCGGCTCAGGCCGCATCCAGCGAGTAAACGTGCAATGGCCCGGCGGACCAGCGGAATCGTTTAGCGGGATGACAGAAGGACGCCGATACGAGTTGGTGCAGGGTTCTGGCCAGGCGGTGGAATGGCACCCACCCCGACGTTCCCTTGTGATCAAACCGTCCCCACAGGAACCAGCCGAATCGGTGCCCACCAGCCAGGCACTCATTCCGATGCGGTTTGCCCTTCCCATGCTGCCTTATCGCGATTTCGATCAGACCACAAATCGACCGATCAAAACGAACGGCAGACCACTGTTAATCAACTTTTGGGCCAGCTGGTGCACACCGTGTGTCGCTGAACTGCAGGAATTAATTAATCGCCAGTCCGATTTGCGAGTGGCTCGTTTGGATGTATTGGCACTCAGCGTGGATGGAATGAGTGAGGAGGACACAACCGATTCCATCGATGCTGTAAGCCTCCTCGATCAGATCGGTTTTTCGTTTCAACGAGGAATGGCAACGACAGAGTTGCTGGACAAGCTACGGCTGATCGAAGGTCTCCTGTTTGAACGAACGACATTTGCCGTACCTATGAGCTTGTTGTTAGACCACGATGGCAAGCTCGCCGCAGTTTACCGAGGACGCGTCTCGGTAAACAGGCTGCTCGATGATGTGAAAAACCTGACTGCCTTGCCGGATGAGCGACGAAATCAAGCCGTTCCATTTACAGGCAGGTGGGTGGATCCCCCCGCTGAAATCGACCTGAGTCAGGCGGCGGGAACGTTTTACGAGCGTTATCCTGAAGACACATTGATGTATTTTGAGATGGCGCTGAAACAACAGGCAGCTATGGGCGATTCGGACAACGGAGCAGATAGCAGACAGGCCGGACTGGTTCGCGCTGACATCCATGGCAAGATGGCTATTGATTTTGCGCAGTCCGGCCGCCTCGAGGATGCCATCGAACAATGCCGGAAATCGCTGAGCGTTGAACCACGGCAGGCGACGTTGCAATTGTTGCTTGGAAATCTACTGAGCGATACCGGCAAACCGGAACAGGCTATTGCGCCTTTTGAATTGGCGCTGCAAATCGACCCGGCGCTGACAGACGCACAGTTCAGCCTGGGATTAGCGCACGGACAACTGGGCCATTTTGAGCAAGCGGCGGATTGGTTTGAAAAGGTGGTTTCGACGCGGAAAAATGACGCGCAGGCCCATTTCAATCTTGGTATGGCCAGAGAGCAACTCGGACGAATCGCGGACGCGATTGAGAGCTATCGTCTGGCGGTGGCCGTCGATCCCGATTTGGCCGACGCTCATAGCAAATTGAGTATGGCACTGGCTCAACGTGGCCAAATCGACGCAGCCATCAAGCATCTGCAAGAGTTTCTGCGTCTGCGTCCGGGCGCGTACGAGTGGCACTATACGTTGGGTCGGCTGCTACTCCAAACGAACCGCGTCTCGGACGCCCTCGAACAATTTGCACAAACGGAACGACTCAAACCCCAATGGTTCCCACCTTTGAATGCTCAAGCTTGGATCTTGGCAACCCACCCGAATCCATCGATCAGGGATGAGGGGAAAGCGCTGCAACTTGCCGAAAGAGCTGCTACGTTAACAAAGCATCGGAACGCTGAAATCCTGGACACGCTGGCGGCAGCGTATGCGTCAGTGGGGCAGTACGAACGGGCGGTCGAAACAGCCCAGCGGGCGATTGAGTTGGCAGAGGACATACCGCAGCTCTCCACCCAGCTTCGCGAAAGGCTCAAGTCATACGAACAAGACGAGCCTTATCGAGAAGGCGCAGCAGAGACGGTCGAATGATGTGACGGAAGCGACAGACACACTCAGGTCAAACCGTCCAATGTATTTATCACTAGAATTGCCGCAGGGCTCCCGAAGCGAGGGTGATGTCATGAATCCGCCCCTAAATTCGCCGATGAGGAACTTACGAAAAAAGGGCACCAGCGGCCCGTGTGACCTTTCGAGTGGAAAGGCTTGCGAGCAGCCGTGCCCTTTGAAAAGACACGTGTTGTCTTTCAACAACTCCGCCGTGTTTAATCTTGGTTATGACTTCCTACGCCGACGAGCGGCAAGTACCATACCTATGCCGACCACCGTTAACAAATACGAGGTCGGTTCGGGCACCAATGCCGCAACCTCGCTGGCGCTAAGTTCATGATCATAGATGCGGATATCGTCCAGCAAACCATTGAATGTCCGAGAAGAAAGCTGGTCGTCCGTTCCAAATCGCAGATTATTGCCGTTGGAGGTAGCCTTACCAATCCAAGATGATTCCGGCGCGCCGTAGCTCGGGCCTCCCGTGAGACGACGCGTGTCCACCTGAACGCCATCGAAGTAGAGCGTATTCTCAAAACTCGTGCCGTTGTACGTCACGGCAATGTGATGCCAATCCAAGTCATCGGCGGGGTAGACGTCAATGCTTGAACCTTGTCCATCTTGGCCTTGATCGGCGTGACGACAGCAATACGACAGGTGATTGGCACCCCACGAACCATATTGGAACGTTAGTCCCTTGTTGGAATGTCCCTGGGAAAAGGGAACGTGCAAGCCGCCATTTGTATAGTCCTGGTTACTCTTCATCCAGAATGCGAAGGTACGGTCTTGGTCTTCCGCTTCTGGGATCGTTGCCTGGTTCGTACTGATATTGGAATCAGCAGCCCCTGAAAAACTAAACGCCTGTCCCAGACCTGGTTGGCTGGCTGCATAGGACACTCCGCCTGCTTCAACACCGTCATGATTACCGACCGAATCGTTGGCGTTCCCTTCGGCTTCGTAGTGGTGGATCAACGCAGCCTGCGCCATACCACCGACAAATAACACAGTCAAAGTTATTGCGAAACAAGCACTTTTTTGGATTACATTGAGACACGTCATTAACTTTTCTCCTTGTTTAAAATGGGTTCAGGTCAGAGTTGGCACGCCCAAGGCAGAATCCGATGAGCTAAAATAATGACAATCACTCGTACCAAACACACCTGCTGTCACACAGCGGCGAGACATCAGGTGCCATCTTTCGTAATGGGGCACGAGCGAAGTCAAAAATACGTTGTTTAGAAGACGCAAAATTAAACTGTTTACCAATTAAACAAACTAATCTCTCGGTTTGGCACCGTCAATATGCGCAGTAGAAAGATTTCCATTTTGGTGCCCAGAACAGTTTCAAATGGCCAAAATGTCTTGCTTTGAGACAAAATTGCTGGTTTTGGAGTTGCTCTAAATGGTAACCCGCTATGTACGAGAAAGAGTGACATTGCCTACATCCCTCGTTGAGGGCCCGTTGATGGAATGGCGGTCAACGATGATATCCACAGACCGTAACGCCTGGGGTTGCGATTTTTACGGAAAAAAGTTGTTAGCGTCACATCTGGGTCGCCAGCCGAGGATAGACTCTTTCACTTGAACTGATGTAAAATAGGAACCTCGGCTTCGATGCACGCCCGACGGAGAATCGCGACCCAAGATTTGGGAAATCTTAGTTGGACGGCGCTACTTTTGTCGTGCTAATATTCTCGACCGTAAACACGTCGTAGGCACAAATGTGGCGCTGCCCAACTACACCAACGTCACGGTACACCAATGGCGCACCAAAGTGACACTGTCCATCTTGACGACATCCAAGTACGGGCTGGCCATCATTGGCGGTCCCCAGGCTCAGCTTCGATGATTGGCGTGTCAAGCCATGCCGAAAGCGCTCGATGATACGATTTAGCATGCTGCTCGTGTTGATCTTTGCGGCAAACGCTGCGGCCCAGGATCCGGCCCAGGTCCTGTTTGAGCGCGACATTCAACCGGTTCTGCGTGTGCGGTGTATGTCTTGTCACGGTTTGGAGGATCGTCAGGGTGACCTCGACATGCGTACCGTCGAGTTGCTGCTCCGGGGCGGGAAGTCCGGCACTGCCATTGTGCCGGGAGATGCTTCGTCGAGCCTGATCTACCAACGCATTCTGGACGACTCCATGCCGCCAGCTGGTGAATTGCGTTTGCCGGAAGAGAAGCAACAACTCATCAAGGACTGGCTTGATCAAGGAGCCCGGACAAAAGGTGTCCCGGAAATTATGGAAAGGTCGATCGATGTCTCAGACCGAGGTCACTGGTCTTTCAAGTCGTTAAACCGCCCGAAAGTTCCCGATATCAGTGATCCTTCGCTTGTCAGGACGCCGATTGACCGTTTTCTGCTAGAGAAACTGGCGCTTGATGGACTTTCCTATTCGCCGGTGGCCGATCGACGCACCTGGATTCGACGACTCAGTTTCGACATCACTGGTTTACCACCTACGTCGAGCGAAATCCTCGCATTCGAATTGGACGAGGGCGAGGGATCCTACAAGCGCGCCATCGACCAACTTCTCGACAAGCCGCAGTTTGGGGAACGCTGGGGACGACATTGGCTGGACGCTGCCGGCTACGTGGACACCATCGGCGACGATACCGATGCAACCATAGGCAAAGTGGCGAAGGGAAAATGGCGCTATCGTGACTGGGTCGTCCGTAGCTTGAACCAGAACAAGCCTTTTGATCAATTCGTGCAAGAACAGGTTGCCGGTGACGAAATGGTCGATTGGCGATCGGCCGAAGAGTTCGACGAACGTACGACCGACTTACTGATTGCTACGACGTTCCTGCGCAGCTCGGCAGACGAAACCATTCAAGATGTACTGAATACGGCCGTGACGCGGCACGAAGTCGCTCAACGGACAATGGAAGTAACTTTTAATTGCTTGCTGGCACTGACCATGAATTGTGCCCGCTGTCACGACCACAAATACGACCCGATCGGCCAAGTCGACTATTACAGTTTGTTGGCTAATTTCACTCCCGCTTTTGACCCCCAGGCGTGGTTGACTCCAAAAGAGCGTGAGCTGCCCGATATTCCGCCGAAACAACTGGCTCAATTCAAGCAGCACAATGCAGAAATTGACAAGCAGATCCAAGGCTTGGAATCGCAAAAAACCAAAGTCGTCGAGGCGGTTCAAGCTCGGGCTGTCGCAGAACGTTACCTGGCGATTCCCGAACCGATTCGCGCGGACGTGCGCAAGGCCATTGCAACACCGCAAGAGGAACGAAACCAGTTGCAGGCTTACCTGGCCGAAAAGTTTACTGAATCGGTTAGCGTCACCGCAGAGGAAGCCCAGAAACTGTTTCAGGAAGAAGACCAAAATGCGACCAAGAAACTGGATCAAGAGATTGGGCAGTTACGGTCCCGGCGGAAGAGCTGGGGATATATCCAAGCCGTCTACAATGTTGTTGACAGACCGCCGACCTACGTCTTGGTAAGGGGAAATCATGAACGGCCGGCACTCCAGGTTCACCCGCGGTCACCGCAGGTTCTTAGCCTGCCTGAGACACACAATCTATTCGCACACGAATCCAAATCTCGGACTGTTTTGGTGCGGTGGCTTACTGATCGGGAGTCACCTGCTGCGGCGCTGATGGCGCGGGTGGTTGTGAATCGTGCGTGGCAGAAGTTATTCGGCCGTGGCCTTGTGGAGACCACGGACAATTTCGGTCGAAATGGTGCGACACCAAGTCATCCGGAGCTGTTGGAGTGGCTGGCTGCCGAGTTCGTCGAAAGTGGATGGGACTACAAACAACTCCTGCGGCTGATGGTCAACTCGCGAGTCTACTTGCAGCAGTCCAACTGGGACTCGCAAACGCATGAAGCCGATCCTGCCAATGTCCTGCTGGCCCGCATGCCGCTCCGGCAACTTGAATCGGAGGCCGTACGGGATGCCATCCTGCACGTGAGTGGTCAACTGAACTTGAAAATGGGCGGTTCGGCCGTGTCAACTTCTCCTCAACCGGATGGATTCGTAGTGGCATCCGGATCGGCGGACGCGCTCAATCGGCGCTCGATGTACCTGTTGCAGCGACGACGCTACCACGAATCGTTTCTGGAATCATTTGGTCAGCCAGAACTGACTACCAATTGTACGGCGCGCAGGCCTACTGCTGTCGTTGGCCAATCCCTGGCGCAGCTGAACGGCGAATTTCTTTTCAATCAGTCGCAGGCATTTGCCAAACGAGTGATCGCCAGTCGTAAAGCTGACGAACCCGATCGGGATGATGGGCCGCAGGACGATATTGGCAAAGATATTGTGATGGCCTACCAACTGGCATTGGGTCGAACGCCCTCGAAAGAGGAAATGGTGTTCACGAAGGAGCTGGTGGAACAGCAGAAGCAAACATATGTCGACGCCGCCATTGCAGAAGATCAACTTTATGCGAGTGCATTCCGGCATCTGTGCCATATGTTACTATGTAGTAACGAGTTCCTTTATATTCATTAGATCGCGTTTTCAAACGATGGTAACGCGATAAGTAAGTTTGAAATTGCGATAACATGGTTTTTCGCCGGAAATGGTAACCCGCAGCGTTAGCGAAGGATGAAGTCAACGTCGGTATTCTCCTCGTTGACGCGCCGAGTTACGATGTGTCGCAACATCAAGCTCATGCGTCGAATTGCGATCGCTAACACCCAAAGCGATTTAAAATAGGCTCTGACACTTGAGTTCAACCTGGCCTCACAAACACCTGCTTCCTGAAACTTGATCGCTCTTTAAAAGACCTCGAGGTCAATTCCCTCATGTTAAGTCGCCGAGAGTTGTTGCAGAACAGTGGAATGGGATTCGGTGCTCTGGCATTGAATGCGATGTTGCATCGCACGACGTCAGCGGGGTCCAGCAGCAACACGCCGTCAGACGCCCATCATGCTCCTCGGGCAAAGTCGGTGATCTTCCTGATGCAGTCTGGTGGCGCAAGTCAAATGGATTTGTTCGATCCCAAGCCGGTGCTGCAGAGGTTGGGTGGCCAGACGTATGTCGATAAAGTGGAAATGTTTCAGCCGGGTAGTGAAAAAAATGTCTTGCTGGCATCGCCTTGGAAGTTCAAGAAATATGGCGCATGCGGGATGGATTTTTCCGAAGCCATACCTCACACGGCTCGCCACGCGGACGATATTTGCATGGTGCGGTCGATGTACACCGGCCATAACAATCACACCGAAGCGCTGGTGATGATTACCAGCGGCAAGATCTTTCCAGGCCGTCCGACTTGGGGATCGTGGATCAGCTACGCGCTGGGAAGCGAAAACGAAAACCTGCCCGCCTTTGTCGTACTACGGGATCCAGATGGTTACCCGGGTACCGGGTCCACGCTCTGGCAAAACGGCTGGCTACCGGCCGTGCACCGTGGCACGGAGTTTAGCTCCCAGGGAAGTCCGGTGTTGAACTTGGCCCCACATCAGCAACCACTCGCCGGGACACGAGAAACCGACTTGGAATTTCTGCAGCAGCTCAATCGCCAACATCAGGAGAAGTACCCAGTAAATTCGTTGCTGGATGCACGGATCCGGAACTTTGAGTTGGCGGCCCGGATGCAGCTGGCTGCTGTGGACACTCTCGATGTCGAGCAGGAATCCGAAGCAACACAGAAACTGTACGGTTTAGATAACCCGACCACCGCAGGCTACGGACGCCGGTTGTTGATGGCTCGTCGCATGATCGAATCGGGTGTACGCTTCATCCAAGTGTTTGCGGAACGTGGCAATCCGTGGGACAGTCATACTGACGTGGACGGTGAGATCCGTCGTATTTCTGGTGTCACGGATTTCTCGGTGTCCGCATTGCTCACCGACTTAAAACAGCGTGGTTTGCTGGACGAGACCATCGTTGTCTGGACTGGTGAATTTGGTCGGCTGCCGGTATCCCAAAATGGCAAGGGACGAGATCACAATCGCAACGCGTTTACGTTGTTGCTAGCCGGTGGTGGTTTCAAACCTGGTTATATTTACGGCACCACGGATGATGTCGGTTACAAAGCCGTCGAGGGGAGAGTGAGCGTGCCAGATATGTTCGCCACCGTCATGCATCAGCTGGGAATCGATCATGATGCGTTGACCTACGAACATCACGGTCGACCGGAGACACCGACCGATTCGGTCGTTACCGATGCGCGGGTTGTTCGAGAACTGTTGGCATGAGATTCAACGCCTTCAGAGTGTGACATGAAGCAGCTGAAACCAACCCGTCGCCAATTCGTTGCAACGTCCGCAGCGACCTTCATGCCTTATGTCTTTACCCCCCAGGCCCACGCGTCTGACGAGCCGAAGAGCAAGAACGACCGCTTGACCATCGGCGCCATCGGCATGAGACATCGCGGCTCCTTTGTAACACACAAAGCTCTCCCCTATGGCGATGTGGTGGCCCTTTGCGATGTGGACCAACAGATTGCCGAAAAGGCCAAGGAGGAATTTGGCGGTAAGGCCGACCTGTACGAAGACTATCGGGCCCTGCTCGATCGCCAGGACATTGACGTGGTGATCATTGCTACGCCCGACCACTGGCATGCGGTCCAGGCAATCGATGCTTGTTTTGCTGAGAAGGATGTGTTTCTGGAGAAGCCGTTGGCTTTGACGATCGATGAAGGAAAGCTGCTCTGCAAGGTAGTGAAACAGACGGGTCGTGTCGTTCAGGTGGGCAATTGGCGACGCAGCGATCCAATTTTTCGCCAGGCGTGCGAAATGGTTCGTGCCGGTCGACTTGGCCAAGTTCAAAAAGTGATTGTCACCATGGGAAAGAACGAAACCGGCGGGCCGTTTGTCACGAAAGAACCGCCCGCGCACCTCAATTGGGATATGTGGCTTGGCCAAGCGCCCCTGGTCCCCTACTGCGCCGAGCGGTGTCATCACAACTTCCGCTGGTGGTTCGACTACGCCGGAGGACAGATGACCGATTGGGGGGCTCATTTCCTGGACATCGCCCAATGGGGCCTTGGCATGGATGACTCAGGCCCGGTGGAAATCGACAGCCAGGCGACGTTTCCTGAAATCGAAAACGGTTATGACGTGCCAACCCGATATTGGGCCCGGCTAACCTACGCCGGCGGTATCGATGTGATTGTCGACGACAGCCAAACTCGCTATGGCATCATGTTTGAAGGAGACAAAGGACGGATATTCGTCAACGATGGAGGCGTCTTCGGTATGCCCGTCGATCAGCTCAAGGACAATCCATTGCCGCCCGAAGACTACAAGCTTTACGCCCACGACGATCTTTCCTACGAGCCCAAGCGTGGAAGTAGTCTCGCACCGGAAAACCACGTGCGAAATTTTGTGGACTGTGTCAAATCGGGGAACACCCCAATCTCCAGCGTCGACAGTCAGCACCGCACCGCCAGTTTGTGTCATCTGGGTAATCTATCCATGCGGCTCGGGCGCAAGTTGACATGGGATCCACATGGTGAGCAGTTTGTTGGTGATGACGAAGCTGACCAGTGGCTCTCCCGAACTCAACGCGAGCCATATCAAATATCGAGTCGTGGGTCCTCAAAAACCTGATCTCTTGGCACCTCCGCATGAAACAAGTCCGCTCTTTGTCGCGGTTGTTATCAGGTCGATTGCACGATCCAGACGAAACGATGGACATCCCCGTTTGCGTTTCAATCAAGTCGATCCGGTGTTCAGAAAACGGGAGCCGACCCTGCCAGCAGATTCTCCACGACGTGTGCAGCGGTCACCCGGTCTGATTTGTTTTCTGCTTGCGAAATGTCCGCCAAAAGAGCGTGTCCCATGAACACCCGCATAACAAGGTCAATGACAACAACAGTCTGTCGAATTGGTAAGCTTCTAGTCGCAATTTTCTACCTCACGGAAATACTCGCATTCGACCGGCCCGGACAAGATTGTAGGCGAGTGCCAAAATCATACAGCAACCACGGTTTACGAAGAGACAAGCAACCTAACCACGATGATATCAGCATATCTGACTTGTGCGTCAGTGGATTCAACGGGACACGAAATCGAGCGGCCGATGTTTGAACGGTGACTGTCTAGAAGTGTCCTGGCTGATCTTCGGGAACGTCCTCCTTGACTGCCCGTTTGCGTTGGGGGATGGAGGTTTCCTCTGGCTGTCCCCAGACGCCCACGTCACCGTCATTCAGCGATGGTGGCGGTGCGGGGTGTTGAGTTGAGATCAACGGTTCCAATGGTGTCTTCTGAATCTCCTGTCCGTCGTCCACTGATGGAGTTTGCTTCAATACTAAGGATGGTGTTTCGACATCCAACATGTTGTGACCCGTGGCGACCTCGATAGATGTTAGACCGCCGATGGAATATCCGAGTGGTGCAAAATTCGTCGCGAGCTGATTGAAGTCATTGATATCCACGTCATTGTCGCCGTCAAAGTTGCCCTGACTCCAGCTGGCAAACCCGTTCCATCCAAGCGGATCGAAATGTCGTACCAGTCGACCGAAGTCGGTGATGTCAACATCCTGGTCAAGGTCAGCATCACCGTATCGTTTCTCCATGATCGTGAGTACCAAATGGTCGACATCCATTTGGTCGGCATCACCGTCGTTGTCCAGGTCATAGGTGGCGTCAGCGGACCCCAGTTTGGCGAATAGCAGGTCGATGTCGGTTGCATCCAATTGACTGCCGTAGTTCAGATTGCCTT
>JAKVBZ010000086.1 GCA_022448645.1 Pirellulaceae bacterium
ACCGTCGGCGACGGCGCTTTGTTGGAGATAATCGATTGCCTCCGATATCGAATTGCCTCGCCCACTTGTGTAGGCAAGCATCGTCGACAAAAAGTAATGTTGGCCTCCGTGGAGGGTCATCTCTCCCCGTTCCAGCCAGCCGATCGAAGCGCGGAAACCACGACTTTCAGGGATTGAAGTTGGACGTTCACCCGGCCTCATTTGCCACGGTTGCATGTACCAATTGGAATCGAGTTCCAGATAGCCGGTTTTTCGAGACATGACTTGTGGGGCGTAGTAGGTCAGTCCGGTCAGCGACGCGAATGGCCTTGGTTCTTCAGCATCGATATCCTTTTTGTAGTTGATGCTATAAGGAAAGTCGGCCGAGTAGATGACGTAATCAATTTGCTTGCTTAGTCCCTTAGCCCGCATGGCCTCGATTACCGGGCCTAGGATTTCACGACGAAATGATTCGATGTTGGTGCCCGTGACACGTTTGCTCCAGTCGAGATAGACGACGTGGTCGTCTGGAAGTTGCCGCAGAGCACGGTAGTAATTGGCAATGGTATGCGATGCCCAGCTACGTTGGTTGACGACCAGCAAGACGTTGTCCGGACCGCCTCCCGCCTGAACCAGTTCCGTTGTGGAACCGGTGACGAGACCTACCATGACCGTCCATGTCCGCCAACGAGAGGTGTGTTTTCGCAACAGCGAACACAGAAAAGCTGAGGTCGTGGCTAGGAAACCCAATGTTGGAATTGGTGTCACGAGCTGGATTGAGCAGATGCCGTATCTGTCTTGTTAGTTTCTGTTTCTGCGGAGCTATCGACAAACAGTACGTCATTGAGAATCGGCATGAATTCTTCGGCAAACCTTTTGGAAGGAGAAAGCTCTGGGGATGTCTCAGATTCCATGATAGGAGTGATCAAGTACAGTTTGAACAGAGCTGGGCGTCCGGCAAAGTGCATTTTTGCACCGGTAGGCCCAAACCAGTTGCTGTTATCAGAAAAGGTCCAAAAGATACGCAAGTGTTCGGTCACTTGTAACGTGTTTCGCAAGAAGGTGGTGGTGATGAATTCTGCGTCCGAATTGTTGTCCGGGTTGTTGTCGGAGCATTCAATGTCGTACTTTTGGGGCTGTTCCTCCATGTCAAATCCTGCACCCACATAACACCAATTCGGAGTGTGGATGGTGATATTACGTGCTGTTCCCGACACCAAATAGACAGAGACGGTTTCATTCGTACGCTTGCTCGTGTACAACCTCGATACGCAGCCATCGCAATTTGAAAGCTTGAACTGTTCCTCGTCGTATTCCTGGTCGGTGCCTTCCCATTCACCGAATGCCAATGGAACGTTCGCTAACCTCTCTGAAAACTTGTTTAACAAGTCAGAGTTTCGACGACCCCAGCGTTCGCTGTAGGTTCCTTGGTAATAGGTACCAGCAGCCAGAATCACTACGATAGCCAAAATAGGTAGTACCATACGAGTCATTTTGGTTTCCTCTTGTCGCCGAGAATTACGCAATCGGTATTAAATAATTAGCAACAGTATATCTTCCACTGCGGCCTAGGTCACGCAGGCCATCTAAACATGTCGTTCAAGATGTTGTTGGGTCATGGATGTTGTTCAGCTTGTTCATGAAGGCAGGACCGCTGGCGTCAGCCAGCGGTCCTTGTGATGCACTAGGCTTCGATGACTTCGTCGCCTTCTTCTTCGCCATCATAAGCCAATTCTAATTGGCCTGTTCGTCGAACTTCGACACCTGCACCGCTGACGACAGCTCCCATGACTTGAACGCCGACGGAACTTAGTCGGTCACAGGCTTCGTTTACCTTGGGAATGCGGCTAGTGTCACGACGTACAGAAAGCAGGGCCGTGTCCGCGTGCTGTCCGAGCAACAATGGATCTGCACCGACGAGTACTGGGCCAGAGTCGATCACGATGAAGTCGAATTCAGTACGTAGTTGTTTGAGTACGTTCATGGCCCGCTCACTTGCCAAGGCCCGCAAGCTGGCCTGATCGCAATAGCCTGCGTTGATGAGGGATAGGCCTTCCACGGACACGTGTTGGACTACTTCATCAATGGTGGCTTCGTTTCGCAGTAACTCACAGAAGCCGCGACCAAAGGGCAAGCCGAAGATGTAATGTTGTTGAGGCTTATGCAAGTCGCCGTCAATCAACAACGTTCGACGTCCGGAGCGTGCCAAACTGATGGCCAGTTGTCCAGCTAAGGTGGTTTTGCCTTCCTGTTCGCTGGCACTGGTGACCATCACGACGTCGACAGGGTCGTTGCCATTGCGGCACAGCAGAGTTGTTCGAATACTGTCGATGGACTCGATCAGGACGGATTCCAGTGAACTACCACGCAGACCACCGAAGGGCCATACACCATGCCGGTCTAATGTCGGTAAGGATCCGATCACGCGAACGGCAGTTTCTGAGTTGATATCCTCGGGGATATTGACTCGCTTGGCTTGATAATCCCATAAGGCGACGCCCAGTGCGGTGCTACCGAAGGCGACCACGAAGGCAAACCCGAACAAACTAAAGCGAAAAATCCAGTCGCTTACCTCGGGAACAATTGCCGGCTGGATGATTTGAATACGTCGTTTTGTCTGAAGATTGAGGTTCAGCACTTCCATCTCTGTAGCAATGGTTTCCATCATCTTCGTCATGGTTTCCAGCTCGGCCTTGCGCATTTCTAATTCGGCGCTGTAGCCAATACTTCTTTCCAAGGAATCCTTTTGCTGCTCGTACTCGGCATCCAATGATTTCACTTGTTCTATCAGAATGGCTCGTTCTGTATTCAGGATACCCATCATATCAGCGGTTGCTGACTCATTGTGACCAGCGCCACGGCGGATACGTTCGACAACACGAGGCTTCAGTTCGTTCTTGATCCGTTGAACTTCGGCGTAGGCAGTCTGGATTTCCATCTGCAATTGTTGAGAGGGGGCCATGCCACTGGCAAAGGAGGCACGTTGGCTGGATTGAGCGTAGGCTAGGCGGCTCTTGGCGTCAAAGTAGAATTGGTCTTGATCGAGATAGTCTTCGATTTCGTTGTCGGTCGGTGTGTAGGCGGTTTCCGATCGCCGTGACAGCACCAGTAGATCGGTTTCGACTTGTCTTAGTTGGTCTCGCATTTCATCTCGCCGAGACCGGGTTCGCATCAAGGCGTCAAACTCGACCTTCTGACGCATTTCGGCTTCCTCTGAATCCTGGGCTCCAACTTCTCGAGCCAGGTTTCCGATGAGTTCCTGCTTTTCTTTCATATCCAAAGATTGCTTCCGTGACGTCCGTTTCAGGATTTCCAGGCGATCTAGGTCCGCTTCACGTTCCGACAGTACGATTTCTTGATAGTATGAATCGACGACTGCTTTAACAATTGTCTCGATGGAATCTTGGTTTTCTCCCTTCAGTGTGACCGCGAGAATTTCAGAATCTTGAGGGTTGGCCACACCCAGATTTTCCGCCAACCATTCAGCGGGATCTTCTTCATTTTTTAGTACGGGAAGTTGTGAGACTCCTGGTGTACGCAACGCGGCGTTGATGACAAAAGTACTTTTCATCAGAGCGGCTTGCGTTTTCTTAAAGGTTTCGTAGTCTCGTATGTCGTTCCGCTCGCCCTTTTGTGCAATGACGTGGTGTTTGTCACGTCGGACTTGAATGAGGGATTCCGCTTCAAAGTTGCTGGGGAAGAAGAAAAGCAAGAGGCCCAACAATGTACAGGCTGTGAGTAGGCCGAATGCAGTGGCAAGTAACCATCGCCTTCGGAAGGCGTGATACAGCTTTACAACGTTGATACCTTCATCCGCATCGCGTCGTTCATTCCACATCATGCCAGACGCATTCGCGGTCGCTAGTTGGTCCGAGGACACTGGTACGGCCGGTAGATTTGTTGATGACATGTTCGCTGGAGGAGAAGGGTCTTGGTTTGGATCGTTGACTGACATTCGCTTATTGTCTCCTTGGGGGGGAAGTTAATCAGCTTAATGCGGCCGAATATCGCGCGGACTGAATGAAGAGACATGCAAGAATCGCGCCAAATCCCACGGCACGTCAAACGTGAGTTGAATGTGAGGGATTAGCAGGCAATTCGTCCACGATATTACTGCCGACCGTCGCCAAGTGTTGTATTTTTGCCACCAATGTATTTTGTTTGTGTTTCATTTTGTCACCTTTGCCATCACTAAACGTTCGGTTGTTAGCCATCGGTAGGTCCGGTACCCATCGGGTGGTTGGGACCACTCGGATGCTACGGTCCGGTACTACGAGGCTGGTTTCGCTTGACAACGCTGGCGGGTAATTGACTGGTTTCCACCAAAAGGCGTGACAACACCTGCATCACCAAAAACAGCATCCCGAGTGCAATGGGCATCATGAAAAATCCGGCCCAATCGTGAAACAAATGATTGGCCAGTTTGCTGCTGAATTGCAGATTGTACAAAATCCCAGTAATGGTAATCCGTATGACGTTGACCAGGATGGCAATCGGAACCGCACTAACTACCAGGGCCAGTCGTTCCCACATCGGACGGTGTGTTAAGATCATCGCGATGGCAGTTGACAACGCGATAAAGATCGTCAGCATGCGAAGGCCGCTACATTGGTCAATAACACCCAGTTCCATGTGGTCCAAGTTAATCTTGTTTCCGACTTGGTAAGCTTCAACTCCCAGAGTTTGCAGAGAAAAGGTACTCGCTTGGGTGGCGAATGTCTGCAACGGTCGCAAGATATTGTCCACCATAAAACCTGGCAGTGGATACATGAATGTCAGGAAGCAAACAGGAGCTGTCGCCCATCGCAACGCGGCAAGACCGCCGAAGATAATGAACAAAGATAGAATGGATGGAATAAATGATAGATTGTCAATGGCGAACACAACGAAACGCGTGCCTATCACACGCATGATCACAGCGAGGCCCAATACAGCAACGCCACACCACATATGCAGCGTGCTAGGCTTCTGGAACGGCTCACGGCGAATCCAAAGTAAGACGGCTGCGAATAACGGAATGAGATATCCGTGAGAGTATTGGGGGTTCTTCCAACCGATGGCAACTGGCCATAGCGAATTAAGATTGGCTGCTACCAGAGCTATGACGCCTATAATAATCGCAATCCATTTAATGTGGTCGTCTTTGCCAAGGTCTGAGTTTTTGGCGTCTACACTTGTTGGCTTTGACTTGGTGGCTGATTTTGTGCCCAAGTTCGAGTCCCCTTTTTGGGGGTGTGGATCTGCTGGCATTACACTTTCCTCATGGCGACGATCTCGAAGGGGAAATCTAGTTCGGCAGTGCACTATTCCATTTGAATTCAGATTGAATTCGGAGGACCAAGTTGCGTACTTGGGACGGTGTCACTGAATGCCGAAAAAACGAGTTTCGGGACCTGTCAGGGGGCAAAAAACGGTGGATTTGGTTGCCCAACCGAAGCAGGTCCATTCACTCTAAGCAGGCTTTTAAAAATTGTCAAACAAGTTGACAGCATGTTTTAATGCCTATACGGGTGATGCTAATGACGTCAAGCTGGCTGTGTGTACAAGCACTAGAATCAGTAATAGCAGACTCGCCAAATCCGGACCATGAACAGTTGAATTATCAGGGAATTAAATCTTTTTGGCACCTTAGAAGGAAATGTGGCAAAGAAACTGATAAGGTTTGCCGATTATTGCGATTGTGCCGGTCAAATAGAATCCGGTCACCGTTAGTCGTCTCCCCTGAGAAGGTGTTGGAAATGGATATTCATAGAACCTTGTACGGTCGCTTTGGGTCTACTTTCGCTTTGATACTAGGCTGGACATTCCTTGCCGGGTGCAGTGTGACCCCGCCGCGTAGCTCGCAAACACCTTATGACTTGAGCAGCGAATTAGTGCGGGAACTTCAAGGTGCCGACGATTCCGCTACCTCAACGTCAAACGCCGATTCATCGGGAAACATTATCGCCGATAGCAATGTCCGGCCAGTGACCTTTACGGAGGATCACGTGGATGTGCATCTCGACGTTGCTGGAAATCCTCTGCCTGATGGTCCGTCCCAGGACGTCCCCAATTTGCGGTTAGCAGGTCCTGGCAAAGAACCGCCTAAAGAATTGGCAAAAATGGCGTTGCCAAAATATCGTCTTGAACCGCCAGACGTGTTGTTAATCGACGTGTTGCGGTTGGTGCCCAAGGCGCCCTACGAGATTCAGCCGTTTGATGTGCTGGAGATTGTGGCACCGGGTTCCAATCCAGACTTTCCTTTGGCGGATTACTTTCAAGTCGAACCCAATGGCAACGTGAATCTGGGCGCGTTGTACGGCTCAGTGAAGGTCTCCGGAATGACACTGCGTGAAGCCCAAGACGCTATTCGCCAGCATTTGTCTGCAGAACTGTCAACGCCGCAACTTGCTGTATCGCTTGCTCAAATTGCTGGTCAGCAACAAATCGCCGGTGAACATCTGGTCGGCCCTGACGGATCGCTTACTCTGGGAACCTACGGCAGTGTGTATGTCAGTGGGATGACTTTAGACGAAGCGCGTGAAGCGATTGAAGAACATCTGTCCAAGTTCCTGGAAGAACCTAAGATCTCGTTGGACGTCTTTGCATATAACAGCAAAGTGTATTATGTGATTATTGAAGGAGCTGGGTTTGGTGATGGTGTTGTTCGTTTGCCAGTTACCGGTAATGAAACCGTGTTGGATGCGATGGCGTTGATTGGCGGAACGCAGCGACAGTCGAATAAACGTAAAATGTGGATCGCCCGACCGGCTCCCAGCGGCGTTGGTTGTGATCAGATCTTACCCATTGATTGGGTTGCTATTACAAAAGGTGGATCCACCCAAACGAACTACCAAATACTACCCGGTGACCGAATATTTATCGGCGAAGACAAATTTATTCTGTTGGACGGTACGATTGCCAAAATTACGGCCCCGTTCGAACGTATGTTGGGATTCTCGCTGCTTGGCGGACAAACCGTACAGCTTTTACAGAGATTTCCGGAAGGAAGATTTGTACCGTTCTAGAAACGGATCAACGTTGGTGTGATCAAAGTGTTGTACGATTAGACTATGCTTAGAATGAGTTGGCGATGCCATTCGCAGGATGCTAAGCAGGGTCATGTGTCTGAGAAGCGGCCACCTGCCTGACGTCCCGGGCCGACCTTTGGCTCTTCATTCCTTAGGTGCAATCGGATATTAGAAAGGCTTACCATGACATACAAAGTCCTGGGTATCCAAATCCTGACGGTGATGCTCGTCGCCATGTCGGCAGACTTGGCTCAAGCTCAATTTGGTGTTAGGGGAGCTCAATCATTAAGCGCTCGGATATTTAGTCGACCAACGGTCAGCCCTTATTTGAGTCTGTTGAGCGTCGACAATTTTAGTGGTACCGGCCAACCCACTTATTTCACACGGGTGCGGCCTCGAATGGAAGCGCGACGCCGTGCCGAAGAGCAAGATCGTCAGATAGAACAGATGCAGCGCATGCAGAGTCAGATCAACACGGTTCGACGTGACTTGACGCAGTCGCAACAGGCAGGCCAAGGAGTCTTTCCGACAGGGCACCCTACCCGGTTTAGCAACTACGGCCACTATTATCCGCTATTGTCAGCACGACGATAGAGATTTCTTCTCCCCGCTGTGGTAGCCATTTAGTCTGGCGTCAAAGACGTTGGGTTTTTCCAGCGATTGACAATTGAATTGCTTTCACAAAACGGATGACGCGCGGGCGCTGAAACGGTGTTAGCTGGTCTGCGCAGGTGTTTGCCACTCGTTCGCGGAGTGATTCTGGGTTTGCCTTGTTGTCGGGCACGATGTCACAGCCTACCAATTGGCCGGCGATGGATGACGATTGGGCGTACACCCGTACATCCAACACGCCAGGTACACCACGAATCACTTGCTCGACTTCCAGGGGATGTACCTTGTTGCCTCCGACATTGATTAGTTCGGATTGCCTGCCGACGAAAAAGACACGTTGTCCCCGTACGACCACCAAGTCTCCAGTCGCAGTCCAGCTGTTAGAGTCTGTTGGTGGTTGATCGACATAACCGCTCATTCGATTGGCCGAACGAACCTGTAACTCGCCGTTCACGGTACGCAGTTCGATGCCATCGCTTGATGGTTGATCGAAATAGGAGGCAGGAAAACCCTCCTGGCCGTCGGTTACGGAAAAACAACGACCTAGCTCTGTTGTGGCATAGATGTGAACTAGCCGAGTTTGTGGGAAAAGGTGATGCAGCTGGTCCAGGATTTGTTGGTCCACCGCCTCGCCTCCCAAAGTGATCACCTGGAGAGGTAAATCTGCTAGCTGAGAGACATCTCCGAAAAGTACCAGTCGCCGCCAATAGGAAGGCGTCCCAGAAGCAAATTGGACACGGCCGCTTTTCATCAACCCAACAATGTCATTCGGCGGTGTTCCTGGTGCTGGAGCTATTAGGCACCCGTGATTCACGAGGCATTGTAGGATTACCTGCAAGCCAGCATACAGGTGAGGTGCATACGATAACAACCAGCGGGGATGAGAATGCAGTGTGTCTTGACGTACCGGCCTAGACAAACTTGTCCATGTATGTCGAGCAGCTTTAGGGCGACCCGTCGTACCAGATGTTAAGATGGTGACACCGACCTCAGTCTCCACCGAGTTGGTGCGGCCAGCGAACTCATGAATATCCAACCTAGCAGAAGCGTCTCCCTGTTGATTTGGCGACTGACACAGGACGGCTGAAGCGCCAAGAGGTTCTACCAGTTCGGTGGCGCCTTGCCTGTCCAGTTGCCCAGAAACTAAGATCGTGTCACACTGCAGCCGTTCCAGAGCGGCTAGCAGAGCGAGACACGTTGAACTGGCTTGCATTTGCAGTCCAATGCGTGTCCCCGCAAAGCTGTCGAGGACGTTGGCGAAGGCGTCGATCAACGCAGGGAATTGACTCCATAAAACAACTTCATCCGCGCTGACGAGAGCTTCGTCGGAAGGGGCAATTGGCTCAGATGTCAGCAAACTGTCAAACATCTTTTCAGCTCACTCGTACGATGTCAGACGAACTTTGCCCTCGATGAAGCCTTCTTGAGAGTCAGCTTTTAGTATGATCGAATTCAAACGCAAATATGCCATTTCATTGCTGATTGTGTTTTGGTGTGCTCTGTTCGCTGCAACACACATTCCAGGTGAAGCGTTCATTGACTTACCGTTCACCGTGTCGGACCTGGTGGCTCATGGGGTCGCGTATTTCATTTTATCAGTTTTATTCCTCATGGCAATTCGCCGGCCAGATGTGTCGCTGACTACAGATGCACGACGCTTGTTTGTTGTTCTGGGCCTGTATGCGGCTTGCGATGAGTTATTGCAGATACCCATTCCTGGTCGATATGGCAGTTGGAAAGATTGGGGAGCAGATATTTTGGGTATGGTCACTGCTTTGATCATTGTCTTTTTATTCTACCGATGGCAACGCCGTCGATCCCAATCAGGGGAAAAGGTGTCCGAGTCGGTGTAAGTGACATGATTGGTCATCTTCTCGGAGACGGTTTGTGGTTCAAAGTTCGTAGTTGGGCGTGGGGGGCCGATATTGACTTGGGTCAATTGCTTGAAACCATTTAATGGTTTGACGTAGACCCTCGCGGAGAGGTATGACCGGTTCCCAATTTAAATCTCGCTTGGCCAGACTAATATCGGGACGCCGGCGCACTGGATCGTCTTGAGGGAGTGGGCGTTGTACCAACGACGATGATGTCTTGGTGAGATCCATGACCATGTCCGCCAATTCACGAATAGTGAACTCTGTAGGATTTCCCAAGTTGACTGGTCCGATTAGTTCTTTGTCGGCATTCATGGCCCGGATCAGTCCTTCTACAAGGTCGTCTCGATAGCAGAACGATCGAGTTTGTGACCCATCTCCAAAAATCGTAAGGTCACGCCCAGCGACCGCCTGACAGATGAAGTTCGACACGACGCGGCCGTCGAACGGATGCATTCGGGGGCCGTACGTGTTGAATATCCTTACAATTCGTACATCGACCTTGTGCATCCGGTAATAGTCCATGAACAAAGTTTCTGCTGCACGTTTGCCTTCGTCATAGCAAGCTCGGGGCCCAATTGGATTAACGTTGCCACGATAGTCTTCCGGTTGTGGGTGGATTTCGGGGTCTCCATAGACCTCACTGGTGGAGGCTTGGAGTACAGTGGCTTGACACCGTTTTGCCATGCCTAACACATTGATCGCTCCCATCACCGAGGTTTTGATGGTCTTGATGGGATTGAATTGGTAGTGGCCAGGTGCGGCGGGGCAGGCCAAATTGTAAATCTGATCGACTTCGAGCCAAATGGGAACGGTGATATCGTGTCGAACGAGTTCGAAGTTCTTCTTGCCCAGTAAGTGCTCCACATTGGCCTTCTGGCTGGTAAAAAAGTTGTCCAGGCAGATGACATCCTGGCCGTCTTCGACAAGTCGCTCGCACAAGTGTGATCCAAGGAATCCAGCTCCGCCTGTAACTAAAACACGCTGAATGGAACTAGCCGCCATACGTAATCCACCTATCCAGTTGCAGCAAGAATTTTCCAACCAAGAGACACTCCCAATCATAAGTGATGAGACACTGGCCTACCAGGGACGCCGAAATCTCGGCTGGACGCTAGCACCCGAAGTCAAGTATCCTTCGCCGTTCCAAGGAACCCTACCATGAAATTGTTAGCACGATTGTTGTTCGCACTGGTTCTAGGCCTGAATTTGTTGGCAATGGATGTGTCTTGGCTTTCAGCTAAGGATTTCCGTGTAGAAACGCAGACCGTTTTGGACCAGCAAAAACACCCGACTTCTCACACCGTTACGCTGTTTGTCGGCACGCAAGTCTATGATATCCCCATCCTGGCTTCAGTAGGAAAAACAGCTCACGAAGTTGTAGTAGTGTTGGATCTCAAGCAACTTGTATTCACGCTCGTCAATCGTAGTCTCCGGGTGACAACTTCTGTTTCGATTGAGGTGTTGAAACAACACGAAGAACAAATGGCCGTTCGAGTTCGGAGTGGCAGATTTCCAGCATGGTTTCACGAGTTGGCTCAACCCGGTTTTCAGGTTGATGTAGAGCGATCCGGCACGAGGCTGCGTTTGCGAGGAGACAAAATACGTTATGACGTAAGTGGTCACGCAGACGTCGAAGTTGCGACTATTAACCGTTACCTTCAATTTGCAGACGCTACCGCACGGTTGAATTTCTGCCTTATGGACTGGCCACCTCAGGCACGTCTGCACTTGAATGAGACGTTGCAGCAGCATGGTTTGATGCCCGAAGAGGTTTCTGTGGCGATTTTCTTCGATGATCGGACATATCGTCAGAAGGCGATACACACATTTGCGGAAGGAATATCGCCTACCGATTCCAAGCTGCAGGCCCAAGTCGACCACGAATTGCGTAACTGGACGTCGTTGGAATGGAAGGAATATCTGGCAAAGGTACGCAACAGGCCTTAGGTTGGTGGAAAGGTTTGTTTTGCTGGGGAAAACGATGTCAGGTCATTCTTCGTTCGTGTTCTTCCACAGAATAAAGAACCTGATCGAATTTCCATGATCGTGGCTAACACCCTGGCGGTTACGGTAACGCCTCGTGGTCTTTGAGTCTGTTTTTTATCTCATTTTCTTCAGCCACAATTTCGATCCAAAGACGGTCGATCCAAATCTGCTTGACATTGGGGTTCTTGGCTGTGTGTAACTCGAATGTGGTCCAATCGCCAAGACTGTCGTATTTGCCGACCAAGTACTCTTCATAGCCGATGCCCTCAATCATTTCAGCGGTCAGGGTAAATGATTCTTGATTACCCGGTTTGATGGTAAGGATGTCCCCTGCGCGCTTGTCCATTTCACAGCGGATGGTGGCGTAGAGCTTTATCGGTTTTTTGAGAACGGTTTGGGCATAGGCGAGGATGGGGACTCGCCACACTTCGGTTACCAGAATCCGCGTACCGTCAGCGATCACCGCCCGGGCGGCTCGTTCATCCGAAGCGAGTTCGTCACGAGCAGCGGTCGAACAGGAAGCTGGATTCGGTGCCCAGAAGTATGAATCCTGAATCACTTGCCAATACTGGGGTGAAATAGTCTCCAAGCCCTTTGGTGCGGCACCCGGCTCGCCATATTTGACACGTTTCTCCACAAAAGGCCACCAACCGCGCGCATTTTTCTCGGATATGGCGGTAGCCTTATTGCGTTTCATGACTTCTTGGAATTGCTGGAACACGTCTTGAATGTCGACACTCATCGGCCAGGTTTGCCCAGTTTGTTCCGCTTCGAAACGTAACCGATCCCAGTCAAGCAAACACAGGTACAGCATTTGGAGTTCAACCACTTCAACTCGGTTCAGCAGCTCCGAATCTTCTGCGACCGATGTTTTCGCCTCGTACAACAGCTGCATCGCTTTGATGAGCACTTCCAGAGAGGTAAACGCCCTGCCACCAGGATAAGCTCCCATTCCCAACGATGGGATCTTGCCAGATTCGACGATATCGTGGGTCAGATTGATATATTGTTCGATGTACTTTCCAGCTGCACCATAGTAACCGTAAACAAATTCGCGAATGAGTTCGTTGCCGTCCAGGTCCGGATTCCAATACAACTTGGCAGAGGTCCATGCGCGCAAATGTCCGAACTCGGCACAGCTGGTTCCCCCATCCCAATTGGCGTTGGCGAACATTCCTCGCACGTTATGTTTGGCAAGGAATTTCAGATTTTCGCTCTGAATCCGTAGATTGGGATGAGGTGCGACATAGGCCGAGATATTGATTGGATAATCCCAGACATACAACGACGGTGCTAGGGCTCCCCACGCACGGAGGATTTCAGCAAAGTGAGCGTTTTGAGGGTCGTTGTAAGCCTGGAAGTAAGAGCAGCCGGTGGTGGCAAGTTGTACAATGACGTTTTTTACCGGGGCCAAGTTGCGAGGTGGCTGCTGACTCCAATCATAGGCAAAGGTTTTGATCATGACGTTGGGGTAATGCTTGGCCACCGTATTGGCGACGTTGTTCGCAAAGTAAATTACCCCGGCAGATGGCGAGCCTTCGGAGGATGTCAGCCGCGAACAGCTATCGCACTGACAATGGTTCCCCCAATCGTTCTGAGCCACCCAGACTTCTAGGTCTCTTCCCAACTGCCCCTTTTCTGGTCCGATGGCGTTAAGAACATTGGTTGTGAATTCTTGCGTCATGGCAAGATTCGTTAAGCATAATTGTCCGCCACTCTTGAGGCGCCTGCCGTCAACTTGGCTGTACCATTCTGGATGTAGGTCAAAATACTTTTCCGGCGGCAAAAACTCGTAATAGGAATGACATTTTCCTAACTCACCGGGAATCGTCCCTAGCTTTCGATCCAGTTTGTTGATGGCCATGCCGTTGACCATATTGCGAATGTTCCAGTTGGCATCATTAATCGCAAAACTCCAGTAGGGCTTACGGAAAATGATCTGCGGCGCGTACACATAATTCAGATGGTCAATTCTTAAGGTGGTTTTTCGCGGGATCGTACTTTCTGAGCTTGTCCACCAGCGACAACCTATGACCTCTCCCAAAAACGTGTACACAGCGTATAAGGTTCCTCTAGTGCCTTGACCGGCAACGATCAAATCGTTGCCAACGGTGCGAAGGACGACAGTCTCCGGTTCTGCGTCCTTTAAGCTAAACGCCTTGTCGGCTAACTTAGCTGCCTGAGTTCCCACCAGGAGCCGCGTGCTATTCCCTTGAAAGTCGAGTCCTGCGACATGAACCGTAGCACCGGTCACTTGGCTAAGAAAATCAGCCAACTCGGCTGCAGCATGTTTCTCGTATTCAGGACCGTTCTCACTGACGACCACCGTCGCCCGGACCTGGGACTCTTCACTCAGAATCAACTCGCCAGCGCTGCAAGTCAAAGTGCAAAAACAAACAAGACTCAATTGGCATATTCTCGGGACCATCACTCTCACCTTAAAAAAAGAGCTCATGATTTATTGTAGGGAACAATTTTACCTGGAAGCAGTAGCCCGATCGAAGTGGATTTCCGGTTTCCCAGCTGAATTTTCGATGAGTCATCGCCATATCTCGTGACACGAGTTCTGTGGAGATAGTTGTTGTCAGTGGTCATTCCTTCACCGAAGTAGAATGTGAGGCGCAACGGGAAACGCATGTCGGAAAATGCTTGTTATTTTACTCAAGTTGTCGAAAGCTCCCGAAAATTGCAATGGTTAATAACCTCTCAAATTTCCTTGTCTTCCTTGCAAAGCAAATCGGCTTAAATTGCCGATAAGTAATATTAGCCACGAGGCAACGTTACTACCTTCCCCCACCCCGGGACGTTTTCGGACCCATCGGACATCACACCATCCGTCCGACTTTCAGCGGTCCGAAAAGAGTTGACTCATAACAAAAATGAGTTTGGTATCTATCTCTATTCATTCGCAATTTTAACTTATTCATTCCATGGAGACTGTGCTTCCTATGATGGCCTCTGCGCTTGAAATTAATACCCTCCAGGATTTACGAAACTACGTGTACAGAAATATTTGTGAACATAATGAATTAGAACCCGGCATCTTTCAGATGACGGACCGTCTTCTAACTCGCAGTGGAACACCATGTGGAGTCTTTTTTTGTCTGTATGGTCCCCGCAGCGTACGTTTGACGGCCATCTGGGAATCTGACGGCAACAACGTGTTGTTTTACGATTCGGCGGGTGAACGTACGTCGATTTTGCGATTACCTCAGGCTCCGCAGTTAAGTACGTAGCTACTTTTTCGAGCCGCTATCCTAAGATCCATGGATGGATCCTCACGAACAGTGGTTCTACGATTGTCGGGAAAATGGCTTGCAACGAACCGTTGACAATCCAGTGTCCTCCAGTAACTCATATGCATCAAGAAACTGCCATGAAAGCTAACGCACCATGCTGATACTATCACGGAAAGAGTCCCAAAAATTGAAACTGATTTCTGCTGATGATTCGATTGTGATTACAATCATTCGTGTGTCAGGTGAGCAAGTTCGTATTGGTGTGGACGCACCGATGAACGTACTGGTCCTGCGAGATGAGCTGGAGGCGAAGTCTGACGTTACGGTGTGACTGTTACGCCGTTGTTTTGTCCTTCGGCGCACAAAGAAAGGAGGCCTTTCACAATAAAAGGCCTCCTTCGTTTTTGTTGCACCAATGGACTGTTCCAGCCCGCACTCAATTCATTCAGGTGTGAAATCGCTGAGCTAAACCAAACCGCTGCTAACCTAGTCGCGGGGACGAACAACACCTGTCAGACCGGAATAGTCCGAACGGTCCTCGTCGTGCCATAATGGTAGCCCTGACTCGACTCTCTGTCGCAATAGATCGATTTTCGACATCGAACCTGCGGGGGCGTCCGTAGGAGTAAACTCATCGTTTACACTGGGCGCAAAGTCCTCGTCATGACCGTACTTAATAATCGCATCAAACACATTCTGCACTTCTTGCATCGACTGTCTTAGCCTCCCGATTCTTTCACGTTTTAAGTACCACTACGTCACACTTCTTCTGTGACAACAAATATTCGGTGATAGTTCAACGAAACAAGTTTTCTTGACCTATGTCAAACAAATTTAGTTGACGGTAGCAAGCGTCAACAAACACTTTGTTAACACCTGATTTCACCATCTGCGATTTGCCGACGTCTCAGGTCGAACATGCTATAGGTTTTCGACATCCAGATTGTCGTGAGCATTCACGTCCTATTCCTGCATCTCCGCCTTCGCTATCACGATCGTAGACGGGCCTTCACATCATTCAACAGTGACCTTCTCGATTTTGGCCAGAGTCAAAATATGGCAAAGCTGGCTCGTGATTGACCGTTTTCAGACTCGTCGAAACGGAGATCAGGTGGGGAATCACGACACTAGGTGGGGGCCTTGCCAAAACAACCAATTATTGTCGATTTAATTGCTTTGTCAACTATTTCGTGAAGATAATTTTGGAAATTTCCAGGCGTCGAAGTCTGGTGCTTTGTGATTTGCTGTAGGACATGTTTTTGCAACAAACGTCACACTCGGCAATGTTTACACAGACTTCCTGGCTTCACGGCCATCGCCGTTTCCTTCTTGGTCTCAACCTGTTAAATCGTCCACCCAGCATTCCAATAGTGTCGATACGTTGGCATTTGCCTTGAGTTGGTCTTCGGCCAGTAGGCAGCGATCTAACTTGTCAGCAACGTGTTGCTGTCCTTGGGGCCACTTGTCCAAGGCCTCACCGATCGTCCGTTGCATGATATCCTCAGATTTGGCAAAGAGGGCGCCAGCCTGATGCCGCAGCCATGTCCGATAGAATGTGGCGGCTGACAAGATGACCTGTCGCATCCGCCGTCTTTTGGCCGGAGCATCCTTTCCGGCCTGATCAACAAATGCCGTTAAAGTTTTTGCAAATGCCACGGAGTCCGAGTGAGGATGAGCCAGGTGTCGAAATAGTTGCTCACGGAAATCACGAAGCTCCTCGTCAGCAAACTCCTGGGCCATTGTGAGGCTGCCTTCGGATAACTCTGCCAAATCTCGTGCCGCTTCAGCATCTGCCGCTAATCCTTGTTCGATGATCAGTCGTTGCACGATTTCCAGTGGTAACGCTCCGAAGCGAATGATCTGGCAGCGTGACCGGATCGTTGGGAGTTGTTTATGCTCACTAGTTCCTATCAGGATCAGTACCGATCGTGGGGGAGGCTCTTCGAGAGTCTTGAGCAAACAATTGGCACTTTCCAGATTCAAGTCGTCGGCGTCGTCGATAATGGCGATTTTTCGCCCTCCGCAGAACGGCTTTAAGCTGATGCGATGACACAGGCCTTCTCGCAGGCGGTGATCTTTATCGCCAACAAAGAATTCTAACGGTAAGTAAGACCGATTTGCCGGTTTACGGACGATCTCCAAGTCTGGATGGGATTCGCTGTGTACCTGTTGGCATGCGGGGCAAGTCCCACACGCGTCCAATTCACCTCCTGGACAGTTTTCGCACAATAACGCGGCCGACAGCTCGAGTGCGAAACGGAATTTTCCTACTCCTGGAGGCCCTGCAAACAGAAAGCTACTTGCCAGCCGACCTCGCTGCACGCACTTGCGGAAACGCTCCACGACGTTTTCGTGTCCCAGGATGTCCTGCCAGCTCATGATGAATTAGAAATCAACGGAATGAATTGCATGAAAAAATAAGAAGCAGTTTCAAGGCTTGATGTTCGAATGGAACGATTCGAACAATGTTCGGATTTCTCCAATAGCTGTTTCTGAATGTTTGACATGGACGATGTGATTCAAAGGATCCTACTTGCTGCCTGCTGGATATCAGCCTGTATCTTGTCAATTTCACGATTGGCATCAATCACAACAATCTGATCCGGGCATCGCTCAGCTTCACTGAGGTAGCCTTGCCGTACCCTTTCTCGGAACTCGTCTCCCTGGCATTCCATACGATCTTTGTCCCGTTGGATTCGTCTGGACGCCGCATCACCGTCCATGTCGAGGATAAAAGTCATGTGGGGAAGTATATTGTCCGTTGCCAATTTGCCGAGTTCCCAGATCGACTGAACGTCTAACTGTCCACCGTACCCTTGATAAGCCACGTTGGCCAGCAGGTAGCGGTCAGACACCACGACTTTGTCGTTTTGTAAGGCTGGCCGAATGACTTCGGAGACCAGTTGTGAGCGCGCAGCCATGTAAAGCAGCATTTCTGTACGGCGGGACATTCCTGCATGCTGCTTTGACAACAATAGATTGCGAATGGCTTCACCAAGAACGGTCGTCCCTGGGTCACGACATGTGACAACCGAACGACCCGATTCCTCTAACCATCGGCAAAAAAGATTTATTTGTGTCGACTTGCCGACTCCGTCGACACCGTCCAGGGAAAAAAACATGGTTGTCATTCCACGTTCGCATTGAAAAAAAAGATCATACCAATACGACCGTCAGTGTACGCCAGACGAGGCCCTTCGGGGAAGTGGCAGGTGGAGAAAGCGAGAGGCGGGATGGTGAGTGCAGGATGGTATCTGATTTTCCTGCGAATTCACCTGGTATTTCCCATTGCGAATGCGATGCCGTTGGCTACTGTCTACTCAGAAGAGGCGATTCGTGGGGCAGTTCCACGCCAACGTTGCCCCAGTCAAAGCTGCGTTCTCGGGCCTCGTGTTGTGGTACCAACGGTGCATTCGTGGGGTTCAAGGGTTGCATCTTCACGGGGGCTTTTTGCGGTAACAGAACCTCTCCGGATCCAGTTCCGGGATTTGCCCCTGTTGAGTTTACGGTTTCTTGATGCTGTTTGACTGGCCCGCGACTAATTACCCTGGGACGGGTAAACCCGAAGTTCATGTACGTGCTGGCATCGCGACGACGAGCGTGACCAGTAGCATCCCAGTAAGCTTTTTCTGGCCAAGGACCTTCGGCAAGGGAGACATTGTTGTATTCCAACAGTGACCCTTTTCGCGAATGGATCTGAGCGATGTTCTGGTTGTAGCTCAGCAGAGCCCGAAAGTAAGATCGTTCGGCCTGCGACCGTCGGCGTTGCGCGTCCAGTAGCAAGTCCAAGGTGACGGTTCCTGCCTCGTAGGCTACCTCGACAGCTTCCACTTCCTGGTTCGCGGCGTCCAAGGTGTTGAGTGTCGTTTGAGTCAACATGTAGTTGCCATCCAGGCTCATGATTGAGTCAGCCAGTTGATGGCCAGCTTCCAGTTCCATTTCCTGCAAAACGGCCTTGTCACGTACCAGCCGTAACGTCGACTGACGGACACCTGCCAGTTCACGACGGAAGCCTAAAGGGAAGCCGAACTCGAATCCAACGCGGAACTCTTGGTATTGGCCGTCTGTCAACTCTTGATAAGATGTCGACCCGATCCCCGGAAAACTTACCGGTTGGCGGTCTGCTGAAATTAGCTCATCACCTACGCCGACCCAACGATACAGTGTCGTCGCGTCGAATTGTGGAAGTAGGTTGTTTCTCGCAGCGATCAACTCCATCTCACGTTGTTTGATACGCCACTTTTGAGATCGCAGCTCCACACTTCTTGTCAACGATTCACAAAGGATTTGGTGCCACTCGAATCTCACCAGAGCAGCTGTTGGCTCGTCTACTGGGCGAATGAGGCGTCCGTCTGAGGCGGTTAATCCCATCAAAAACCGAAGTCGGTTTTCGCTCCTGAATAACTCACCGTACGCTGCCACGACACGACCTTGAAATTCAAAGTACTGTTGCCGGGCCTGAGCTAATTTGTCGGCTTCACCACCTTGGAGCTTACCTGACAGAGCTTCGATTTTCTTCCAAGTCACCAACGCACTGTCTCGACCTTGTTTTTCCGCATCCAACACGCGGTAGCAGAATGCCAGTTCCCAGTACGAAGTTTCTACCTGTAGCACCATGTCGCGTACGGCCTGCTCGAAGTCAGCAAGGCGAATGTCGGTCTGAATACGTGCGATCACGATGGGAATACGGTTGACTTGCACGCCGCCGCCTCGCATCAACGGGTGACGGATTTCGGCTTCCCATTCCGTCGTCCAAAAAGTAGACAGCGGCTGCTGAGCTGTTCTGGCACGGAGGTTGTCATATTGATGGCGTGTACGGATAGCAGTTTGAGTTCCCGCCGCGTGCCGCTTCGACAATTCGGCCTGACTGGTCGCCAAGTCTTGAGCGTCAAGGTTACTGAAGAAACCTGCATCACGGGACAGGTTACGCGGTCGGTCACGGCGGTCCCAAAATAGATTCGCAGCAAATTGAGCGTCGAATGCCGCTAAAGCACCTTCAACACCCACGTTGGGATCGGTTTCCTGGATGGCGGGTTCGTAAACCGTTTGCACAAAGTCGGGGTTCTGCAATAGGTTCGTTGGTGCACCCATGGCTCCGTTAAATGATCCGACTGCCGATTGAATGAGGCTGCCGCCACCACCGAATCCGACTGTTCGTATCACCTTGCTGTTCTGTAACGTGGTGGAGATTGCTTGTTCGAGAGTTAGGTCCCAGAACTCGTCAAAGTCGCGGTTGAGTACGGTAAGCGGTGCCCTTGTTTCAGACGCGTCTGGGAGTGAGCACGTATCGACATCTGGGTTTTCAATGTCGTAGGCTACGTCCAGAAAGTGCGAAAGATCCCCGTCCTCATGGAAATAAAAGGGCTGGATCGGGTGACAGCCTGTAGATGTCAGCCCGCTAAACAGCGCCAGTAAACAAAAACGGAGAGTTCGCGGGATCATCGAAGCTTTCTTCACAGGTGGACTCTTTCACATGCAAAACATGAAAGAGTGTCAGCACAGGGTAAATGAGATAAGCTGAAAAATATTGGCTCCAGCTGGCTCGCCATGCGGCGGTCCGATGAATCGTCAGGAGCCCCCCTGAACTAATTTTTACTGCGAATGTCTGCGATGGTCTCGCTAATTTTTGGTGTCCACCATACATCAGCCGTGGCGGAGTCTAGCTCGACACATTTCGCCCACTGAAATCCTCTCCTAGCAATCACGCTATAAGCGCAACGCTGAGGGGGTATTCGGCAAGTATGGTATCGTCTCAGCAGACGGAAAACTTTGAAGAATTCCTATAATTGTTTTTTGTTACCGATGGCCTACAAGTATCCCAGGGGTTTCATATTCACTATTTTATTGGAGAGGTGAGAGCTGTAAGCCAATACGGCGTTGATATCGTGACGAATTTGGAGTGGATAAGCCCCGTAGATGACCTATGGCCCCCAGGCTGGTAGGTCAGCCTGGTTAGTTGGAGCAGGTCCACGAGGTAGGTGCAACTGATGGCCGGTTGCGAAGCTGCCGAACGGTGGACCAGATGATAAGGTACGAGCAGGTTCCACGTACAAGTCAACAGTGTCCTTACCGAACAGGTTTGTTGTTACGTTCTTTTGGTTCACCACGGCTGGTAAAAAGATGCAAGCAGATTCTCGTTCCTTTGGGTTTGACCTTCTCTATGATCAAGGGCCATGCTTGGTCGTTTCCAAACCGGGAGGAGTTTTAACGCAGGCTCCGCCCGGAATCGATAGCTTGGAAGTGCGGGTGAAAGGCTTTCTTCGTGAGCGTCGGCAGAAGAAAACGGGAAACATCTACCTCGGTGTGCCACACCGAATCGACCGACCAGCTTCGGGTGCCTTGGTGCTAGCGGCACACGCCCGCGCGGCGCGGCGTCTTTCTGAGCAATTCGAGTCACGTATTGTGCAAAAGTCCTACTTGGCACTCGTGGGTGGAATCGTTCAAGGAGAAGAGGGGACGTGGGTGGATTGGATCAGGAAAATTCCAGATGAGGCCCGCGCGGAAATCTCTTGGGAGGGCCAAGCTGGCAGCAAATTGGCCGAGCTAGATTTCCAAGTCTTGGCACGGTTGGGAAGTGTGACGTTGATTCAAATTCAGCTCAAAACAGGACGCACTCACCAGATTCGTGTGCAAGCGGCGTCTCGCGGACATCCGATTTTTGGCGATTCGCTCTATTTGTCCCAACGGGACTTCGGTCCGGAAACGAGTGATCCCCGTGCTCGCTGGATAGCGCTGCATGCCTTTCGCATAGGGTTCCAACATCCTATGACTCACGACCGTGTTGTCGTAACAGCCCCCATACCTGACTGCTGGCGAGCGTTTACCGACCACAGGGACTGGCCCTGTTTTTTGGGGGAATCAGAAGGACCGGGGTGACCACCAAACGGTTCACCGTAGTGGTGTTCTACGGCGCCCAATCCTCCCAGTTGACCATGTCTGGTTGGGAGGCCACATATTTCTCTTTACCCGTATCCCCTCGTGTCGGTACGATAGTTTGCTGTCATCGTTTTAGCATTCAGGAGTTGCACGACTATGGACGGTTCAACGCTTCTATTTTTGGTGGCAATGATTGGGGTTGATTATGGCTGGCAAGCACAGTCAGACGGTAGCCTTGAGTACATCATCCAGCTGGAACCGGAAACGGTTAACGCGTTGATGTCTGGGGAAACGATCTCTAGCGAGATTCCCAGCGATGTTTATGGAGTTCGTAAGTTTCGGATCCAGGTTGGGAATGAAGCCTTGCCGCAGGACGCTGGCAATTTTAATCCTGCGGACGCCGCACCAACTTCGCAATATCAGCCAATCGTTGTGGGCGAGCCCAGTTATAGCGTAAGCAACATTGATTATCCGGCATGGCAAGATAACGCTGCAGCTGCTCCTGCGTTGGTGCAGCCACAGACACAACCTTCAGCAGTTGTTGGGCATCCGCAGGCGAATCCTTCATTTCCTCAAGTGAATTCAACGGTTCCCCAGCAGCGGGCCTCGTCAATACGCCAACCGAATTCGGCGACGGCTTCCTATCGTAGACTACCGTACCGACGTGAGGCACGTGATGCAGGAGGAGTTGAAAGTCCACCGGATCCTCACCAAGATGAAAACCTCTACGAAGAATCCCGCATTGTTTCGGATGAAC
>JAKVBZ010000087.1 GCA_022448645.1 Pirellulaceae bacterium
CGACTGACTTTCTTCTGAATCTATTTTTTTAGGACAACTTCGTTTGAGTCCGGCCTATTTTTTGTCAGCACGAAGTTACAGTACGCCGCCACCGAGCTGTGCTGCTTGGTGACGAAGTTCAAAAACTGATTCGGAGGCGTCAGCTGTAGAAATGCGTCTAACGCACACCGTACCGGTACCCAACAAAGCCATCCGACCACAATTCACTCTCCACCCAGACAACCCATTCCCCCCAAAGCGGTCGCGCAGCACAGACTCCCGGACAACGTCAAATTTGGCATCAAAACCATCAAATCGAGACAACTTCTTCTGTTCAAGCAGTTTGCGTGCTTAGTAAGCAGTCAGTTTGAAAAGGCCTACGTTCTTTTTCAAAAAAATAGAAGTCGCCCTTCATCTGAATTCGTTGACATTTCGTCCAACGTTTTATACATTGGTTGCCAAGTAGAGTGCGGGGAGTTTGGGTTTCGGTGTTTTCTACTTATATTTTCATACGACCGTCCGGACCCGACAGCCCTGTTACTTGCGCATAATTGTCCCGGCAGTTGTTTCAGTTGCCGAGCATCGTATAGGTTCAACGAAAACTTGTTGGATGTGATGGACACTTAGGCGATGTGAGGTCGTACTTTTGGTGCCGGACTGGGGTGAGGCTCTTTAGGTTACGCGTTCGACAAGGGCCGCGTTGTAAGGTACCGATCTTCTTTTAGAGGGCGTGAGCGATGAAACTGTCGCGAACCGTGACGTATGCGTTGCAGGCAACACTACTGTTGGCGCGATCGGGAGCTAGCCATCCGATCCCTTGCAGCCAGTTGGCAAATGAAGGCCAGATGCCAGAACGGTTTCTGTTGCAAATACTGCGTAGTCTGGTAAACCACGGAATCCTTCGGTCAACTCGTGGTGTAGACGGTGGTTATTCGTTGGTTCGGCCTCCAGAAGAAATCTCTTTGCTAGACGTCATCGAGGCCATCGAAGGTCCGATCGATTCAGGAATTCCTGCTAACGAAGGGTTCTCTTTGGATTCACAGACGGAACTGCAGAATGCTTTAAAACAAATCTCATCCTCGGCGCGTCAACAATTGAATCAAATCAAGATGTCTCAATTGATCGCGATGCCACCCGGTACCTCTGAGGTTGACCAGACCTAAGGCTCTGTCTCCAAACTCTACATCGACTTGCGTGAAACGAACGCGCTTAAGTCGAGCCTTAAAAACGATTGTGATGAACCCCTAGGCTGCTTCCACTAAAATTGCTGATGAGCCTCCTGGAGGAGGATGAAGAAGACAAGGTGAGTGGAATCGGACTGGCGAATGCGGTTTTCCTATCAAAACAGTCCCTTTCACGATCCATAACTTAAACCCCTTTGCCTGATTCCATGCAACCAGAAGATGATCAAATCAGAGCTCGTTATCAAGCAGCGGTCCGCTGGGCACGGCAAGCTGGCGAGCATACGCTGAAATTTTTTCAACAAGACAGCTACGATGTGACTCGAAAGTCTGATGGGTCACCGGTCACACAAGCCGACCAGGAAACGGAAACGCTGTTAAGGGATTGGATACGGCACAATTTCCCGGACGACGGGATTCTAGGAGAGGAATACGGCGAGATTCCTGGCACATCCTCCTTTGTATGGATCCTGGACCCCATCGATGGCACGAAGAGCTTTATCAGTGGAGTTCCGCTGTATGGAACTTTGGTAGCAGTCCAACAACATCAACGCACGGTCATCGGAGTGATTGAAATTCCGGCGTTGAACGAACGTGTCTACGCCGCGAAGAATACAGGAGCCTGGCACGTGCGAGGCGACCAAGAAGCGCAACCAGCTCACGTCTTATCGGACATAGCGTTACAGGACGGCCTGCTTTTGACCAGCGCATTCCAAGGTTTTGTGGACCGTGGCGCAGCCGACACCTGGAAACAATTGGAGGCCAGCAGTTGGTTTGCCCGTACGTGGGGTGATTGCTATGGCTACCTTTTGGTGGCCACAGGACGGGCCCTGGCCATGATCGACCCCGAATTAAATGTCTGGGATGCCGCAGCCGTTCAAGTCGTGATCGAAGAAGCTGGCGGTCAATTCACTGACTGGCATGGGAATCATCGAGTCGACAGTGGCGACGGCATTGGTGCATCGCCAGAGGTTCTGAAACAAATTTTGGCCATCACACAGAACGCACCTCCGCTAGACGCTTCCTGAACTTCACGGTGCTATCTGCGTTTCCTCTTCTCCATCCGACAGAAGGTTTGGAAGGGCTATCGAAAGCGGAAGGACAACGCTCCTACTGAGCCGAATGCGGGTAAATTCCCACGATGTTGAAGCTCGACAGGATCCTCACTCTCTCTAAAAAACCTTAAAACAAAACAGCCCCATCATGGAGGGATGAAGCCACAGCGCTATCTCAAAAGGGGTCCCTCTACTTGAACGTTCCGACCATAGACCGTCGCCAACGTTCCACCAGGCCCCCCAACAGCCAGAATACGGCTCCAGTCAAGGATCCTCCTAAATGGGCAAGCGCCGACACCGAACTGTAGTCGGCTATTTGTAGATACGAACCAAACAGCTGCAATACCAACCACAGAGTGAGTCCCGCGTAGGCCGAAAAGCGAGCCCAGTGAAAATAATACCTGTCGTAAAACAGGACTCCTAAACGGGCTCTCGGGAATTGAAGCGCGTAGTAAACCAAGACCCCCAAAATGCCGAGAGGGCTTGCCAAACCACGTACAGCGGATAAGGGTGACCGTCTTCCAGGCCGTCGAAAAAAACGATTTTGGGCGATCGACAGCCTGGAAGACGGTCACCCTTATACGCCAACAGGTTTTGAAACCGCTTTTACTGCCTTTTGCCGTCCGGACTTGCGGTTGCCAACCGAGTATAAACCGCTATACTGCAGGATTCGCGAACAATTCCCGACCAAAACTTGCGACGGAAATGGCAGTAGCAAACGCATAGCAAACGCTGTTTCCTAGAGAATCGCATACCGGTCAAACACGAATACTAGTCGAAAACGAGGATCACGATGGCTCGCGCATGTCAAGTTTGTGGCAAAGGCCCTCAGATGGGCAACTCGGTCGAAACTCGGGGTAAGGCAAAATACCTCGGCGGCGTGGGTACGAAGATCACGGGCATCACCCGACGGTCCTTTAAGCCAAATTTGCAGCGGATACGTGTGATGACTGACAATGGCAGCCACAAGACGCTCAAAGTGTGTGCACAATGTATTCGCAGCGGTGCTGTTCGCAAAGTCGTCAAGCAAGCACCTTTCAAGCTGCCGAGTAATCCTAACCAGAATCAAGGCCAAAACGCATCGGCTTGATTTGCGTTACACCGATCTCTCACGAACCGTTATGAGCTTGACTCGTGCCCAAGTCCAGCAGGTATCTCTGTTGGCCCGTTTGCAACTGAACGATCAAGAGCTGGATCAAATGACCCACCAGCTTAGTCAGATTGTTGAGTACGTGGCGTTGCTGGGTGAACTAGACACCGACGACGTTCCGCCGATGGCTCACGGAGTCGAACAACATAACGTATTTGCGGAAGACGACCTCCAGCACAGCTTGACTCGCGACGAAGCCTTGGCCAACGCCCCCAAGCGGGACGACGAATGTTATCGCGTTCCAGCCGTGTTGGGAGATTAGTTCGTTGACAGGCCGATGAATCTCATTGACTTTACTGCCACCGAATTGCTCACCCAACTGAACGCTGGTTCGATCTCAGCCGAAGAGGTGACACAGTCTTTTTTGGATCGCATTACCGCGTGCGATGACCAAGTCGGTGTTTTCTTATTTCGTGACGGCGATGCCGCTTTGCAGCAGGCGCGTGATATTGACCGTCGCCGAAACGGGGGAAATCCTGTAGGAAAACTGGCCGGGCTTCCTGTTGCCGTAAAAGACAACATGTGCGTGACGGGCTCTCCCACGACCTGTGCTTCTCGCATGTTGGATCATTTCCGTCCACCTTACAGCGCAACGGTCGTGCGTAAGCTTTTGGAAGAAGACGCCATCCTCATCGGCAAGACCAACTTGGACGAATTCGCGATGGGGGGTACCACCGAGAACTCATCCTTAAAAGCGACACACAACCCTTGGGACTTGCAGCGCGTCCCCGGCGGGTCCAGTGGTGGAGCTGCTGCCTGCATCGCCGCCGCCATGGCACCTTTGTCCGTAGGTTCCGATACTGGCGGATCCATCCGCCAGCCTGCAGCTTTTTGCGGAGTGGTCGGAATGAAGCCAACGTATGGTCGCGTGAGTCGTTTCGGATTGGTTGCTTTCGCCAGCAGTCTTGACCAAATCGGGCCGCTGGCACGTACCGCCGAGGATGCCGCTCTTCTGCTGGAAGTCATCGCCGGCCACGACCCAAAAGATGCAACTTCCGTTCAGCAAACCGTTCCTGGCTATTCCTCGTCAGTCCAACAGCCTTTGGACTCATTAAGAATTGGCTTGGTCAGCAATCATTTTGGTGACGGCTTGGATCCGCAGATTGACTCGGCACTACAAGAGGTGGTGAAGATCTATGAAAAACTGGGCGCCAGCATCCAACACATAGAACTTCCCCATACACGCTATGCGGTCGCCACGTACTATGTCATCGCTCCGTGTGAAGCTTCCAGCAATCTCGCTCGCTACGACGGAGTCCACTATGGACACCGCACGAACGAGGACAAAATGCAAGCCGAATTGGCAGAAGAACAATCGCAGTTCGCGGCGACTGGGAACGAGACGGGTTTGGCAGACTTGGATTCACCGCTCGTACGGATGTTTCGCAAGTCACGTAGTGAAGCTTTCGGACCAGAGGTCAAACGTCGGATCATGCTGGGCACCTACGCTCTGAGTGAGGGCTATTACGATGCTTACTATCTGAAGGCCCTCAAGGTGCGGCGTTTGATTCGACAAGACTACGACCAAGCATTCGAAAACGTCGATCTGCTCCTAGGACCAGTGACTCCCACACCCGCCTATGGCATCGGCGAAAAGGTCGATGACCCGTTATCGATGTATCTTGGGGACTTGTACACGGTCAGCGCAAACCTGGCTGGTATTCCCGCGATTTCCCTACCCTGTGGTCTCACCAACGAAGGACTGCCTATCGGTGTACAACTGCAGGGACCTGCTTTGGCCGAAGACTGCCTGATTCGCGCTGCCCACATGTATCAACAAGAAACCGACTGGCACCAATACCGCCCACCTTTGAATGAGTGATTTACCTTATCAAGTCGTCATTGGCCTGGAAACACATGTCCAGTTGCTGACGCGAACCAAGCTATTCTGCCGCTGCTCCACAGAGTTCGGACAGCCGCCGAATACGCAAACGTGTCCAGTATGTATCGGCATGCCAGGATCGCTTCCCGTCATGAATCGGGAAGCGTTCCATCTGGGACTTATCACAGCCGTCGCCTTGAATTGTACGATCCCTGAGTTCACCAAATGGGATCGCAAGAACTACTACTATCCAGACTTGCCAAAAGGATACCAGATTAGCCAATTCGACCTGCCGATGTCTCAAGACGGCTGGTTAGAGATTAGCGATCCTCAAGACCGTTTTGACCCTAAGAGTATCGGTATCATCCGAGCTCACTTGGAAGAGGACGCCGGCAAAAGCATGCACGACGAAGTTGCCGGCAAGGCAGACAGCCGAATTGATCTCAATCGCACCGGTACGCCGTTGTTAGAGATCGTAAGTCAGCCGGACATGAGCTCTCCCGCCGAAGCCAAGGCGTATCTGACTGAGCTAAAACTGCTACTAACGTATCTGGGAGTCTCAGACTGCAATATGCAGGAGGGAAGCCTGCGTGTCGATGCGAATGTCAACCTGCATGTGAACACACCTGACGGTGTCGTCGCGACGCCTATCGTCGAAATCAAGAACATGAATAGCTTTCGGGCTGTTGAGCGGGCGTTAGCATTCGAAATCGAGCGACAAGTCGAGGAATGGAAAAACACGAAACGGAAACTCGGTGACGTCCCCAAAACTACTCGTGGTTGGGACGACCAAGCCCTTGTCACCAGACCGCAGCGCAGCAAAGAAGAGTCCAGTGACTATCGCTATTTCCCCGAACCCGACCTGACTCCCGTAATCGTCACGCCAGATCGGGTACAAGAGATCAAAGATGCGTTGGGCGAACTTCCCGCGGCATTGCGCAGTCGCCTGGAATCTGATTATTCCATCAAACCTTATGATGCCGATGTCATCGTCAACCAAGGCAGGGACTTCGTAGATTACTACAAGCAACTCGCCGACGCGTGCCAAGACGGTGCCATGGCCAGCAACTGGATGCAACAGGAAGTCTTACGAGTGCTGAACGAAAACCAGTGGACCATCGCTCAGTTTCCCATCACCTCCCCCGGATTGAGTGAGCTATTGCAAATTGTCAAACGAGGTGAAGTTGACAAAACCCGGGCCAAAGAAGTTTTCCAAGAAATGCTTACTGAGGGAAAACCGGCCTCTGAAGCCATGCAAACGCTCGGGATTGAACAAGTGGATGATTCAGCGGCCAAAGTACTCTGTCAAGAACTTCTGGCACGCTTCCCTCAAATCGTCGAAGACGTCAAAGCGGGCAAACAACAGGCAGTTGGGCGATTGATCGGCGAAGCTAAGAAGCAGAATCCTAACATTAACCCAGGCCAATTCCGGCAACTTTGCCTGGATACCATCGGAGAAATGTAGGACGGCGATTTCCCATTCCTTGCTTGGCCGGCAGCTTCATGTTCCATCGCGTGATCACACTCACCACCGATTTTGGGACCGACAGCCCGTATGTCGCTCAAATGAAAGCTTCGATCCTGGCAATCAACGTCGAGGCGAGGATCGTCGACATCACCCACGCGATCCCGGCTCAACAAATTTCGCAAGGCGTGGCCGCGTTGCGGGATACCATCTTTTATTTTCCGCCGGATACGATTCATGTGGCAGTGGTTGATCCAGGAGTCGGCACCAACCGCCCCATTTTGCTAGCCCAATTTGGATCGCAATGGGTGATTGCACCCGACAATGGTCTCATCGGCGGTTTGGCAATTCACGAACCGCCACGTACCGTGTACTCCATTTCCAACCAGGACCTTTGGAGGCAACCGCTTTCCAATACATTTCACGGCCGAGACATCATGGCACCGGTAGCAGCGCACCTCAGTGGTGGTGTGCCTCACGAAAACGTGGGACCGAAAACCACCAACTACAAAACCCCTGATTGGCCCATGACAGAACGTCAAGGCGCATCCCTGCTAGGGGAAGTTGTTTGGATCGATCACTTTGGTAACCTGATCACCAACATATCGAGGAACGACTGTACCACGTTCAACCACGAAAATTGCACCATTTGCTGCAGGAATCAGGAGTGGACCGGTATTGTCGCGACCTATGGGGTACGGCCAATGGGAAGCCGTGTGGCTTTGTTTGGTTCAAATAACCATCTGGAACTGGCCATTTCCTGCGGCAATGCAGCTCGTGCTCTAGGGATAAAACTAGGCGATACAGTGACGCTTTCCCCCCGGTAAACAAACTCTGTTTTGACAAGATTATTGGGCCCTCAAGGCGTAGACTCCCTGTTGGCCCTCCGTCCTAGCACCTTTACAATATTGCTAACTCTTGCAAGGTAAAATTCACGGCGCATTTGGGTTAAAGGGCGTAACGTGGCGCAATCTATCGAAGGACAAATCGTTTCGGTTGACGCAGCGGGCAACCTGCTCACGGACATTACCCTCGACCAATTGGAGCAGGTACCCCGTGACGAATCGGTGACGGTGCACTGCGACGAACACGAAACGACAGGCATCTATGCCAAAGATCACGATCAGCCGGAAATGACATTCATTGCTATCGCGGGCGATGATGGACCACTTCAGCTGACGATCGTAGGTGAGAGTGCCCACCTCATGTTGGGCATTCAAATCGGTGAAAAAGTTGTTGTGGCATGGCCATGACGCCAACCTCTCACGAATTACGTACTTGGGACCGTGAAATCGTCTGGCACGCGTTCACCCAAATGCGCGAATATGAGCCCTTTATCATCGACAGGGCTCAAGGGTGTACCTTGTTCGACCTGGAGGGTCGAGAATACATCGATGGCATCAGTAGCGTATGGTGCAATGTCCACGGGCACCGACATCCTCGCCTGGACGAGGCCCTGTGCAATCAACTGAACAAGGTCGCTCATGTCACGTCCCTGGGCATGTCCAATCCGACTTCGATCTGCTTGGCAAAGCGACTCGTAGACTTGGCGCCGGATGGATTGAACCATGTTTTTTTCTCTGACGATGGCACAACATGCGTTGAAGTCGCCTTGAAGATGGCATTCCAGTATTGGCGGCAGTGCGACCATCCGCGTCCAGAAAAGACCAAGTATATTTCCTTCGACAATGCCTATCACGGCGATACGCTGGGCAGCGTCAGCGTTGGCGGAGTGGCACGGTTCCACGAAATGTTTCGGCCACTCCTATTCGACGTCGTGCGTCTCCCGGCTCCCATTGAATTCCGCAAACCGGACGATGTGCCGGAAGGCGAATTGTGTGGCTACTATCTACGGCAACTAGAACAGACCTTGGAAGAGCAACATGAACAGATCGCAGCCCTTGTGATAGAACCGCTCGTGCAAGGTGCTGCCGGCATGCGAGTCCATCCTCCAGGCTATCTGCGCGGTCTCCGTGACTTGACCAAAAAGTTCGATGTGCTGATGATCGCCGACGAAGTCGCCGTAGGAATGGGTCGCACCGGCAAAATGTTCGCTTGTGAGCATGAGCAGGTCGCTCCAGATTTCCTCTGCCTCGCAAAAGGCATCACAGGAGGATACCTCCCTCTGGCCGCAACACTCACTACGGACCACGTCTGGAATGCTTTTTTGGGCAGTTATGTCGATTCCAAGTCGTTCTTTCATGGACATACGTATGGCGGCAATCCACTCGGAGCCGCCGTGGCGCTCGCGTCACTAGACGTATTCGAAGAAGAGCACACTTTGGAAAACTTAAACGCAAAAATCGCTCGCCTCCAACAACATCTCGAACGGCTCAACAAACTTCCACATGTCGGTAACGTTCGCCAACGAGGCTTCATGGCTGGCGTGGAATTAGTTGAGAATAAGGCCACCGGAGAACCGTTTCCTTGGACACAACAACGTGGGTCACAAGTGTGCCGACACGCTTTGGAAAAAGGAGTATGGCTGCGTCCTCTTGGCGACGTTATCGTCATCATGCCTCCTCTCTCTATCGAGTTAGACCAATTGGATTGTGTTGCCGACGCCGTCGAACACGGGATTCTCGCCGCTACCACACCTTAACTTTTACATCTATCACTACATGTCCAATCTTTGTTTTCTCCTTTTGCAAGTACGCAATCAGGACGACCCCATGCGGCAGCAAGAGGTGTCTTGTTTTGCGGAGGCTTTGGGTTGTGACGTTCATCAAATCCACCCTTTCGACTTTTTACACAATTCGCTGACGCGAGACCAACTCGACCGAGCGGACATCGTTTTCGTTGGTGGCAGCGGCCACTATGGAGCCGTTCATGACGCGCCATGGCTGGACCGGGCCCTGGACGGATTACGTGAAATCCACCGCCTATCCAAACCAACGTTTGGATCATGTTGGGGCTTTCAAGCAATGAGCCGTGCTCTGGGAGGTACTGTCATCAAAGACTTAGGGCGTGCGGAAGTAGGCACTCAAGCGTTGTCGCTGACGTCTGCCGGTAACGACGATCCGATCTTTGGCCCACTCGGCTCTCCATTCTTCGGTCAAATGGGCCACGAAGACCGAGTCACTGTGCTCCCCGATGACGCCGTTCTGCTTGCATCGTCGGACCGAGTCGCACATCAAGCTTACCGTTTGCAGGACAAACCTATTTATTGCACCCAATTCCATCCTGAACTGACGAAAGAAAGGTTATTGGAACGCATTCGCACCTATCCTGAATATGTGGAGCGCATCAGTGGAATGCCTTATTCCGAATTTGCCGCCACTTGTCGAGAGACTCCAGAAATGTCTCAACTGTTAGTCCGCTTTGTTGAATTCGTCGTGCAAAACACCGTCTGATGTTACCGATTGGATTGCACTTTCCGGATGGATCACTGTCGATGCACAGACCATCTCATGGTTCCGCAACTGGCTGTGTGTTGTAGAATGGAGTATGCTGGTAATCGCTGGCAGGCCTTTTTCCTTTACCGTCCAAGTTGTAGCAGAACGGCGCAAGCCATCCGGTACTAGACGACTTATCTCGCCAAAAACTCGAACGCAAGCGAGTCCCAGCCATGCCTCGATAATGCTTCTAGAATCGGCAGCACCTTTACTGCTTACGAGCCAATTGACATGACGAAAGAACCGCTTTCATCTCTTCAAGTGCGTACATGTCCCGAGTACAAGGATGGGACGATGGTGCTGGCGCTGACTGGCTGGATGGACGGCGGTGATGTCTCGACGGGCACGGTAGCACGACTCGTCGATCTCGTTGACGCAGAAGAATTTGCTCAAATCGATCCTGAGCCTTATTACATCTACAATTTCCCTGGATCGATGGAAATCGCGGCCCTCTTCCGTCCTCACATTGAGATCGAAAACGGCCTGATCCGAACGGTCGAAATGCCAACCAATACTTTTTTTTCCCACGATGAGTCTGAATTGATTCTATTCATGGGAAAGGAACCCAATCTACATTGGCGAGCTTTTGGAGATTGCCTCTTTGAGATTTGTCGTCGAGCGAGTATTCAACGGATACTCTTCGTTGGATCATTCGGCGGTGCGGTACCACACACTCGTCAACCTCGGCTGTACGTCACCTGCTCTGAAGAATCCTTGTTGGTTAAAATGGAGAAATACGGAGTACGGCGATCTGGATACGAAGGTCCTGGATCCTTCACCAGCTACCTGATGACACAAGCCAAGACCGTGGGACTGGAAATGACATCACTCGTCGCCGAAATCCCCGGATATTTGCAGGGGACCAATCCGTCTAGCATCGAAGCCGTTAGTCGCCGACTGGCGACCATTCTTAAGCTGCCGGTGGGTCTGGATGAACTTCGATCCGCCAGCACAGAATGGGAATTGGAGGTTTCCAGCGCCGTCGAAGAAAACGAAGAGCTGGCCGCCAAAGTCAAGCAATTGGAAGAGGAATACGACAACGAACTACTAGAAGACGGAACGGGCGATTAATCGTTCGCTGAATATCAACTTGGGTTCGTAGCGTGGCAGCGAAGCTTGGGCCCGAATCATCGCTTCAGACTCTATCCAATCAAACCCTCTAGCCAATCAAACAAAGTGTAGAAGGACACATTCAACCTTGACACTTATTCATACGCTGCTGTGAATCGGTTTAACAAGAATCCGTTCGATGCCATGCTGGCTGTGACACCTAAACCGTTTCATTTTAAAAATATTCTTGCCTTGTTCGCCGAGGGATAGGAAATTGGCAAGAGAAGTAGATGGCCAGAACATGTACTCGTCCACACCCGATCATTGCCTTTAGTTTCGTCACAAAGGACCCAAAGGCATCGCGGACCCATTCACATGAAGCTCTTGAGATCCTTGCTGTACGTACCGGCCAACAAGCCTCGCATGATCGAAAAGGCGACAGCCGGAATCCCCAGCGACGCAATCATCTTTGACCTGGAAGATGCTGTTCCTCAGAACGAAAAAGCCACAGCTCGCGAAAACCTAGTTGCGCTAACAGGCATCAATTGGGATCCGTCGATTTTCGTCCGAGTCAACTCCGTCACGTCTGAATTCTTTGCTGACGATATGAAGGCGTTGTCAGCGATCCAGCCCGGTGGAATTGTGTTGCCGAAAGCCGACGAGGATGCCGTAAGGCACACTTGCGCAAAACTTGACGAATTGGGTAATCCGACGATTCAATCCATGGGAAAAATACAGCTCATCCCTCTTATTGAAAGCGCTTTAGCAGTGGAAACGGTCATGAACATCATCGAGGCCAGTCCGCGCGTGATTGGTGCACAACTCGGTGCGGAAGACTTGACGTGCGATCTGGGAATCTGCTTCTCGGGCCAACCAGATCAACTTGGGTACGCGCGACACCGAGTCGTCTACGGTTGCCATGCGTGTGGCGGTGCCAGTTACGATACTCCGTTTCGTGACTTCCACGACCAAAAGACTCTGGCAGCCGAGTGCCAGCTTGCCAAGAATATTGGATTCACAGGTAAAACCTGCATCCATCCAACGCAGCTAGAAACGGTTAATTCTTCTTTTACACCCACACCCACGGAGCTCGAAGCTGCCAAACGGATCGTTACAGCCGCCGATCAAGCCAAGTTCACCGACAGTGGTGTGTTTTCGATCGATGGTGAAATGATCGATCGTCCCGTAGTAGAACGAGCCAGAGCCGTTTTGAAGTTGGCAGAACACCAGCGCTAGTTCAGAAATCTCAAGTAGGTTGGGGCGAGTTTTCGTGAGTCGTTACAGCTTGCTGGCTGCAGAACAGAACAGCGCTCCATCCAGGATGTAGGCCCGACCTACAGACTCTCAACTGCGAACCCGGTTCATACAAAATCTATGCCAGCAGAATTGGCTGACTCATCTCGTTACGGCATCAACCCCTGGACAATGTCGTCAAACCGTTCGGCGACAAAAACACCTGCGTCACGGAGACTTTTTTTCTTACTGCTTACCGAGCCGCGGCCCGCTTCTACGATAACAGCGGCATGTCCAAACCGCACACCCTCCAAATCGTCGACAAACTCGCCAGAAAGAAACGCGTTAATACGCAGACGACTGGGGCGTTCGATTAATCTCTGAGCCAATTCCTCTTCAGCGGTGCCACCTGGTTCTCCATAGATGACTACAGAATTGGTCCCCTTGTCATCTTCTAACAGATCCATCAGATCCGTGAACGTCGATCCGACGATAGGATCGCCCCCCACGCCCACTGCGATGCTCTGTCCAATTCCACGACTGGTCAAATAACTGGCAATCTCGGTCGTCATGCCACCACTTCTGGATAGGACGGCCGTGCTACCCGGCATGTACGACTTGCGCACGTTATCGACACGTCCTCCAATGGTTCCTAATTTCGCCAGGTGCGGGCGAATGAGCCCGAGAGAATTTGGACCAATCACGCGACATCCTGCCTCTCGAGCCGCAACCATAATCCGACTGGCATCCAAACGAGGGACTCGCTCAGTCATGACCAAGCAAAGTTCGATGCCATGCTGAAAAGCTTCCAGAGATGCATCCAACACCGCCGGCGCGGGCACAGAAATCACAGAGATTGTTGGGCGATGCTGCTTGCATAGACGGGCGACCGTATCATAGACAGGAAGACCGTTAACATCCTGACCTTCCTTTCCCGGAGTCACTCCGCCTACGATGTAGCTACCGTAATCCAACATGTCACTCACCATGGCCCGGGCTTCGCGGCCTGTTATTCCTTGCACCATGATTCCAGCTTGAGGATCGAGTAACACGTCAGACGTCGCCTCCTTGAACGACCAGCTTTGCACACTCATCAAGAGAAACTTCGCGACCTCGCGAGGGGACTGCTGCTGACGCCAGTAAACGATGAGCCTCGTCTTCCCACGATCCTGGCACGCGAAACAGCGCAATCACGTCAGCAGCCTTTCGCCCGGCCTGTTGGACCCCCAACAAAACGCCTTGTGCAACAACGTCTGCCCGTGTGTTGTTTACAACGTTCATGATGACTGCCAATTTTTTGACTTGAGGATTGCGTAATAGCAACGCCGTCAGCGCAGCAACTTTTTCAGGCGTTGGATTGCCACCGATTTCACAATAGTTGTACGGTCGGCCCCCATATTTCAAAATCGCGTCAAACACTGTCAAACTGGCTCCTCCTCCTCCAATCAAAAGTGCGACGTCCCCATCGAATTCGACCACACGCCCTGCCACACCTCGGTGATCCATGCTGTCGATACGTTGCGCCTCCTGTTCCAAGGCTGTCGGAGGACGTCCAGTAGTGGAAGTGAAGATTTCGCCAAGCGATTCTAAGCGTTGGTGCTGTCGATAACCTGCGTCATCATCGATCTCGATATGCGAATCAACTCCGATAAGCTCTCCGTCAGACAACTCGAGCAGTGGATTGATCTCAACGGTTACTGCATCACAATCCAAAAAAGCTCGCGACAAACGTTCCAGGACCTGGCCCAATGCCCCAAGTGTCCTCCCGGAAACCTCCAACTCGCTTGCCATTTCACGTCCTTCGTGGGCAGACACTCCGCGCCACGGATCAAATGGCCTGCGTACCATTTGTTGTCCTGCCTGTTCGACCTCCACACCTCCCGCAGCTCCCAGTAGAGCCACCGGAGTTTTGCTTTTCGTATCCCAGGTAGCACCAACGTAAAACTCACGTGAAAACGACAACCTTCTTTCCAGTGACAGAGTTTTCACGACCATACCGCGAAAATTCATCCCCAGCATTCGCTCTGCATGGTGTGCCATATCGTCAGCATAATCAGCCGTCTGGACACCACCAGCTTTGGCTCGTCCACCAAAGGGAACTTGCACCTTAAGCATGCAAGGAGCCCCAATTTTTTCAGCTTCTCGAAAGGCTTCTTTCGACGATTGGACCAATGCATAATCTGAGAACTGCAGTCCAAACTGAGTTAGCAACTCGCGGCTTTGATGTTCCAACAATCTCATACCGGACGAATTATGGGCTGGAAGCAGGCTGCTGTCAATTTTGCTGCGGCAGTTTTACGTATCCGAGACGTCACACATGGCGCGGCCTACACATGGGGCACACGCATTTTCTGGCCACAACAAATTTCGGTACCTTTCTACCAACTCGCCAGAAGACAAGCTGGGATTTTGGAACAAGAGTTGGCAATCGGCTTCTCCAGACCCGACGGTACCTAAACTACTGATTCTGGAAGGAGTAGGATACTCGCTGTACCTGGCAAAAAACAAGGTGGCAATGCTTGCAGCCCTACAAAGTTGTTACATTTCAAATCTGATCACAATGTACGGCACAGCAAGTAAATGATACTGACTAAGGAAAATGATAATGCCTAACGAGTGGCTTTTCCATTTTGATTGTTAGGAGCAAGCTGCGGCCCACAACTGACAAAAATGACAGCGTGAAAACCTTACTACTCCCAACAGAGAAATCAGCCAATCAAGCAAAATCGCTAGTACCAAGTAATCCATGATGTGTGCCAAACATTTCTTCGTTTCGCTACTTGCCCTGACATTCGGGAACCTGTTGGAACTACCTGTTGGCGAACATCTACTCACAAACAGCCATTTCACGTTAGGCAAACCCGGCTAAAACGGATTTTGCCTGGACGGCCAAACGGCTCCGGGATACGTGGCGAGCAGTACGACCACCAACCTTTTAGCCCGGCAGAAAGGGCACGAAACCGTGTTGCTGGTCTCCAATGATTCGCCCGGTGGAACACACGTCGAAATCACTGTGCCGGGAGACGAAAACTTGCATGTCGTCGACCTATTCACAAACCAAATCGTCGATCGCCTCGACCAGGAGCACCGCACGTTTGAAGTCACTCTACGACGAGACTTTCAAGCGAGACTCTACCACCTTCGACGCTCCGTCAGAACGAAATAAAATCGTTTTACTGGGCGGCAGACCTGGAACCATTGGGAGAACCACCGATCGGATAACCGTCCGGCAAAGGACGTCCGGCACTGTTATACCCCAACCGGTGCAGTTCTTCACGGACTTGACGGAATTCGGCAAAGCTGTCGGGATACGTCCATAACGTAATGGTGGTTCGTTGTGGATCAAAGCCAGCTACCCTCTGGAAAAACGACGAATCGGGTTGCAATGCTTCGGCAACCGTTTGTCCCATATCCTCACGAACAGGCAACAAAACAAAACCGGCCACGTGGACCATCTCGCGGCGTTGCATCCCGGCACTGGTTTTTACGGCAGCCATTTTCTTAGCAATGGTATACTGCATACGAAATCCCTGGATGGGACCCACCATCTCTACAACTTCTTTGGCCTCCTTGAGTTTCCAAACCTTTTGCTCCCATTCGTTTGAAAGCTGTTCGACAAACTCGTTCAACGGCACATAGACGATCCGCCCACCTTTCAATTGAAAATGAGTCTCCTTGCCGAAAACGGTTTTCGCCAAAGGCGTAGGAAGGTGTTCCAGTGGCAACGGATCGTTGAGACTACGTTGCAGAGCACTTTCGGCATTGGTCAGATCTTTCAGTTGCTGTTCTGCCTCTGAAAACTCGTGGACCAAGGCTACCCGTTGTTGAGTCGACGTGTCTAGCTTTCCCTGAACTTCGTTCAGGTCGTGCCGGGCCGCGGAAATCAGAGTCGCCAATTGATGTCGATAGGCGTTTTGCAAATGGGATTCGGCCTGCACATCTTCCAGCTTGGTCTGAACATCGTAGATATCCATTTGCACCTGCTCCGCCACGCCATTGGGCGTTTCCGCGTCAGGATTTGCGTTTTCGGTATGAGTCGAGGCGATGGCTGCTTCGACGAGCGCATCCTTGGCGCGCACACCGACCACCATGACCAAAATGATCAAAATCCCTACCAGGTTGGCCACGATATCCAGGAATGAATCTTGGCCCGAGTCAAGCGACTCCTGACCGCCACGTTTACGTCTCACTGAACTTTCCTTTGTACTTCCATGCCACTTTCGTCAAGCAGCGATTTCAGCTCTTGAAATCGTTGTTCGCCACCAGGTGCCACTTCAAATTCCAGAATTGGCTTCCAATACGCCTGTCGACCCGCGATGCCCCAGGATTCCATGTGGGACCAGACTTGGGACACAAATTCCTCTACCGCTAGTCGGCTGGAATCATGAATCGGTACCACCCTTGGCGGTCGGTTCTCACCCCGCTCGGAATGAATGACCACTCGGTCGACAAAACATCCAATGCGAATGGGACGAGTGAAACCGATGGCACCTCGAGTCTTAGCAGGTGTTGCCCAATCCTTTCCGCGTGACTCTGCCATAGATGCCATACCAGTCGACATGGCGCTACCAGATGGACCACTCGCTCCTTGTACGGAAGGCACCGCGGACGCGTTTCCACCAACTTTACCGGATTCTTGGTTCGAACGAGCATCTTGTTGAGATTGCTCCACTGTCGTCGGAGCTGCTGGCTGATCTGTTCCTTGCAGCCTGTCATCCCGAGATGCTTCGCCCCCATCCATCTCTCCTTGAAAGGAAGCGTCATTACCAAAACCGAAGCCAGGTTTTTTGCGCCACCCATCTCCTCTTCGTCCCCTTCTCTGACCATTTTGTCGCACGAAGCCACCGTCGGCAGATAGTACCATTCCCGATTTTGCGTTTCCGCCACCGAACCGGCTGGGAGCAGCCCGAGCCAAGATGATGCGCCTGCGACGAGCATTCTCGACGGTCTCTTCCAATAGCTGGGCTAGTGCTGTATCCGCAGGTGGGTAGGCCAGTTTTTTATCATCGTCCACAAGTTCGTAGCCGAATTCCGAATCCCACGACTTCATGGCCCGACGCGATGCTATAAAAGCCTCCGCTCCTCCCGGCCGGACAATCAACAAAGGATATGGCTCACCCTGCAGAGCATCAGGGTCGTAAATGTCCAGGTATTCACGGACGGCTCGCAAGGCGGACGCCAATGGATTTCCAGGACCTTGAGGTCCGGACAGATCTTGGGCCGTAAAAACGATTCCCTCTGGCTGGATAATCACACGGTCCGTTTGGCATTCGATGAATACGGGTCGGCGTCGAGTTCCGTGCGGTCCCTCGTAGGCCATAATGGCATAGGATCGTTCACCTACTACCAATTTGCCACGTAAAGCCTCTATTTGTTGCTGGCGAGCCTGGATCTCGGAGCGAATTCGGGCCAGCTGCTGCCCGAGATTCTGACGGTTAACTTGATCAGCATCGAGGGGTTGCTGCAAGGCAATCGCTTGTTGCTCTAACTGAACCAATTCGTCCTTGAGTTTGCGAATATGTGTTTCGATTCCCGCCAAGCGCAGACGTTCTTCTTTCAGCTGTTCACGCAAGCCACTTTGTGATTCTATAAGCATTTCAAGTCGCCATTCGGCGTCTTCCACCGCTTCGACTTGTTGCATCTGTTCTTCCAGTTGTTCGTCACTAACAACATTGGCTTCCACTCGTGCTTGTTGCACCACGATGACCAACAACACCACCAGCGCACCCATCGTACAGATGAGAACTGCAAGAAACGGGAATAAGGAGACGTTGATGGCTGGCTTGCGCCGCGAATGCCGTCTCATGCCGCACGACCTTGAGATCTTGAGTCTGTGGAATTACTGGGGGCCGCCGACTGTGTGAAGCCGACTTGCGGGCTTCGTTCCGTCACCCCACCTAGTCGACCGTTGAGTAGATGTATGGCTGCCGCTAAGCTCATCACGGTATCTTCAAAATTCTTAGACCCAGCCAGCAACTGCAAATTGTCATTCAGAGCTTGTTCCAATGTGACCACTTCTCCCGTAGCGCTGACAACTTCACGCATGATCGCCGTCTGTCGAGTGATCTCAGACTGCTGCGATTGCATACTCGCTGCACACTGATTCAACGCTTCCGCAACATGATTCCAATGCTCACGATTCTGTTTCGCTAGTCCCAGTTCCGCCTGGCCAAGCTGCTCAGCGTGCGCTCGCATCGAGCGCGTCAGCGACTGTCCCAAAGCTTCATGTAATTGGCTACCCGCAGACTCCATCAGACGTGACCAATGACTATGGGCGTCGTCAACCGTCGCTCGCCACAGGTCGGTTTGGCGTTCCAGCAAAGTTTCGCTGGAAGCGATCACCGCGTCGGACATTCGACGGATGGCAGCCAGCTGAGGATCTTTCCCAGCACCGAACTCTTGAAAGCGTCCCACCAATTCAGCATCAGCCCTGGCATCCACGACCGCCAGAAACTGGCTTTCAAATTGATCACCGAGAAACATGCAAAACATCAGTAACAAAGAAAGCGTCAAAGCCAAAGCAGTCGTGTCAAAGGCCACACTTAGACCGGCCAACAATCCTTCCATGGCCCGTTCTGGCGTTTCCACTAGCATTTGCGGACTGAGACCTCCAAGGGCTAATGTGATACCAATGACGGTCCCCAAAAACCCCAACATCGGAGTCGCCCAGATGATGATCCGAACCAATCCATTTCCCTCTTGTAGACGAATGGCATCCGTCTCTGCCAAATATTTCAACTCCTCGTCCAGGCCGTCCGCAGCACCCTTTCGGCTGACGTAGGCCAGTGCGTTGCGCAAGCGATCGCCAAGCAACGACCGTGCGGCAACCGCGGACGCTTCCAGCCGTTCGAGTAATGTATCGCTTTCTGTAGCAGGTTGTCCTTCTTCGGGAATTGGCCCCAACCCTACCCGATGCAACGACATATATTGTCGCGCATTACCTAATAGCTTGATGGCCAGCGCCGCCACACCCACAAAGAACAAAGCCGCCTCGAGATATTCCACGACATGGCCAGCAAAATACCGTAACAACAAAGGAGACGTGATGACGCCTTGCCGGATGAGTGCGTAGAATCCAACCCACAACAAGAGCCCCCAACACAGCGGCCAGCCTAGATTGCCTAGCATCGTCGCAAAGAAACTTCGCGTTTTCACTCGATCCACTTTGAGATTCCTTTCCTGCTGCTAGCCAAATGGCTGTTCGCTTCCTGTGGCGAAAAATCCTCGGTAATCCTCAAAATCGGCGCAATCACTACAGATCAATCACCCAAACTACGAAAAAGCCCGGTCCATACGCGGAAAAATCGTTAACTAGAACGCTATCGTTACAATCGGCAATTATTGCCAAAGTTGCCACAAGACATTGGCCGATATGTTGCTTCGTTCCCGGCCAGAAACAGCACATGAGTCGGGGAAAGAAAAAACAACTGCAACCGCATTCCCAGGGGGGACGCTAGCCCGGCTGTGGTTCGCTTGCCGAACCAGCCGGGCTTATTTTTTTTCGAAACCGCAGTGGCAGGGTTCTAGTCCGAAGGAATGTTGACAACGAAAACGTCTCAAACGCCGTGCGAGGGCAGCCATTACAACCTGCAGAACCTCACGGCGTTCAATGCTCAACCCCACATCTCATCTCAGATAGCATTGAGATCACGACGGCCGATAGGCGGCATAACAGCGGGGAGTCTCCCAGAGCTGACATTGTACGATGGGAAAACCTTGTTCTGCCGTGAATTCAAAAATCAGACGGGCAATGTTCTCTGCAGTTGGATTTGCATCCATTAACTTCATAGGCTCGCCTAGTTCTTGCAACAATGGTACGGCCGGATCGTCGCGATGCAACAACATGCGATGGTCCAATGTGTCATCGATCCACTGGCTAACGACGCGTTTGATGTCACTGAAATCAAGCACCATGCCACGTTGATCCAAAAGCTCCGATTCGATTGTAATAATGGCTCGGCCATTGTGACCATGTAAATGCTTGCATTTGCCATCATAGTTCAGCAGGCGATGACCGTAGCAAAAGTCGATTTGTCGCGTTACTTGGTACATGCTAATTCTTCAGCTGCGTAATAGGTAGGATCCGATATGCCCACTTGGCGAAAGACACGCCGCCGCTCACCACATTTATTGCACTTTCCACAATGAGTTTGGTTGACTGGTGCCAAGCAGGAAAATGTAAGATGCCAGGGACAAGTTGTGTCCGATTGCACAATCTGCTGCTTTGTCTGTTGCAACAGCGGGCACACGATTTTAATGGACGAGTTCATGCTGGCATTCAAACTCTCTTCCAAATTTTGAAAGAATTCAGGACGTGCATCCGGAAACGGATTGGCAGCTAATAAAGCGAGTGCCAATTGCTCAATTTGTCGCAATTGGCACCACAACGCTGCTTGATGCGTGAGCAAACGATTCCTACCTGGCACAAACACGGCTTCGTCTCGTGTATCAAAACCAGGAACATCGATCCCGGTAATGCTCCAGTGATGCGGTTGCAAATCGTCCGCCGGTATGTGCAGTGTAACCAGAGGTGCTAAACGGGGCGATGGCATGGCCTGCAAGACTTGTTTCGCTGCAGTGAGCTCTACGGATTCCCAAAACAATCCCGCACGAACATAGATTGGCTGAACCGACTGCCCCGCTTGCAAAAGTTGGCGTAGCAAAACGGTACTGTCCACACCGCCACTAAATAACAATGCTGTTGTCATCTACTCTTCACCGAAAACACAACGTCGCAAGTACTTCTAAAAATGGAAAGGCTATTGTATCCGTTACAGCGTTCTACAGAAACGTGTCCGCCCAGGAAAAGCTGTCGTATTTTTCAGGGGCAACGCCTGGCCCCCTAGAGGTGGTTTTAAGATACAACATGCGCTGGTCGCTCGTCCAATGACACTGACCCCAATTCTCTGGCGAAATTAGACACTGGCGGCTGATCGAATCAACTCAACGCGAGAGACAACTAATCGGTGAGCGTTAGCACCGCTGATTCGGTCGTTCCCCCGTTATGAAACCTGAGAATAATACTTAAGGCACAACCTTAGTATTTTTAGAGCCGCCGACACCAACTGCGTCGAGTCTAAAAAAAATAGCCTGAAACCTCTTTAGAGAAGTGGTTCCAGGCAGTCTGTCAGATTCCAGTCGTTTAACTTCAAGTGGTCAGGGCCAGAATCGAACTGGCGACACGCGGATTTTCAGTCCGCTGCTCTACCGACTGAGCTACCTGACCGGTATGTCGGGTGGAGGCCACGACCCGCAACGTGTCCGCTGCGAATTCTGACCCCAGGAAATCATGTCACCCGAGAACAATCCCATTGTTGTCGGACAGACAGCCATTCGTAAAGTGGGCTCCTTTTCCAACATCTAGGGCCAGGAACACCCCACAATATCATGTGGGCAACAATTCTATCAGATCGGCATTTGGACGAAAGCCCTCTAGCATTTTATAGGTTTTTCGGCCTGTGAAAGCATTTCCTTGTGACGAGAGCAACCCCTCCTTTAGCATCCAACACAAACCATCCAATCGTTTCCTGGGACGTGGCTGCACCTATTTACACGTCCGACTTCACGAGGCACGGTCACCTCAGGGAAACGTTCTGCTGGTCGGACTTGAACCGTCCTTCACTTGGTCCACACTAAAAGCACTCAGAAATTCATTTCCCATGCCTTGACTTTGTTACAGCACTCACACCGAATTACGGCGCCGTTCAGCCCCACTCACCCTCGTGCAGGCCAGTCTCGACTCCAGGCGACACAGACTTCTACTACTTCTATTGACGATTGTAGTCGGACCATGGTCCGCGCAAGCCACAGAACCCACAACTCAATCGCCTGATGCCTACCTGCTCGCCTAATGCAGGAGCACCGCACAGCCGTAAATTGCCAACGGCGCATCGCCATGCAGTACGACATCAACTGCGATGGTATGCCGTTTCGCTCA
>JAKVBZ010000088.1 GCA_022448645.1 Pirellulaceae bacterium
CCTTTTCGTCCTCCAAGGGCATATGTTGTTCGGCTTGCATAGCCAATTTTCTGGTGTGGCACAATACATTACTTTTTTGCGTAGGCCCGAAGAGCGTGTTGTTTCGTTTTACTACTACGTACGTAACCATGTGGACCATCGACTGCATCGATTTGTTGAAGGCGGTAAGCTTTCGATTTATGATTTTGTAACGCAAGTGGATGATGGGGATGTTAATAATTGTCAAATACGATGGATTAGCGGAGTGGACGGTACCGAGGACGAGATGTTGGAGGGGGCATTGGCCAATATTGAAAATCATTTTTCCTTTGTGGGTGTCTTAGAACGTTTTGACGAATCCCTGGTCGTGTTGCAGCAGTTAAATGATTGGAGTGTTCCGTATTATTGGAAGCAAAACGTGACTCGTCGGAGACCGGTCCAGGATGTCCTTGACACACGTACGATCGAAGCGATTCGCGAACGGAATGTTGGGGACGAACAATTGTATGAAAAGATGTTGGTTCGACTGAATGATCAACTGTCGTCGATTGAAGATTGGGAATCCAAGCTGAAGAGGCTGCAAAGAGTGAACGCCTGGGTGCAAACGCCAGGTTTGCGGCGCGTTGCTCGGTGGGTAAGTGGTGCTTGGTGAATGGGAGAGATTGTTTAGGTTTTCGAACGCCAACTGACGGAGGGTGTGTGGGGCGTTCTGGTACCAAATGGCTGCGAAATCGGGCTAGGCGGCGTGGTCGCGAAGCGTTTCTATCTCTAGAGCGACCAAAGTTCGAACAACATCGTTTACCGAATGGGGACGACGTGCGGGGTCTTTTGCCAGTAGATGATGGACGAGCGTAGAGACACCTTGTGAGAGCGAGGGCATCAGACGCCGCAAGTCTGGGGGGGGCTTCCGTCGGTGTGCATCGATCACGTCACCAGGAGAGCTACCATCGAAAGGAACCGTTCCGGTAAGGCATTCGAACAGCACAACGCCAATACTGTAGAGGTCACTTTGAATCTGGTGAGCGAAACGAGAGAAAATACGTTCTGGGGCGGTGTAACGCAATGTGCCTAGAAAAGGAGTGTCGATCAGGTGACTTTGACCATCGATTGGCTCAGCGGCTCCCATATCAATAAGCGTGACATGCCCTGACGGGGAAACAACGATGTTGTCTGGTTTTACATCGCCGTGTAGCCAGCCAGCTTGGTGCAATGTTTGGAGCGCGTCACAGCTCTGTCGAACTATCCATAGTGCCGTCGTGGTGGAAATGGGGTGACCGTTTTTCAGGCGGCGTGACAAGGTGGTACCGGGTAACTTTGGGTAGACCAGGAAGTAGGGGGGCTTGCTGAGTTGGGCATTAACAATAGGGACCAGATGCGGCCCGTGAAGGCGACTCCCAATGGCGGCCTCACGGCGCAGGGACGAAATAAGAATCTGATTGGTGCGATGTTCGGCCCTCAGGACTTTGACGACATAGTCAAGGTGTTTGCCTGATGGTTGTGTCGCAGGACGAGCTGCGAATAGTTGGTGCCAAACGTTTTCTTGCAGGAGCTGTTCGCATACCCAACCTCCCATGCGTAGAACGGGAGTAGGCAAATTCGCGAGTCGTAACCGACGTGCCCGGGAATTGGATGGGAAGGTACGTGTGGTGGCCATGACAGCAATGAGGAATCGCTTTGACAGCTGGCAGGATTGCCGGTGGGGAAAAGGAAGGTGGGATATCATTGATGATCGGCCGTTTCGCGGTTTCGTCTGGACGTAAACTGAGAAACGTTGTGACCGCCGACGGGTGCCAACTCCTTGTTGGCCAAACCTGGGCCGATTAAAATCAAACGTTTTACTATTCATTCATATCGCAAAAGGCGGAATGGCGATGAAATCAGACTTAACGTGTGCAGGTGTAAATTGTGGTCTGGAGCGGATCGCGAGTTTGTGGACATGGTTGTTGTTTTTCGCTTTGTTAGGGTGTGAACCGACTTCGTCGGGGCCCAGCAATACAACTTTGAGTGACGGCGAAACAAAACGGTTGATTCTGCTAACCAATGGCGACGACCCATTCTGGGATGCGATGCGCACGGGGATGAATCAGGCAGCGGAGGACTTGAAGTTAGCAGACGCAAACTTGGCGGTCTTTTTGGATAAGGGTGACTTTTCCGATGAAGCCCAGATCAGCAAGCTGTCACAGTACGCGACGCAGTCTGACATTGCTGCCGTGGCGATCTCGCCAGTGGACCCCGCCAGTCGTGGCATTGCAGATGCGATGCGTGATTTGAGAGAAAAGGGAGTTCACGTATTGTGTATTGATTCTGACATGGATGTGAACCGCAACCGTGACACACGTTTTGCCTACTTAGGTACGAATAATATCACGGGTGGCATGGAATTGGGACGAGCAGCGAAAGGTTATCGACCGGAAGGCGGAGTATACGCCACGTTCGTTGGTTTAAAGGCGGTAGCCAACGCGCAGGAGCGCATCAGTGGTTTTGCCCAAGGCGCTGGTGAGACTTTTCGCGAAGTGGACAGCTTGGCCGATCAAGGGGACGAAAATATTGCCCAGGAGAACGTGAAGGCGGCGTTGAATAATCACTCAGACATCAATACTTTGGTGGGGATTTGGGCTTACAATGCTCACGCCATTGTGGAAGTTGTCAAGGATCGACAGTTGCGTGACAAAACAACCATCGTCGTGTTTGACGCCGCGCCGCTGGCACTGAAGGACATGCCCGAAGGTTATATCGATGCCATGGTGGTGCAGAACCCCTATCAGATGGGATACCTAGGGACAACGTTAATGAAAGCATTGGTTGAAGGCGACCACGCAGTCATCCAAGAGATGTATCCCGAGTATGACGAAGCGACGGGTGAGATCCCAGCTGGTGGAGACATCTACACGACCGAATTACGAGTGGTCGTGCCCGACGATTCGTCGCCCTTAAAAGCCGAGATGTTTGAATCGGATACCAAGTTTTTTACTTTTGATGAGTTCTCTAAATGGCTGGCTGAACGCAAGCTGAGTGGTTCTTGACGCTCGTTGACCAAACGATCTTGATGATAGGCAATGGTGAATGGTAGGCAACGATACGGGAACATCGTCGATGCGAATGTCCGGCCAGTTTCGCAACGAACTTGGATTATTGGTTGCGATCATCGCTGTGATTCTGGTCACACTGCTGTTTAATCAGGACTACCTGAAAGACCCTGCCCGTAACGCTAAGGACATATTGCACCAGACGGCGTTGCTCGGGATTTTTTCGTTGGGCGCTGCCATCGTGATCATTTCTGGTGGAATCGACTTGTCGAGTGGATCCGCTATCGTATTTTCTGGCTCGATTTGCTCGCTGGTGATGCTTGTCATGGCGCCGGTCAACGAAAGTGGGTTGCGAGACGCTACGGATGTCGGTTTGGGAGTGGTCGTGTTGGCCATTGTGGTAACGATTGGTGTGGGGGGCATGATCGGCACGTTTCATGCTTGGTTGATCACAGTCGTAAATTTGCCTCCGTTTGTGGCCACGTTAGCTTCGTTGGTTGGTCTTCGAAGTTTGGCGAAGATCTTGAATCAAGCTGTTACGGCACAATTGGGAAATCAGCAGACGAAAGTGCGTGCTGACGACCAGACGTTTGCCTTGCTCAAGGAATGGTGGGTTGCTTTGTTGGTGTTTCTGGTCGTGGGTGGCTTGTGTTGGTTACTCATGAATCGCACTGTTATTGGTCGTCATATCTATGCCATGGGTGGCAATGAAGAAGCGGCTCGTCTAAGTGGAATCCGGACAGACCGTTTGAAGTGGTTGACCTATTCGATTGGTGGCATGACTTCGGCATTGGCCGGTATCTTGTACGTCGCCAAAGTGGGGGCGGCGAACCCGTCTACATTGGCGGTGGGGTATGAATTGAATGCAATTGCGGCAGCAGTCGTAGGTGGTTGTAGTCTGCAGGGTGGCGTCGGATTGGTTCCCGGCGTGATGTTGGGAGTTTTGTTTTTGCGTGTGGTCATTGACTCGATTGCCAAAGTGGTGCGGGCGGGATCAGACGACTATCAAGGTGTGATTGTCGGGTTCCTGGTAGTTTTGGCCGTTGCCTTCAACGAGCTGCGACGTCAGGCGGGTGGAACCCGCAAACAGTTTTTACCAGGCGGCATTGGATTGGCCACGGTTCCCATTTTAGCATTCCTCGTAGCGGCTATCCTGTACGTGCTGAATGGCCCGATTTTTGGAGCATCTGGCGGAGGGGTCACGTTGGTGGCATTGCTGGCGCTGAAATACACGGAGTCATCCCGTGGGCGAACCTGAAAATATCATTGAATTTCGCAACGTGACCAAAAACTATCCGGGTGTGGTCGCATTGTCGGATGTGTCACTTGGCGTGCGTCGAGGTGAACTTCTGTCGATTTGTGGTGAAAACGGGGCCGGTAAGAGTACGCTTGTCAAGATACTTTCCGGTGTGATCACAGAATACGAGGGTGATCTTCTATTGTTGGGTCAACCGGTTCGATTTCGCGGTACTCGCGACGCCGAATTAGCGGGGGTCAGTATCATCCACCAAGAGTTGAACCTGGTGGAGGAGCTGACGGCGGCAGCAAATGTTTTCTTAGGACGCGAAATGCGGTCGTCATGGGGATGGATTGACGACCGTGAGATGGAAAGCCTGACCACCACGCTGTTCGAAGAGCTCGACTGTCACATCGATCCACGGCAGCCGGCGGGGGCACTGCGAGTTGGTGATCAACAGCTAATCGAGATTGCCAAAGCAATTTCTCTGGAAACAGAGATTCTGGTGATGGATGAGCCAACGAGCGCACTGACGGAGGTAGAAGTCCAACGTTTGTACAGCGTTATCGAACGATTGCGAGGCAAGGGTGTCACGATTATGTATATTTCGCACAAGATGGACGAGATTTTTCGGTTGTCCGACAGAATCTGTGTCTTGCGAGATGGGGAACTTGTCGCGACACGTGACCGTACAGAAACCAATCCGCGTGAAGTGACAAACCTCATGGTGGGTCGTGAGATCGAGTCAATTGATTTCGGAAGTGCACGCACGCCTGGCGCCGAGGTGCTCTCTGTGGAAAAGCTTTCACTTCCTTGGCCAGGCCATGCGCGGAAATGGCGACTTCTGGACATTTCGTTCTCGTTGCGTGCCGGAGAAATTCTTGGCATTGCGGGGTTAATGGGGGCAGGCAGGACTGAGCTACTGGAATGCCTGTTCGGCGCGAGCCCCGAAACGCCTGAGGGACGTATTCAATTAGCTGGAGAAGAAGTCAAGTTCCGGCATCCTGCTGAAGCCCGACGCGCTGGTGTGGCTTTCGTGACAGAAGATCGAAAACGGCTAGGTCTGTTTCAGCAGATGACGGTACGTGAAAACGTCTCGGTGTGCTCCTTGATTGAAATGGTTCAGGCGGGCATTATCTGTCAGCGTGAGGAACTGCAACGCACCACCGGCGTCTTGGAGCAATTGTCCGTAAAGACTGCAGGGACGGAAGCCGCTATTACCAGTCTAAGTGGCGGAAACCAACAAAAAACGATTATTGGAAGATGGTTATTGACGAAGCCCCGGGTGTTGTTGTTGGATGATCCGACGCGTGGAGTAGACGTGGGTGCCAAGGCGGAACTCTATGGTTTGATGGACGAATTGTGTCGCGAGGGAATCGGTGTCATTCTGACATCCAGTGAGCTTCCGGAGCTATTGACGGTTTGCGACCGAATTTTGGTATTGAGCGAAGGTTGTTTGACAGCGGAGTTCTTACGTGCAGACGCAACAGAGGAACGCATTATGGAGGCAGCGACGCGTGGTTTTCAACAGCCGGAGGATCAAGATTAGAATGACGGAGGCTCTGGCGTAACAGCGATTCGCCTTGCCGTGTTAAACAGCTTTTCTGCTATGGAAAAATCGTTCTATCGTCGCTTTGGTTTGGCCATTTTGCCGGTTGTTGTGATCTGTATGCCCTTTATCGTCATGGGGGCCTACACCGGTGCCCGCAGCAACAGGAATGTCGTGGCCGATTGGCTGCCTGCTCACTTCGAGGAAACCCGCCGATTGGAGTGGTTTAACGATCGGTTTGGCACGGCCGAAATGTTGGCCGTCAGCTGGGATGCGTGTACTCTCGACAACCACAGTGTCCGTGATTTGGCAGAGGCCCTGCGCGAACTAGAATTTCCTGGCGATGAGGCAGGTAAGTTATTTGACAATGTTTTCGCAGGTGCGGAAATGTTGGATTCACTGTCGGATGAACCTTTTAATCTGAGCCACAAGCAGGCTGTATCTCGCATGCGAGGCTGGCTGGTTGGTCCCGACGGACATACCTGTGTGGTCGCGCAGTTGTCGAAGCTTGGTGAGAATCACCGGCATGTTGCGGTGGATCGCGTTTTGGAGTTGGCTCAGGAAAAGTGTGGCGTCAAAAAAGACGCGATCCGTGTGGCCGGACCATCGTTTGACTCCGTTGCGATCGATCGTACGAGCGGTGAAACGATCCAACCGTTGAATTTTTTATGTTGGAGCATTTGCCTGGTGGTGGCGACAATGTCCTTTCGCAGCCTGCGCATCGGTGTGATGATCTTTTTGGTAGCGCTCATTTGTCAATATCTGAGCGTGGCCATTATTTATTACACCGGCACAACGATGAATTCTATTTTGATGATGGTGCCGTCGTTGGTGTTTGTGTTGAGTGTTTCAGCGTCCGTCCATATTACCAATTATTACCGGGATGCGATCGAAGAGGATGGCGTCGCAGGCGCAGCGGGACGTGCTGTACGTGCTGGTTGGACGCCATGTTGGTTGGCAGCTGGTACTACCGCGCTGGGCATGGCGTCGTTGATGGTGAGTCGTATCGTTCCCATTCACACGTTTGGCAAGTATGCGGGAATCGGGGTACTTGCTGGTTTGGCTCTTTTGATGCTTGTTTTGCCGTCGTGGCTGGAGTGGCAGCCGATGAAACGATGGGCGGCTCGGTCACGTCGCAAAAATTCCTTGGCGGGCGATCGGTTACTTCCAGATGGTGGTATTTGGAACAGCTGGGCGCACCGCGTGATGCGATGGCATGGATGGATCGTTGGTTTGGGATTGATGGCATTGGTTGTAGCGGGCGTGGGGGCGAGTCAGTTGGAAACGACAGTGAACTTGCACGACATGTTTCGGCCGGGTGAACGTGTCATTGAAGATTATGATTGGATGCAACGTCGTATAGGACCCATGGTACCGGTGGACGTTGTGATTCATATTCCTCCGGGGTCTGACGCACGGATACTTGATCAGATGCGACTTGTTGAACGGGTTCGCCGCGAAATAGCCGATGTGCCGTTTGTGGGTGGAACGATCACGGCAGCAACGTTCGCGCCGAAGGTCTCCGCAGGGAGGAGCGTGCGTGATGTCACGCGCCGTGTTGTCTATAACAAGAGGTTGGAAAAACACCGCTCCACGTTCGAAGACCAGGGTTATCTGTATCAGGATGAAGAAACTGGTGAAGAGCTGTGGCGCATCAGTGTGCGTGTGAAGGCAGAAACGCGGGTGGATTACGGCATTCTTTTGGATCGTCTGGAGCAACGTATCGATCCGTTTCTCGTGAAGCAGGCGAGTGAACGCCATGGGATTGCGGACGTGTCAGCCACCTTCTGCGGTGGTGTTCCGCTGGTCAACAAGGCACAAAATCAGCTTATGGCGGACTTGGTGTGGAGTTTTGCGACTGCATTTCTGCTTGTCGGAGTCACGATGGTTGTGGTGATGCGCGACCTGGTAGGAGGAATGCTGTCGATGTTGCCCAACATTATTCCCAGCGTCATGGTGTTTGGATTCATGGGGTGGTCGGATATCGTGGTAGATATTGGTGCCATGATGACCGCCAGTGCGGCACTTGGTATTGCTGTGGATGACACCCTGCACTTCATTACTTGGTTTCGGCGAGGGATGGCGCTGGGATACAGCCGACGGACAGCGGTGCTCAATGCCTTTCAGCGTTGTGGTAGCGCCATGACACAAACTTCGATGATCTGCGGATTGGGATTATTGGCATATTCGATGAGTCCCTTCATTCCGATTTCGCGGTTCGGTTGGATCATGTTCCTTATGTTATCTGCCGCCTTGGTGGGGGATTTGTTGTTTTTGCCCGCCATGTTGGCAGGTCCGTTGGGGCGTTTTTTTTCACCCCCAGGACATCAGCGAACTGCGGGTTCGACCAACGATCCCTTGGTGGATTCCCGACATGACGTTGGCGATGTGGTTGATCGTTTGCCAGTACAAGGTGGATGAGTTGCCGACATGGAAGAGAATAGTCATAGTACCGGTCGACCATTGAGTCAGGTAGAGAGAATCATCTGGCGACTGAGCGAAGCAGCGCCCATGAACGTCACGATGGTGGCTCGAGTGCGTGGGCCCTTATCCGAGACAAGACTTTCTGCCTCGCTTCGTGTGCTGCAGCAGCAGTATGAGCTTTTGCAGGTGCGGGTGGAACGTGATGGAGATTTTTTGGGTTTTCGGTCTGATCAGGTGCCCGAAATTCCTTTGAGGTCGATTTCTGCTGAATCGGATAGCTGGGTGGGGTTGGCGGAGCGTGAAATCAATGACCCAATATCGTCTCAACGGGGCCCGCTCGCGAGATGTGTCCATGTGCGTCACGCCGAAGACGAACATCATCTGTTATTGACATTTCATCACGTTGTGGGTGATGGAATGTCGGGCGTGTATCTCATACGGGACTTGCTAGATGCCGTAGCTCAGCGAGACACGAAGGCGACGAATCATGCTATACCCAAAGGTATCCCTGTTGCCATGGACCAACGTCTGCCGGCATACACGCGAGGTGGTCGGGGATGGGGGTCTGGTTTGCGATTTCAGGCTGCTAGTAGCTGGTCCGATTTTCGCTTTGGAAAGCCTCAAAGAACACGTCTTGACGTCAGTCAGCCTCCGTATGAGCGGCGCATTCGGATCTTGCCTCGTGAATATGCCGCAAGCCTTTCTCAACAGCTGTTGGAGCGGGCACGTCAGGAGAATACAACCGTGCATGCAGCGTTGGCTGCTGCCATGTGTCTGTCGGTAGCAGAGGACTTGTCGAAAGATCATCCTGTTAGTATGAAGTTCCGTACTCCGGTCAACGTACGTGGGGTTTTGACACCTCCGGTAGGTGAGGATTTGGGATTGTTCGCCTCCATGGTGTTTTTCCGCCAGCGGGTAGCTTCAACGGATGAGTACTGGCCCTTGGCTCGTAAGATCCGGACGCAGATCAAGGGGCAAGTGGATCGGGGTGTGCCTTGTATGTTGGTACGGTTGATGCCAGTCTTGTATCGTTTGATGCGGGCAGACCAGTTGTCGGACGCAGAGTTTTCTCATCGTTGGTATGAAGCGACTCCATCGACATGTGGTATCACAAACATCGGGCGATTAGATGTACCGACTGAATATGGAGACCTACAACTGCAAGCTTTACATTTCGCTGTGGCTCTTTCCTCACTCGGAGATTTTTCTTGCACGGTATCCAGTTTGGCGGGCCGTCTCCATTGCAATTTTCTTTGTCCTGAACCCGTGCTTTCTGACAGCCATGCCGAAGCTTTGGTGGAGCGCATCGAAAGTCGGCTGTTACGAGCAATCGCTTAATGTGGTCTTTCATTTGCGCCAGTGTAGTGCAAGAAGGAGCAGGTCATTCTGGACTTCACTGTGACAGATCGTGTCTGATGGCAGCGACTCAAAGCGATGCTTTCATGACAGTGTGGGTCCGCAATGGGACTCACGATTCGTAATGTGTAAAGCGACCGCAAAGCAGAAACTTGCTTGATCGATGCCAAGTAGCCTTGCTTAATGTCGTGTTATCAAGTAGGGTATTAGTTTCACTCTGGCAAGCAATTTCAGCCTACCCCTGCCTGCCCCCGTTTGGTCTTGGCGGCTTTGTGCTCAGGACCGAATCTGTTTATTCATTCAGCACGTTATTTCTTCCTTCAGATCCTCGAGTTTTTGTGGTACGCACGACGGAGAAACATACAGCGGTTGATAGTTCGCTTGAGGACACTGTAGCAACGGATGATACAAGGCGTTTTCAGACGGCAGGTGATATTGCGACGAACGATCCTGTGACAAACCGTAAACTGGTGAGTCGGAAACGCGACGATGCCCCAAGACTGTACGATCTCAATTTCGCTTTGGTTTTGGTCATGCAGTTTTTCTTTGTGGTCGCTAATACTCTGATTGCTCATTACGCTCGCTGGATCGAGTTTTTGGGAGGCAATGTTGCTCAGGTTGGTTGGATCATTGGCGTTAGCACCGTATTGGGCATGGTTTTACGCCCTTGGATGGGAGAGTGGATCGACCGAGTTGGTCCGCGTAAGTCATGGTTTTTGGGCATTGTTGTCTTTGCGTTGGGCGCTTTTGGCAATCTATTGCTGACGGATCTTCACACGGGTATTTATGCATTCCGCTCTTGCTTGGCGGTCGGGGGCGCCATTGTCTTTCTGAGTACATTAACGTATGTGACTCATGTGACACCGTCCGGACGACGTACAGAAGCAATCGGAATTATGGGATGCGGTGGCATGGTTGGCATGTTAGTCGGACCAGGCCTGGGTGATCTTCTATTGTCGTCGGCTTCGACGCGAGATAACTTTGTGGTCCTGTTCATAGCGGCGGGTAGTGGTTGTGTTATTCCTGCTACATTGCTGTTTTTCTTGAGGCCCTCACCAGGTAAGTTGGGAACAGGCAAGGTCGGTTTAACTGGCTTCTTCAGAAATGTACAACGCTATTGGCCAGGGATGATTGTCTTGGTCAGTGTTGTCTATGGCGCGTGCATGGTTTTGCCGTTCGTCTTCCTTGCCAGCTATATTGACGAGTTTTCCCTTCATCTTCCCGGCCTGTCCGTCATCGGCATGTTTTTCTGGTGTTATAGCGGTTGTGGCGTCTTGGTTCGCACGCTGCTCCGACGCGTGCCGGATCAGTGGGGTCGGCGGAAAATGTTGTTGCTGGGGTTGTCCTTGTTATGTTCCGGGCAGATTGTCTTTGCGTTATCTGCCGAGACATTGATTCCGTCCAATACATGGTTGATCATCGCACCAGCAATGCTCATGGGATCTGGACATGGCATGATTTATCATACGCTGACGTCACTGTCTATCGAACGATTTCCGGCTCATGCGAGAGCCACCGGTTCGGCATTTTGCATGTTGTTGACCGACTGTGGAATGTTAGTTGGTGCCCCAATTCTGGGGTGGGTGGCGGGGACATTTGGCTACCAATGGATGGTCGGAGTGCTGGCGTGTCTCATCCTGATAGCTGCTGCAGCGTACGCTTATTCCAGTATCCCGGTCTGGCAGGCTCGCCGCGAAGATAAATTGTCACCATCGGCTGCGGTCAAGATTAGATGAGCCAAAGGTGACGGAAGAAGCCTTTTAAGCAGTCTTCACAGCGAAGGTTCTCTCTGGTTCCTAGACTGTGTGATTGTGAGTGAGCTTGACGGTCGAAGGATCGTTCGGTTTCCTGCTTCTGTACCTACCCAAGATTCGAAGGGATGTGCATGGTATGAAGGATGAGGCTTGTTTCGTTGTCGCGCCCAATCGAAGCTGGATGGCTAGCGTTGGGCGCGGTAAGCGAATGTCCATGACAGCAGGTCAAAATTCGTCGTAGAACCAATCTTGTTCGATATCCAGCCCATCTTCAAAGTAGGTTTCCAATCTGTCGATCGCGTCCAGCCACGATAAATGTTCCATGGGGATACCACCATGAACAAATTCGGGATCGTTCACATAGGGATCGTCCCACTCAGATTCGTATGTTTCCGGAACGGGGTTCATCTCGGCTGAATGATCGTAGCTGCTAGTTGGTTCGACATTTTCCGGAGGTGCATCCCATTCAGCGGGATGATGTCGACGACCAGAGGTGTGGTTTTCCCGACCGTCGTGGTGTCGATGGGAGCGGCTGCGTCGGTGGTGGCGATGTCGCCGGCCTTCCTCTTTTACATGAGAATCGCCGCGCCGGCGTCTCTTTTCGTCCCGATCGTAGCCGCGGCAATAAGGACATCCGTGCGATGGTTGGCACATCTCAGCCTGACGACGCGCACGGTGAGTCATTTGCAATAACATGTCTACCTTGTGTTCCAAGCGATCCAGGCGATGCATGACCACGTGGGCCCCTCGTTGGGAGTCGCGAAGTCCTCGAGCAGCATGGCCGGGGCCCTGCCTGTGTCGCCGGTGTCGCCGGCGAGATTTCGTTCTACGTTTGTCAGGTTTTTCTTTGTCGGGCCGATAGGTCGTGGGCTCCACGTCGAGATATGGAGCCGTTGCATCGGCCGTGGTAGGGCTTGAGACCACATTGCTAGTCCAGGTGTCTACCTCCAAGCCTTCTTGGGTCGGCCTCGCACCTGCCGTCGGATGCTCAGGCAAGTGGTTTATCGAGGGATTGCCCAAAGTCTCGCCGTCTCGGGGCCAGTCGGCGGCGTTTGCCCTGACGTGAATCATGCTTGTCAGGACCATGGCCAAGACGATCGTACCGGGGGTGTCATAACGGTATGTCATGATGCAACTCGCTTTCTCTGTTGGGAGATGGTTAAAAAAACAAGTGTCGGAACGATCAGAAAGACAGGTCATGTTCTTCACCAGTTAACTCGGCAACACGCCGGCTGATGATTTCTTCGCGAGCATTATGACGACGTTCAATGGAATGTTCTAATCGCTCCAGTCGTTCACGGAGTTTCTCAAGTTCTAATTCACGTCGTGATTGGCGGACGTCAAAATGCTCTTCCACCAGTTCAGCAATGTGATGTTTGGCTTCTTCGATTTCTTCGCCGTTCTCGATCCGGCCATGCCGTAGGCGTGAGGCCATTTCGCGAGTTTCTCGTTCCAGCTGTTGATCTCGTTCAATGAGTTCTCGCCACTCGGGATCCAAGCGAACATGCTCGCGGTTCGGGTGGGGGCCCCGCCGACCTCCCCGTCGGTGTTCCTTCATGTGGCCTTGGTGGTGATCGGGGCCGTGTTCTCGACGACCTAGTTCAGGGTCTCCGTGAGAAGGTTCGTGAGGAGATGCATGTGGGAGAAATGTATTGGGGCCTTCCCGTCGGTTGTCGCGGCGCTCGCGGATGCGACGCGGTGGACGACGACGGCGTTCGGGGACGAGGTCTTCATTTTTGTCCGTTGTGTCTGCCTCGTCAGGTAAGTCAAAGTCGGGTTCGGTAGGCGGTTCTGGGGCTTCTGCATTGAGTTGTGGAATTTGGCCGTCATCTTCGGCATTCAGCGAATAGACGCAGAAGGTCATGGCTAAGCTGCAGGCGAGAATGATTGTGCTGCGTCCTGGATACTTCATGTTAGATCTCCTTGAATCGAATTGTCAGAGTCTTGTTTCGTTCCATAAGTCTTCGTACTCATCAATCTCATGTGAAACAGAATCGACATAAGCATCGACGCTGTTCCAACGAGTGCCTATGTCGACGATAGCTTGTTCAGCCAATGCGAGTTCTTCGTCCCACGAGTCCTCCCATGCGTAAAGATCATCCTTGTGTTTTGTCGGCTCGTCTTGTGTGACGGGTGACGTATTAGGCTCCGTTTGTGCCAGGGTGGTCTCGTAGGGAATGTTCGTTGGCGGCACTGCCGAGTTGGGGTCTTTGTCGGTTCTGTGAGGATAGTTGTCTGCGACCGACGTATTGGTAGCTGTTTCCGAATTGTTCGTCGCGATAGGCAAAGTAGATTGTTGTCGTTGATAAAAGGCCCAACTTGAAATGAGGCCGATGAAAAGTGTCGCGGCAATCACTGCGACCACATATAGGCGTTCAGGTCGTGAGGTGGAGCGATTTTGATCGGGCGGGACTGTCACCTTGAATGGCCCGGTGTCCTGGGAGGTTTCAATGAGTTGCACAAACTGCTCCCAGTCTTGACGCAGGAGCTGATGTTCCTCATCTAAGGGATCGTCATCTGGCAGGCGGCGAGATGTAGCCCAGGTCAATTGCTGTTCGTGATAGTCTTTAGACGGTTTCATGAATAATTTCTTGCTGGTAGGTCTGGAGCGACCACTATCCTTGGTTTGATCTTCAACCGGAATCGTGCAATGTGTCCCGCATTGCCAGTAGCCCACGGCGGCAATGGCTCAATACGGTATTAACCGGCCACTGTGTGATTTCTGCAATTTCGGAAAATTTCATTTCTCCGTAGTATCTCAACAGCAATACTCTTCTTTGTTCCTCGGACAATAAATTCAACGCCTTGTTCAGCTGCTGTTGAGATTCTTTCTGTGAGGCCAGTTGATCCGGTTGGTGACTCTCGTGTTCGTCCTGTAACCGCTGCCATTTGGTTTCTTTCAGAGTGACTTCTCGCTGTTTTTGTCGTGCGTGGTCGACGACCAATCGATCAGCGATTTTCAATAAATACGAACGGGCCTGACCGGATTCGGTGTACTTTTCCACAGATTCCAAGGCTCGTCGAAACGTTTCTTGTGTGACGTCGTCGGCCACGTCGGGACGTTGAACGAGGCTCAGTACAAATCCGCGTACTACTCCCCAGTGCTCTGCGGTCCATTGAGCGAATCGGTAAGCGTCGTCGGCAGTCTGTTGAGTCATGGAAACGTGTCTAATACACAGACAACGAAGAACTTGGCCAATTATTGCAAATTCGGATTATTTTTCCGAGATTTCTTGCCAACGCATGCGAATTTGCTCGGGTGAAGCAGTTCCAGTGGTTCCTAGCTGCTGGACGGTAATGGAGGCGACCAAGTTTCCGACGAGGGCAGCTTCCAAGGGATAAGCACCGGCCAATAGAGAACATACGATACCGCAAGAAGCACTGTCACCGGCTCCGCAGATGTCCACCGGTCCCGATACCTGGAATCCCGGGGATAGTTGGGCAGGATGGTCGGGTTGGGCCGTCAGGGTTCCGTCTGGTCCCAGGGTGCAGAAGACTGTTTTTTTTGTTTTCGCTGACAGATGTTGAGCTGCCTGTGCCGCTGCTGTGGTACCGGTGTCTTCGATACCGGCCGCGGCGATGATTTCAGATCGATTGCCTTTGAGGGTTCCAAAGTGGAAGCGATGTAGTTGTGATCGGCTGTCCACGAAGATTAGCTTTTCAGGATTTTGACGAGCCAAATTGCTCAGGAAAGACCGAATGGGATCGTTAATCACGCCCCAATTTTCTTCATTGATTTGATCCAAGACAATCATGCCATTGCTGTCGTGGAACGCTTGTTCGATGTGTTGTTGTAATGCTTCGGACAGAGGTTCAGATAACGGTTCCCTACTACGAACGTCGAGTCGATTTAGTTCTTCCCAATTGCCGTGGTTGTTCTGGCGTAATGGTTTGGTGTAGGTGGGTGTCAGTCGGTCAGGGCTTGCCAGAACATGTGCTGCGTCAACGGGCAACTTCGTGAGTTGTTGCATCAGATCGTAACCATGTCCGTCATCACCGATGACGGTGACGGGGCGAATCAATTCGACACCGATTGTGGCAAGGTTATTCATGACCGTCCCAGCAGCTCCGGGATAATTACGCACGCTGGGGATCTGATAGGCTTCCAGTCCAGTTTCTACAGAGTCCTCCTGGACACCTGGTGCGATGTCCAGGTACCGATCGAGAAACAGGTCGCCGACAACGGAAACCGTGAGTGTCGAGAAGCGATCGAGTAGTTCATCAAGTCGTGCGTGAGAGATCATGACATTGAGGGACCTATACCGATAAGACGCAAAAGTTCGGTTCGCTGCCGGTAGTCTCCCAGAATGATGTCAGCGCCGGCTCGGATGAGTCGCTCGCGCTTCCAGGCGTCGATTCCGGATCGTTCCTCTTCATTACTGGCGACACCAATAGCAAGTCCACCGACGCGTTTGACTTCCTCGATCTCGACAAATCCATCTCCAAAGCCAACGATCTGTTCTCCGTTAAGATTGGTGTCTCGTATGATGTTGGCGATAACCTTTGCTTTTGAGAAGGTCTTGTAGTCGTCGAGGGCTCCATGGATTCTGGGAGCAAAGTATTCATGGAGCGTTAGAAGTTTTACTTCCAGTTCAACATATTTTAGGTCGGTGCCTGAAGCGAGGTAAAGTTCAACGCCAGACTCCTGCAGGGTTTGTAGCAATTCCGCAGAACCTGGGACGGTTGCGTCTTCCGGGGTCATCTTTCCAGATTGGATGGCGTCAATGCGGAGGCTCACCTGTTGCCATAATAAATCGTGGTATTGATGTTTGTATTCCAGCGGTTCCCGAGGTTTGCCGCCGCGTTTTTTGATTTCCTCCGTAAGCTGGATCATTTGATAGATCGTCTGACGTCCGTTGAGACGCATGACGAATTGTTCGACGATGTTATGTAGTTCTTCGGGGGATTCACCCGTGTTAAGTTTTACTAATTCGTCGACCATCATGGGAATCATGGTGTTCTGCCAGTTTCGACGGATGAGAGAGAGTGTCCCGTCGAAATCGAAAATGGCCACACGAAACGGTCCCCGTGGGAAATCTGGGTTAACGATTTCAAGCAATTGCGTAGCGTCGGATGCGGTCATCGAAAATCTTGCGAAGGGGTTTCTTGAAAAAGGGATGAAGCTACTCTAAAACATAGACGTGAACATTGGCAGCTACAAGAGGTGGATTCAGGGTTGTGTTGATTGCAAACCAACGAGAAGAAAAGGATAGTGGAATGAAAGTAGCGGTAACCGACAGTGGCTTTGCTGACCTGCAGGTCGAACGTGATGTGTTGGCGGGATTGGACGTAGAATTCACTGCAGCGCAGTGCACCACAGAAGAGGAGCTCATTGATCAGCTGTCAGAGATGGACTATCTCATCTCACAATACGCTCCGATCACGGCACGAGTGATTGACAAGTTTGATCGTTGTCGTGTCATTTCTCGGTATGGAGTGGGAGTGGACAATATCGACCTGGATGCTGCTGCTGCTGCCGGCATTGCCGTCTGTAATGTACCTGACTATTGCATCGATGAAGTGGCGGATCATGCGTTGGCACTGTTGCTAGATTTGACGCGTAGGATTTTTCCAGCTGCGTTGGATGTGCGTGCTGGTGGGTGGAAATTTCCAGCGGCAGACGTTAGCGAGGTCAAGGTTCTTAAGGAACTTACGGTCGGTTTGTTCGGATGTGGTCGTATCGGAAATGCGGTTGCGAAGCGGTTGCTGGCATTTGGTTGTCGCGTGCTAGTCTACGATCCGTATGCGGACGACGATCAACTGAATTCGTCTGGAGTTCAAGCGACCGGCCTGGAGGAGCTTTTGGCCGAAAGTGATGTGGTTTCTTTGCACTGTCCTAGCAACGCGGAAACTCGAGGGATTGTCAACGCCGAGATGTTTGGCAAGATGAAACCAGGCTCTCTGCTGGTGAATGTGTCACGAGGTGACATTGTGGTGACAGAGGACCTTATCCAAGTAATCCAATCAGGGCATCTCGCAGGAGCCGGGTTAGATGTTACTTCGCCCGAACCACTACCAGCCGGACATCCTTTGGCCGCACTGGAGAATGTGGTCATCACTCCCCATTTTGCGGCTGCTAGTAAGAAGGCGATCTTTGAGTTGCGCCGCCGAACAGCGGGTGCCATTGCGGCGGCGATTCGAGGCGAAAAATTAGCAAATATTGTCAACGGAGTTGATGGGCCACGCCAGCTGTAAAGATTGTAGCCGTACTCCGACCGGCATATTTACGCCTTCCTTATTTGCTCTGATTCATTCGTTCTCCCTTATATGATCGGGCGATGCGTAGATCGTGACGGGATGCTATAATTTGTGGCCAGTGTGAGGCGTGTTTCGTATGCGCAGTGAATCCTGTGTTGCCTCGTGATTCGACATGACCAGCAGGGAATAGTCGCCCTCCATGATTATCGAAGGGCTCATGACAACGGTTTGCGACGACGGTGCCGTGAACCTTTCACCTATGGGGCCGCTCGTCGATCCCTCTTTAACGCGGTTTCATCTGCGTCCTTATCAGAGTTCGCGTACGTTTAAAAACCTTGTGTCACGAGGAGAAGCGGTATTTCACGTCACAGACGACGTCGATCTGATTGCGCGTGCTGCGGTTGGCCAAGTGGAGCCATTTCCAGAAGTAAAAGGAGCAGTCGAGGTCGATGGTTGGGTCGTTCAGAGGGCTTGTCGTTGGTATGAGCTGCGTGTAGTAACTTTGGACGACTCTCGTGATCGAGCTGAGATCCAGTGCGAGTTGGTGGCTCAAGGGCGGTTGCGAGATTTCTTTGGTTTCAATCGAGCTAAGCATGCCGTACTCGAGGCAGCCATCCTGGCTACACGTGTCGGATTTCTTCCTGTCGAGACGATACTAGCCGACATGCAACGTTTAGAATCGTCGGTGTCCAAAACAGCAGGTGACCAGGAACAAGCGGCTTTTGAATTCCTGGATCGCTACATTCGCGAGGCCTTGATGAAAGGTTCTGGTTGATGGCGGACGTAACGAGTGTTCAGGTGACGGCACCGAGCCGGCTGCATTTTGGCTTGTCGTCATTCGGACATGCTGCGGTACCGCAGTACGGCGGTGTTGGCTTGATGTTGCAAGAACCTCAAGTACGCCTGCGCATTACCGAATCGTCGGGTACTGAATGGGAGTTTTATGGTCCGGGAGCGGCTCGTGCGGAATTGTTTGCAAAGCGTTGGGTTGTGTCTTCCGGAAATGTGGTCCGTCGCGGATGTCGGATTGTGGTGCAGCAATTGCCACCATCGCATGCGGGGCTGGGCAGTGGAACACAATTGGCTCTTTCAGTGGCTGCGGGACTGAACCACTTCTTTTGTTGTGAGCAACCGTCTCCCTGTGATTTGGCACGCAGTGTAGGGCGTGCGGATCGTTCCACAGTAGGTACCTTTGGTTTTGTGCATGGAGGCTTGATTTGGGAAACTGGTAAAGACGAATCACACAAGGATGCTCGGTTGAACGGTCGCTGGTCCCTCCTCGAGGATTGGCGGGTGGTGTTGATTCGTGCTGTCCATCGGCCCGGTATTTCTGGCGACGCTGAACGTCAGGCGTTTCGGCAATTGCCTCCCGTTCCACCAGAAGTCACCCGCGCACTTCTGTCAGAGGTCTCTACTCGTATGGTCCCTGCGGTCGAAGTAGGTGATTTTGATAAGTTCAGTGAAAGCGTGTACGCCTATGGGAAACAGGCCGGAGAATGTTTTGCGACGATTCAAGGTGGGCCGTATGCCGGAGAAAATTTGGCCTGTGTTATTGAAACACTTCGTGATTGGGGGATTCGAGGGGTTGGACAAAGTTCCTGGGGGCCTACAGTCTTTGCGCTGGTTCCAAATTCACAATCGGTAGGCACACTGATGAAAAGGGTCCGTACAGATTTGGATGACTGCGTGGAAGAAGTGATGGTGTCGCAGGTCAATAATGTAGGAGCCAGTGTCGACGTGGAGTGTTTAACCTAATGTGTCCTGATGGAAAAGTCGTATGTCATGAAATGAAGGAATCAACACCATGACGATTTCCTGGTTGTACTCTTGGCGGTAGAATGTGTCGGTGACGCCACTCGTAAGTGTAAGGGTGGGAGTTTTTTCGGGCGAAAGAAGTAAGGACCAGCACGGAGACCTGAAATGGTTGAACTGGGAGTCAATGTGGATCATGTGGCGACGGTGCGGCAGGCTCGGGGAACTTATGAGCCCGATCCGGTATGGGCGGCTGTTCTGGCTGAGCTGGGCGGGGCGGACGGAATTACTATCCATTTACGTGAGGACAGGCGGCACATTCAGGAGCGTGACGTTCGCATGCTGCGTGAATCGGTGGCAGTGAAACTCAATCTGGAGTTGGCGTGTGAGGATGAGGTGCTCCGGCTGGCGACGGAAATAAGGCCTCATCAAGCGACTCTTGTGCCGGAACGTCGTGAAGAGGTAACCACGGAAGGTGGTTTGGACGTTTTGGGGCAAACTGATCGAGTTGTCAGTGCGGTCGGCATGTTGCGGGAAGCTGGTATTTCGGTGAGCCTTTTCTTGGATCCGGATCCAAGACAATTAGAAGCGGCGTTCGAGTTAGCGATTGATGCCATCGAGTTGCACACGGGGCAATACGCGTTGGTGTCGGGCGAACAGCGAAATCAGCAACTTACTGTGTTGGCGAATGCCGGACAACAGATACGCGAAGAAGGTGTTGCTCTTCATGCCGGCCATGGATTGACTTACACCAACGTCCAGCCCGTCGCCTCGATCGAAGGTATGCACGAGTTGAATATTGGGCACAGCATTGTTTCACGGGCTTTGTTTATTGGGATGGAACGAGCTGTGCGGGAAATGAAACAATTGGTGACGTTCCGATGAGTCGCTCAGATTGGGCCTGTCCACAATGCGAACAATGGTGCCCTCAGAATTTTCGCGTGTGTTGGAATTGTGGTAGCTCACGCGAGGGGCGTGCCGTCGCGGATTTTCGTAAGGAAGATGAACTTTCTGAGCAGGACGGATGTGAAAGTTTAGACACTCCAACACAGACGAGTGTGAAAGATATGTTTGCCGTATTGATTGCGGCCACGGTGATGTTGGCGGGCGCCGCTTTGTACAGTCCGTATGTTGGAGTTATCTTCTGTGTTTCTGTTCTGGTAATCTTACCCAATTCGAAAAGAATCGCGGGTGCAATTCGTCAGCATTTTTCGGAAGATTACGAAAGGTGACGTTTTTGGCATGTGGGGATCGGGGTGCCCCCCTTGGACGATAAGCTTGTCGTTGCGTATGATGACTTGGTGTCCGTTGGGGATTCTGGTCTTTTTTACTTCAGATGTTTGAGGGCGATGGCATGTCGCGCAAGGGTTCTAAGTTCGCAGGGTTGTCAGTTGCTATGGTGACACCTTTCCGCGATGGCAAGATTGATTCACAGGCGCTTCGCGAACAGGTCGAGTTTCAAGTGAAGGCAGGCACGACCTGTCTTTGCCCGGTGGGCACAACAGGAGAATCTCCCACGTTAAGCCACGAGGAACACGAACGCGTGATTTCGGAAGTGGTTCAGGCGGCACAGGGACGTATTCTTGTCATGGCAGGTACTGGGTCTAACAGTACGTCTGAAGCTTTGCGTTTGACGAGTTGGGCAGCTAGGGAAGGATCCGATGCGGCACTGATGGTGGCGCCGTACTACAACAAACCGACACAAGAAGGGTTTTACGAGCATTTCAAAGCAATTGCGGAGCAGGTCGACTTGCCAATTTGTGTGTACAACATTCCAGGACGCACGGCTAAGAACATCGAACCGGAAACGATTTGTCGACTTGCCGAGTTGGAAAAAATTACCATGGTCAAGGAGGCGACAGGCCAGATGGATCAGGCCTCCCACATTTTGGCATCGACGGATCTTACCGTTTTGAGCGGGGACGACAGCTTGACCTTGCCCTTCATGTCTCTAGGAGCTGAAGGCGTGATTTCGGTGGTAGGTAACATCCTTCCTCGAGAAATGATCGATCTGGTGAAGGCTTTTCAGCAAGGTGACACAAAGTTGGCCACGGAACTGCATCACAAGCTGTTTCCACTTTGTCGTGATATGCTTGGGCTTTCCACGAATCCCATTCCGATTAAATCTGCGATGAAAATGTTGCAGCGAGACTCTGGAGAACTGCGTTTGCCCATGACGGCATTGGACGCGTCCGAGGAAGCAACGTTGCGGCAGACACTTACTGGATTCGGTTTACTCTGATTCCGTCGAACATCTTTTACGTGCCATGGTACCGTCTACTGTGTATTGCCTCGAGAAAACACGTAGATAAGTCCTAGCCGCTTCACCTCCTTCGCTCTTCACCTCCTACCCGTATCTGTCAACCTATGAACGACAAGCAACTAGCTAAGATTCAATCCGCTTTGGACACGTTTGAGATCGAAACGCCTTCGTGGGGTTTCGCAGACACGGGAACGCGGTTCGGGAAGTTTTTTCAGGCAGGTGCCGCTATTGATATTGCGGATAAGTTGGCGGATGCTGGTCAAGTACACCGTGTCACGGGTTGTTGCCCATTGGTCGCGCTGCATATTCTCTGGGATTTTGATGACCAAGGTTCTCCTCAACAGGTTGCCGATCTGGCAGCGGAACAGGGAATACGTATTGGTTCGATGAATCCGAATGTGTTTCAGGATCAGGAGTACAAACTCGGGTCATTTGGCAATCCAGATGCGGGAATCCGTGCACAGGCGTTACAGCACTGTATCGATAGTGTGAAACTGGGCCAGCAGTTGGATAGCCAGTACGTGACGCTTTGGTTTGCGGACGGAACCAACTATCCAGGTCAAGATTGCATTCGAAGTCGTAAACGGCGGTTTG
>JAKVBZ010000089.1:0-2187 GCA_022448645.1 Pirellulaceae bacterium
GATCACAACGCCCAACCAACCCAGACGTGTGAAAACAAAGAGCCCCGAAATGGCAAACCGTGCGGACTGACCAAATCGACGATCAATGTATTCATACGTCGTGGTGATATTGAGACGTCGATAAAAGGGATAGAACAACAAGATCAGAAGCGGCGCTACCAAAATACTAGCTGCTCCGATCATTATCAACGAACAATTTTCGGAAAACGACGCACCCGGAACCCCCATATAAGATGTGGCACTCGTAAGCGAAGCAAACATACTCATCGCCACGACAAGCCATGGCATGCGACGACCGGCAAGAAAATAATCTTCTGTCGTTTTCTGACTTCCGGCAACGACAATGCCAATGGTGACAATCGCTACCAAATAGACCACCAAAACGGTGTAGTTCAGGACGCCGAATGAAGCGAGCAATGTCATCTGCGAATGGCTCAGAAAGCATCGTCAAGAATAATTGGTGCTGCCACAGCATGGCAGGGCCGTGTGCTCATGTAAACAGGGTTTTCGAGGAAGTTGACAGGACGACGGAAACTGCGGTGGTCACCTCACCTGAAAAGGAGGGTATTCAACGCCGTCCTTCAGTATTTTCAACTGTCATCACCGTGGATCTGTTGCAGAATGTCCACGCCCACCAATTCGCTCCATGCTTGAATCAAACGGCTAAAAATTGGCCCTGGCTCAGCGTCACCAATAGGAAGACCATTGATACGCGTCACGGGCGCCAAGCAATAGGGAGTCGTCGTCACCAAGGCTTCCTTTGCTTCAGTCACTTCGAACAGCTGGAGGTCTCGTTCTACGAACTTCAATCCCAGCGAGTGACACAGCTCCATCACGGTGACCAAACTGACACCCTTCAAGATATTGCGGGGTAGCGGGCTTTGCACCGTGTTGTCCTTCACGATTAAAAAGTTCGCTCCGGCGGTCTCGGTAACATTCCCTTGCAGATCCAACAACAGGGGTACCGCAGTGGGATCAACCGTATGAGCTTCCTGCTCCGCAATCCACCAATGCAAACGGCTACGATGCTTGATCTTTGACTCAAGACATTGCGGTGGTACGTGCCGCGTGGGCGGAGTCACCACGTGAACCCCTTTCTCAACAAAATCCTTCCAGTTCGAAAACTGTAGAGGAAAGGAGTGAATACAAAATGTTGGCGACGACCGGACCTCGTCCTGCTTCCAAGCAGCGTACCCAGGCCGTTCGCCTGGCGATACGAATAACACCACACCAAGATCTGCTTCGGATGGTACCAAGGCAGCGTTGTGTTCGACTAACGTAGCGACAGCCTGACGAGTCTCGGCCAGCGTATGAGGAGGCACGATACGAGCATACTTGCACGACGAATAGAATCGTTCTAAATGTTCGTCGAGCCGAAATGGGCGATGGCCGAACGTGCGCAACTGATCCGTGACCGTAGCCCCCATCAACACTGCGTAGTCCACGATACTCAGCTGCGCATGACGATAAGGAACAAATTCGCCGTTCAAATAAACAATCGGCTCCGACGTGGACATTCAGAAGAGAACCTTTCTGAGACTGAGTTTTTTCGGAAACGTTACCAGATTATACAGGCCACTTGCGAATGCTTCCACAACTCTAGACGCGTGCACGCCGCAGGCCTGGCCCAGCGCCCGTGGCCTATGCAAGAACCACGAAGAAACTGTGTAGCACAAAAAAAACGTCCGCCACCAGACATCCTCCGTGACGTCATCAAGGTGGTCGGACGTTTGCGTTCAGCTCGCCGCAAGACGACGGAACTTACGCGGTTTGCGGCAAAAAGGCTTCATGCCCTCGTACCTGCGGAAAACTCGAGGCACTGCGGGGTGCTTATCGAGCTCGTTAGCCAGTGGCCGTCGGCTGACGATGGATTTCCGCATGTGGCAAACCTGGGAACGGACAGTTGCGTACTATTTTTTCGTTATTCTCCTGGTAAAAAACCACAGTATCAACAAATGGATGCTTCCCATGGTGACGCTTATTCGCGTCCCTCCGAAACCGGTGGGTTTCTTTCAAATGCACTTTCGGCAATCTCGTCGTACCTCTGCTGTTGGTCCGTCTGGTAGGCAGTCCATCGCTCACGGTTCCAAATCTCGACGTGATCTGCCCCCCCCCCCCCAAAAGCAGAATTTACGAAAGGGCCCAAAACGGCCACATCCGGGCGAAAACCCACACGCCCAGGTTTTT
>JAKVBZ010000089.1:2197-21343 GCA_022448645.1 Pirellulaceae bacterium
CGGCGCAGTTATGTGAGATCGTGCCGTTGCCTCTTCGTCTTTGATCTGAGCTACTGCACCAGCTTCCTCGAGTGTTTCCACCTCGACGCGCTGCGCCTGCCCATAGAACAAGCGGGTGAAGGCTCTCACATCCTGAGCCGTAGGAGACTTCGTGGCCAAGCGAGTGGCCAATTCGGAAAAAGCAGCTTCTGGGTATAGGGCTAAGGAGCCATCGGTTCCAGGGGCCAAATAGCCAACGCTGTCCGCGGACCATTTCAAAGCTTCCCTCCATGTCTTTGGAATCGCGATACGACGTTTGTCGTCGATGGCTCGTTCAAAAGTTCCAGTTAAGAATACATTCACCACTTTTCACCACTTATCCCCATAACACCCCAAAACATATCCATTTCTTTCCGCTGGTCAACACGGTTTCGATGAAGAATTGGGGGTCTGGCGGCAGTGATTAGACGTAGGTGTAGGCCACGACAGAAGTTTGGTCACGGAAAGGATTTTTTATTATTTTCTGAGACCGTTTGGCTAACACTGATCGGATGTGAGGTACATTCTGGAGTAGGCCGTGCAGAGGTGTTGGGAAGAGAAGTGTTGCTCTACGCGTAATTGGTTGGCTTGTCCCAGTGAGGAGGCAACGCTGGGCTGCAAACAGAGATGAACGGCTTTTTTTACGAACTCCTCACGTTGCTGGGACGGCACGGTTTGATCTTCGGCGAGCGGTCCCAAAACTTCACCAACTCCTTCTACTGGATGGGCCAACACAGCTCGACCGCAGGCCATCGCTTCTAACAGGACGTTGGGCATCCCTTCCCAGCGGGACGGCAACAAAACCAGGTCACAGGCCTTCATTAGCTCAGGAACGTCATTCCTATGTCCAAGGAAATGCACCCGATCCCGCCAGCTCTTGTCTTGGACGAAGTGTCGTGAGGGTCCCAAGAGTGGCCCAGTCCCCACCAAAATCAGGTCATAGTCGGGCAACTCCCGTAGCAGCAGGTCGGCTTGTCGCAGCAGCCAATCGACACCTTTTTGCTTCGCGAACCGTGCGACGCAGAGTAAGAAGCGGCGATCCGTGTTACCGGTCAGGTGTGTCAGATCTGCCGGTTCGCAAGTACTGAGCGATTCGAAATCAACGGCATTGGGTATCACACAAACTTTGTCGGCAGGTAGTCCTTGTTGGACAGCATAATCGGCAACTGCCTGACTGACACTGACGAATCTCTCAAAACGACCACTTCCCCATCGCAACAGTCTCCACCGGCCAGCAACGGGTTCGGCGACGCGCAACCCGGCAAACAACCTGGACACACCCGCCTTTCGAGCCACCCATGCAGTCGCCATATTCGCGTGAAACAAAAAAGCTTGCACCACATCCGGTTCAAATTGTCTCAGGATTCGCTGGAGACGACGCGCCGTCCGAAATGCATTCTGTGGCCCTGTAGCCCCTAAGAAATGGACGGGAACATGCGAGTTTTCTAACTGCCGAACGAGTCGGTCTTGCCCCGCAGCGGGGCGTGGTGCTAGCGAGATACATTGGGCCGCGATGCCGAATTGACGCATTCCACACGCCAGCATCACGGCACATTTTTCTGCTCCTCCAATTCCCAACTCCGTCGTCACGATGGCCAGTCGAGCGGACACATCAACAAGTGGTTCACGGGATGTAGACACAGTCAACATGCTCCGACGGAGGTTCTATTGATACCAAACTACCGCTATGATTGATGAACTGGATAAAACAAACAAGCGGAATCACACCAAACAGAATCACACAACGTTCACCGTTGCAGAGACCACAGGAACGCGGATTTGCATCCTCAGTCGTTGTCACGACGTGGTCACCTGGGCGAGTGTATACGATTGTAATCGGACAAAACATGCCTGAACTGGATCGCTACGACTACACTCTTCCCAAAGAACTGATTGCACAGTTTCCGGCGGAAAATCGTGCTGACGCTCGTTTGCTGGTAGTGGACCGCCGACAAGACCGCATCGAGCACCACCACGTACGCGACTTACCTGATATTTTATCACCTGGTGACTGCCTGGTGTTGAACAACACTCGGGTGCTCCCGGCTCGGCTTGTCGGTGTCCGCACAAGTACTGGCGGAAGGTGGCAAGGCCTGTTCTTAAGTGTCGCAGAAAATGGCCTCTGGCAACTCCTCTGCAAGGCTCGTGGTCGTTTATATTCTGGAGAAACGATTCAACTGCTGGACCGTGATGCGCGTCCTGACGTATTACTCCATTTGGGTGCCAAACTAGACGAAGGCATCTGGGTGGCTCGACCAGAAACCGAAGAGGACACGATGCAAGTCTTGGAACGGATTGGCCGAGTACCATTGCCACCGTACATCCGAGGCGGCGAGATGGTGGATGCAGATCGGCACGCCTATCAGACCGTATTTGCAGAACACCCGGGGTCGGTGGCAGCTCCGACAGCGGGACTCCACTTTTCTGAACTGCTGTTGAAACAGCTTCAGCAAAAAGGCGTCGAAATCTGCCATATCACCCTGCATGTCGGACGTGGCACCTTCCGTCCTATCGGCACAGAACGCTTGGAAGATTTCACCATGCACCACGAAACGGGTACGTGTCCGGTGGACGTGGTACGGCGCCTGCACGAAGTCCGTGCCGGAGGCGGTAGAATTGTTGCTGTGGGAACCACGTCGGTCCGGGTGTTAGAAACAGCGGCCCAGTCCGGGGAATTGATTCCTTGGCAAGGTACGACAGATCTGTTCATCCGACCGCCTCACACATTTCACGCCGTGGACGCTTTAATGACTAATTTCCACCTACCTCGCACGAGTTTATTGGTTCTTGTACGCACCTTCGGTGGCGACATATTGATGCAAAAGGCCTACAGCGAAGCGATTGCCGAAGAATACCGCTTTTATAGCTACGGCGACTCCATGCTGATTCTGTGAACCAGTGGAAGGCTGATGGCAGTCAAGACAAGTAAAACTTTGTCCAACGCCGGAAGCTCCCACAACCTTCTCAATCCTGGCTCCTGCCTTGCCGGACGACTCACGACCAACGGAAACAACTTTGTAGCGGAATAGCGCAACCCGTTGGGTATGCAACGACAGAATTCCGCTAAAACGTCGGGGGGAGTGCGCTGTTGCTCCAGATAACAACAAAACGCCCCACGCTGGGTGACAAAAAAATAAGGGCGATGGACTCACATCCCACATCGGCCGTCCTACATCGGCACCCACTGACGTCTAGTCGCCAGATCGCCCCGAGTCTCCTATAATCTAGTGGCCTGTCAAGATTGCGTCGTTCCCTTGCCGAACGCGTTCAACGCCCATGGGCAGCACCGTAGCTTCCCTTTGCCCGCATCCCTCGAAAGGAGTCGCATTGATGTCTCTGGTCCAAACCGAACGCGTACTTGTCGTTCCTACTGAAGTCTTTCGAAATCTTGGTTATTTTCAAGGTTTTTCCAAAGATACTGAACGGTATCTCGAAAAGCTGCTAAGCCCAGAGCATACAAGCTATCGACCGCGTGGTGAAATGGAGGAGGACAGGAGTTTCAAACAACTCATCCCCTATGTGATTTTTTGCTATACAGACGAACAACAACGTCACCAGCTGTTTTGCTACACCCGGGGGAAAGGCCAAGGAGAGCAACGTCTCCATGCCAAACGAAGTGTGGGTGTAGGAGGTCATATTTCGTCGATCGATTCGGATACCGCCGGCGAGTTGCACCCCTATGAAGAAGGGATGCGACGAGAATTGGAAGAAGAAGTGATTATTGAAACTCCCTACCGTGAGCGTTGTGTGGGTTTAATCAATGACGACAGCACCGAAGTAGGCCAAGTTCACCTAGGTGTCGTCCACGTGTTCGACGTGGAATCCCCGGCTGTGCGACCTCGGGAAAGCGAAATCCTAGACGCTGGATTTGTCCCTCTTTCAGAGCTAAAACAAGATTTTAGCCGCTTCGAAACTTGGTCTCAAATCAGTGTGCAAGCTCTCTTTGACGATGCCAACTAAGTAATCGATTTGGAGAACTTGGCCATGACGATCCACTTTACTTGCCCATATTGCAGCACCACCACGGAAGTCGCCGACCAATACCTGGGGCAAACAGGCCCTTGCAAGAGTTGCGGCAAATCCATCACCATTCCGAAGGCTTCGGAAAAAGTCGCACCAACCCCCACACCTGACAGTGGCAAATCGATAGGCTGTACGTTACTGGTCATCACCGCGGTAACACTAGGTGTCCTGGTGGTGGGTGGCGCCCTACTGGCCGCTTTTCTGCTACCTGCGGTCAACTCAGCTCGTGAATCAGCTCGTCGCGTGCAATGTTCCAACAATCTTCAACAGCTTAGCTTGGCGATGAACAATTACCATGCAGCCCACGGAACCTTTCCTCCAGCGTATCTGGCGGATGAAGACGGCAATCCGGCACACAGCTGGCGAGTCCTCATTTTGCCTTTCATCGGAGAAGATGCCCTGTACGAACAGTACAGCTTTGACGAACCCTGGGATGGTCCCAATAATCAGATTCTGTCAGCGCAAATGCCCTCTCAATTTAACTGTCCTGCGGACGATGCTGTCCAACCGTATGTGACAAATTACTTCGTTGTTGTCGGTGATGAAACCATGTTCCCGGGCAACAAGGCCATGAAAATAGCGGACATCACTGACGGAACTTCTAAAACGCTCATGCTGGTAGAAGTTTCAGACAATGAAATCCATTGGCTGGAACCCAGGGATATCGAGGCGATCGAAATGATTAACCAGGCCACACCAACAACCCATCCCGGAGGATTTAACGCGGCGCTGGCCGATGGTAGCGTTCAATTCATCTCTACGGACTCAGCGGCACAAACCCTGCCTGCCATGTCAACGGCTGCCGGCAACGACTAGATCGTTCTTGAAAAAGTATGACCGAGCGGCAAACACCCCATGTCACTCACATTGGCACCCACCATAGTAAGCTGTAGACGCTCGCTTTGAGCTGGCAAAGGAGAGCATGGCCGTACGAGGTTCAAGACTCGCACCTATGGCTCCGCTTATCTTCTTCTTCCCCTTCCCAGAATGGTAGCGAGGAATAAGACAGTAACATGCACTGGGATTACGTCATGCTGTAACAGGAGTCAAGCCAACGCATTCGAAGCGTCCTTCTCAGCCGATTTTTTGATCCAACAGCCAGTCTTCCAGATTAAATTGCTTGATGTGAGGTGCGCGTAGCAGTGCCGTACGGGACGGCAACAAGGTGCTCAACCAAGGCCGTCGGATGATATTGGATAGCGCGCGCATACCAATGCTTCCTCGTGTCTGGCCTTCGACGTCCACTTGAAGTCGCCCGAGTGTCGCCGGGATCAGATTCGGAGCCGGACCGACATGGACAACGGTTTCGATTCCACGCTTGAGTGTTTCGTAAACGGCATCCCAAAGTCTCTGCGGTTGGTCAATCCAACGACACAAGATATCACGAGTCGTATGATCTGTATATTCCACACGTCCTGTTACGAGCGAAAACACATCGGGATGAGTTCGGTTAAAACCACCCTGCATCGAGTGCATCATGACCGCAGCACGGTTGGGAATATTGCGATTCCACACAATCGGCGTGTGCATGGGTGGCCAGGATTCCTTATTCTTCCGCAGGTAAAGTCGATGGTCGAGGACTTGGTCCAGCCTGGCCTTCAATCGGTCGAGCGTGTCTGCTTGCCCCAGCAACAACAACGAGTTCGGTGACAAATAGGCAGATACGCCGATCACACCTTGACCGGTGTGGTTCACCCGTAAGCACTCGCTTTGAACAATTTCCAACGACAACGCCGGCCCACGGGAAAAGAGCACACCTAACGTCACATCGCTTGCCAATTCGACCGCATCGTCTGCAAGTTTTGACAAAACCGACAGGGGCCCTTCCATTTCAATCACCCCACCCGCAACCACTGCGGCGATTTCGCCAAGACTATAACCGTACATCAGATTCGATGATTGATAGTCAATGCCGAAGAATTCCCGCAATAACTCCAGTTGAGCAAGTTCCATCGAGACGATCAGCGAAATGGCATCGGTGTAACTTTGCAGATCCGTTTCTCGCTCTTGCTCCACACGTTCCGCCAAATCTACCTGCCGCCCCACAGCCTCACTACAAATCGCAGAGCCGCGCATAAGGAATTTGCGGACGATAGCCCCGTATGCCGGGTGCGTCAAAAGTTCACGACTACGGCCCAAGTTGGTCGTGTTATAACCGCGAAAAGCAAAGGCGGATTGTGGCAAGGTGGCCAGCAGTTCATCTCTTGTCATGGTCCGATTCTCCATTCGTCACCCTCCGAGACCATCGCTCACCAGCACACAACCCGGAACAAGGACGGCTGTCAGCCCACATGTCTCTGAAAACCTTACATTTGCTGACCAGAAGTCTGCTCCGGCAAACTAAACAACGACTGCCACAAACGCAAGGGAGCCCATGACGGAAACTGGCAAGGCATGGTAAAGTAATGGAATGACCCCGACAGCAACAACAGAGGATTTGCACGGCCAGATCGCGGTCGTTACGGGAGCTGGTAGCGGTATCGGGCGGGCCATCGCGCTGGAGTTGGCAAAGGCTGGTGCTGACATAGTAATACATACCGGCTCCCAACACGAAGCTGCCCAGGAAGTGGCCTCCGCGGTGCGCGAGCTGGGAAGGCAGGCGTTGACAGTCGTCGCCGACCTAACTCAACCCGAATCCCAAGAAGAACTGGTCGAGCAAGCCTGGAGTTGGCAAAAAGGCGTTGACGCTTGGTTAAACATGGCAGGTGTCGACGTATTGACGGGCGAAAATTCGAAACTTTCTTTTGAAGCCAAACTGCAGAAGTTGTGGAATGTCGATGTCATGGCAACCGTCCGGCTTTCACGATTGGTGGGAACCCGAATGCAGCAACGTCTGGTTGCCCCAGGAACACAGTGCATCGTGAACATGGGCTGGGACCAAGCTCACTATGGTATGGCGGGCGAAAGTGGCGAGATATTCACTACCATCAAGGGTAGCGTGATGGCGTTCACACGTAGCCTGGCCAAGTCGTTGGCCCCCAAGATCCGCGTCAATTGCCTGGCGCCAGGTTGGATACGTACAGCATGGGGTGAACAAGCCTCAGAGTACTGGCAATCACGCGCGAAAGAAGAATGTCTTCTGGAACGTTGGGGTACGCCAGAAGATGTAGCTCATGTGGCGCGTTTCCTCGTTTCTCCGGCAGCGGCCTTTGTGACTGGTCAAATATTGGAAGTGAATGGAGGTTTTCGCAGCGGAGCAGACCGTTAACGGCCGCTCAGACGGGGGACTCCCCCCAGCGGACAATACAGAACTCTTTTCCGACTGGCTTGAGTGACTCTCAATGCGGTGAAAGAGTGCCCAGCCGGAACTTCACTCGCTATTTTTGAGTTGGACTTTGAGCACAGTATAGATTCGCAACCCAAAACATGCACCCTGTTGCGGCAATCACTTTCGCGACTTCGTTCCGGCCCACTTAATTGCATGACAAAGCAACACATTCATTTTGTAACTGGGCGTTTGGCAGAGCCGTCCTTGCGCGCCGTCCTTCAAGACCTGAAGTTGCCCTTCGATCACCAACTCACCATTGAGACGCTCCCCATTACGGTGGCTGCGTTGATGACAACTGAATGGATTGCCAATCACATCCAGGTTCCGACAGCAACCAACCGTGTCATCCTGCCCGGATATTGTCAAGGAGATCTGGAACCACTGGCCTCGGTTGCCGGTTGTCCTGTGGAAAAGGGACCTCGTGACTTGCGCCGGCTGCCGGAATGGTTCGGTGTGCAACAAACGACTCAACGCGACGATGACCATTATGATATCGAAGTAATCGCCGAGATTAACCATGCACCTCAGCTATCCTTGAAAGAAGTCCTGCAAATTGCTCAACGATTGCGAGCAAACGGCGCGGACGTCATTGATATCGGTTGTGATCCCGGACACGTCTGGACAGGAGTCGCTGGTTGTGTGGGCGCATTGCGAGATGAAGGTTTCCGTGTGTCGATCGATAGTATGAACCCACACGAAATCGAAGCGGCGACTCGTGCTGGAGCGGAATTGGTGCTGTCGGTCAATCATGAGAACATCGAAGCGGCAGCGGATTGGGGATGCGAAGTTGTCGCTATCCCCGACACTCCGGCGGAATTGGCCGGCCTAGACGACACTGTGGAACGATTAGAGAAAGATGCGGTTCCTTACCGTGTCGATACAATCTTAGAACCCATTGGCATGGGATTCACTGCCAGCCTGGACCGATACCAGCAATATCGCAAACAGTACCCCAATGCAAATATGTTAATGGGAATCGGCAACCTGACGGAACTGACAGATGCTGATTCGGCTGGCATCAATATCCTCCTGCTGGCAATCTGCCAGGAATTAGGCATTCGCAGTGTACTCACCACGGAAGTAATCAACTGGGCGCGCACCAGCGTCAGGGAATGCGATTTAGCTCGCCGTCTCGTTTACCACGCGATCGAATCTCAAACACTTCCCAAACACGTAGAACCCCGACTGGTCATATTACGGGACACACAGGTTCTTTCGTACAGTGAAGACGAGATCCAGAAGTTAGCCGATCAACTGAAAGATCACAATTTTCGCATCTTCACCACGAATGACGAAATCCACGTAGCGGCCGCTGGTTTACACGTCCATGATCGCGATCCATTCCGTTTATTTGAAGCCATGATGTCTCACGACGCGGATCGGATCGACGCCAACCACGCCTTTTATCTGGGATTTGAAATGGCTAAGGCGTTAACCGCCTTGACTCTGAGCAAAGAATACTGCCAGGATGAGGCTCTTGATTGGGGCTATTTAACGGTACCGGAGCATCATCACCGGTTAGACCGAAAGTCAAAAAGGAATTGACCGATGACGGTCAGCCAACAGAATCCGGCACAGCACGAAGGTGCTATCCACGTGCAGCCGTTGGTAGAAGAGCTGTATGCCACACCCCATCCGGTCGATGCCTTTCAGCGATTTCGTCATCTGCCACACTGCCTGTTTCTTGATAGCGCTGCACCTGGTAACGGACTGGGACGTTACACGTTCCTAGCTGCGGACCCCATCGACTGGGTTACCGTACCTGCGGGTCAACAAGACGGACTGTCAAACCTGAGGCAAAAACTGTCGCAATGGATGACAGCCGGAATCCCGGAATTACCTCCGTTTCAGGGCGGCGCTGCAGGTTTGTTTGGATTTGACCTAGGCAGGCCTTGGGAAAACGTCCCAGGTGCAGCCTACGATGAATTCCAGGTGCCATCCTTATGCATTGGCTTCTACGATGTCGTCGTCATGTGGGACCACGATGCTCAGCGGTCCTGGATCGTCTCCACTGGAATCCCGGAACCGGATCCTGGTCGTCGCAAGCAACGTGCTGCGGAACGACTGCACTTATTCCGCCAGTGCTTAACCGGCGACGATCGTTCGTCACAACTCAATCTGCGCCCCTCACAAAACAAATCAACCGTCGACATCGCCGACCTGTCTCCCCAGCATTCGGTTGACAATCAAGCAAAGATCACAAGTAATTTTTCTCGTGCTGGATACCTGCAAACAGTTCAGCGGGCAATCGACTACATTCACGCGGGAGATATTTTTCAAGTCAATTTATCCCAGAGGCTTTTGCATCCGGCGGAAGCTGATGCCGCCGATCTTTACTTACGTTTGCGCCAGTGCAACCCGGCTCCTTTTGCTGGATATCTTGACACTGGATCCGTGCAAATAGTCAGCGCGTCACCAGAGCGATTCTTACAAGTCCAGCAGGGACGTGTCGAAGCGAGGCCTATCAAAGGCACACGACCTCGGAATCCGCTCGCCGAAGCCGACTTATTCTCGGGCGACGAATTACAACAAAGCGAAAAAGACCGCTCGGAAAACGTGATGATCGTGGATTTGTTACGAAATGATCTAGCACGGGTCTGCAGCCCCGAAAGCGTCCGCGTTACTCAACTGTGTGAAGTGGAACGATTTGCGTACGTTCAGCACCTGGTCTCCGCTATCGAGGGATCTTTGGCTTCCGACCACCATCCGCTGGATCTCATCCGTGCCACTTTTCCCGGCGGATCGATTACCGGAGCGCCTAAGGTGCGTGCCATGCAGATTATCTCTGAGCTGGAACCAAATGCCCGTGGAGCGTATTGTGGGTCGCTAGGATACATCGGCTATGACGGTACAATGGACCTAAATATTTTGATCCGCACCATCACGGTGGCAGGAGGGTGGTGGCAAATGCCCGTTGGCGGTGGCATTGTGGCTCAATCCGATCCCCTCAGTGAATACGAGGAGACATGGCACAAAGCCGAAGGTCTGCTAAAGGCACTTTAGAACATCCATGTGCTGATGATCGATGATATCGAAAGATCAACAACCGATTCTGCTGATCGATAACTACGACAGCTTCGCACACAACCTGGCGCGTTATTTCATACGGTTAGGACAGTCGACGGTCGTTCTACGTAATGACGAGATCGACGAAGCTGATGTCCAATCGCTTGGCCCGGCTGCCATCGTCTTATCGCCAGGTCCCTGTACCCCCGCAGTCGCTGGGAATTCACTAGCGATCGTCCAAGCGTGGCACACACAACTCCCCATGTTGGGTGTTTGTTTGGGACACCAAACGATCGCAGTGGCCTTAGGAGCATCGCTGCGGCGAAGTCCGGAACCAGTACATGGGCGCACCAGTCGAATCACACATGACGGGAAGGGGATTTTTGCCGACCTCGAGAATCCATTTTCCGCCTGCCGCTACCATTCATTAGTCGTTGATGAGGCAACTTTGCCACCAACCTTAGAGGTTTCTGCACGCACCGAAGATAATTTGATGATGGCCATGCGCCACCGTGAGCTACCTTTGGTGGGTCTACAATTCCACCCCGAGTCAATCCTGACACCATGTGGATACCCACTTTTAGCGGCATTCTTGAAAACGGCCGGTTTGACAGTCTGCGATCCCATCCCCACGATTGACGAAGAGACTCTTTCGGGCCGCAAGAAATTACTTGATCCGCGTCTACAACAGCCAATCACGTTTTAAGTTAGCCGGGACAGAAAAACTTATTCGGATCTTCTACGACGGTCACCTGAGGCAAAGGAGCTCTGTGGATACCCTTGAAAAGCCAGGGGGCGAGGTTTCCAAACCGTTCTAGATACTTGACCGCATCTGATATCGTAGCTAAGTTTGTGTCGTATCTTTGGGTCGCGTCTTTTTCCTTGGTGGAGGTTCCCATGTCCCTGTCTAACCATATTCCTGCCTCTCAATTTTCACGACGTCGGTTATTGCAGGGTGCTGCCTGTTGCCTGGGTGCCCAGCCGCTGCTCTTTGGCATGACAGCTTTTGCAGGTAACCCAGACGATGAACGCTTGAATGGCCGGGTGTACAAAACTTTAAAATATGGGATGGCCAATAAATTACCCGGGTCGATGACAGAGAAATTTGCGTCTATTCGAGCTGTCGGTTTTCAGGGTGTGGAATTGGGAACCAGTAAAGTTGACATCCCAGGTACCAGGAAAGCAGTGGCAGACACAGGGCTTCTTGTCGACGGAACGGTTTGCTCATCGCATTGGAGCATCCGGCATACGAGCCACGACAAAGAGGAGCGCGCTCAAGCCTTGAAAGATTTAAAACAAGCCATTCGTGACACTCACGCAATCGGGGGCCACACGGTACTCCTTGTTGTCGGCCACGGCAAAGACGGTTCGGAAGAAGAACTGTGGGATCGTTCAATCGAGAATATTGCTCAGGCTGTCCCCTTAGCAGCAGAACTAGGTATTGTGATCGCCATCGAGAATGTCTGGAATCATTTTCTATACGATCACGAGGGCGATTCCACTCAAACGGCGGAAAAATACGCGCGGTATGTTGACGAGTTCAATTCACCGTGGGTTGGTATGCAGTTTGACGTTGGAAACCATTGGAAATACGGCAGCATGGGAGACTGGATTCGCACCTTAGGCAAGCGCATCGTCAAGCTGGACGTAAAAGGTTTCTCGCGTAAGGACAGCCAGTTCACAAAGATCGGAGAAGGCGACGTGGACTGGGCCGACGTCCGGCGGGCCCTTGTCGAAATAGGCTTCTATGGCTGGGCGGCAGCCGAAGTGGCAGGTGGTGGACTCGAACGGCTACAAGAAGTATCCAACAACCTGGACAAGGTATTTGCTCTCGCCTAACACCACGTTAGCTTAGCCTGTAAAGATCTGGGCGGCGAAGCGACAACGTCGGCAACTCCTGCCGTAGCTGTCGCACATAATCGAGGTCTAACTCAGCCACCACCACGTCCTCTCGTCCTTGCGCACGCGCAACAGCAATACCCCAAGGATCAACCACCACGCTGCGACCGAAGGGGTAGTCTTTGCCGAGCTGACCATACTGATTCGCCGCTACAACGTAACAGAGATTGTAAAGTGCTGTGCTGGTGGTAAGGATATCCCAATGGTCAGTGCGAGACGGCAGTGGCTGTCCGGATGGAAATGCCGCAGGAACCACGATCACTTCTGCTCCTTGCAGCGCCAACGTGCGCGCCAGTTCAGGAAAACGCAAGTCGTAACAGACCATCACACCGATACGGCCGACATCCAATTCACATATGCACAGCTGGTCACCTGGCGCAACATAGGAAGATTCCTGAAATGCCAAAGCATCCATGAGATGAGTCTTTCGGTATCGCCCTACTTCATCACCGTTACGGTCCAACACCAACGTCGTGTTGTAGGCTCGCCCGTCATCCGCAGATTCGGCGATGCTTCCTGTCACAAGATTGACACCATGTTGGCGAGCCTTCTCCCGCATCGCTTCTGAAAACGGGCCAGGAATGGTTTCCGCCATCTCGGCAACCGTATGCGCATCGGGTTCACCACAACAGTACTCGGGCAAAACCATCAGATCGAGCGGCGCGAACTTCCTAGCAACCTCATCTATAATCCGCAGGACTTTTTCGAAATTCTCCTGTTGGGTGCTGTCGGCTCCCAACTGTACGGCGGCAACTTTGATGGTAGACATAAGCGAGTTCTCAGCAATGGAGCACCGTTCATTCTTAGCCACATGGCGGATCACTGAGCAGAACAAACGACCGCAACGAAGATTTAAACATAAGATAACAGAAAAGACATCGATTGGGTGATGCTAGACGATAGCACCTCATCGACCCTTCGACCTCCGTTTAATCAGCTTACTCCCATGCAAACACTCTTAGGAGATTCATGCAAAACTCTTAGGGTTGACTGTGTGCAGGGCCATCTGTTCGAAATGGACTAGCCGGTAGCCCCTCTTGATTGGCCAGATTCGGTTCGGCCTCTTGATGCCAGGCAAAACGAACGACCTGTGGATCGTCGATCGCATCCGCCGAGACGATGACTTCGTCGCCATGAATTCTTGCGACAGCCCCAGAGAATCTTCCATCACTCCCCGCCAATTCAAAATGAGTCAACGCCTTACCATCTCGAGCGACCAAGCCGCCACCGACATGATCAAAATGCAGGTGGAACTCCTTGCCGTGAACGTGGTGACTTTTGTATTGGGGTCCGGAGTAAACCATTCCGGGACCACGACCGTAAGTCTTGGCAAGCGCCCAAAGACTAAGACGCCTGCCCACTTCCTGTTTGTTGACTGGATGGATGTCTTCCAAATCTCCAACATCCACAATCACGGCCATTCCGGTGTGCGGCACGGATAGTGTCGCGGTTTGCGCTTCCCATATCTCTGGCAGTCGTTCGGGAGAAGATTTGTATCGAAACGGTGCCAATTGCACAAAATAAAAGGGCATCTCATTGCTCCAGATATCTCGCCAGCCGGCAATAAGCGCTTTCATTTTTTCATGATACAGCCATCCATCACTAAGATTCGATTCTCCCTGGTACCAGATCACGCCACGCAGCGCAAATGGAACTAGGGGGTGAATCATACCATTGTAAATTGCCATTGGAGATTGGTGATTGATCCGACCATCGGACAACTTTGCAGGATACTCATCCAATCGGTCAGCGATGTCTCGTAAACCACTCACACGTTGAAATCCTGCCGGGCAAGTCCAAGGCTCGATCCGTGTTCCTCCCCAATTGGATCCAATCAGTCCAATCGGTACATTTAATTCCTTGTGTAGTTGGCGCCCGAAGTAATACCCCACCGCAGTAAATTCCTTGACCGTAGCCGGGCTGCAAATCTGCCAACCTTCTGAGGGTACGTCAGCTTGAGGCTTTTCGGCTGTCGTGTGAGGGATCTTGATGTGGTGGATTTGCGGATAGTTTGCTGCCGCGATCTCTTCAGTCGCGTTCAGTGACTGCTTCACCCGCCACTCCATATTCGACTGACCAGAGCACAACCAGACTTCTCCGACAAGAATTCCTTCTCGCTCAACCACCGTGGTACCTTCGACCTTCAAACGGTGCGGTCCCACATCTCGCATTACAGGCAACATGGCCAACCATTTTCCGTCATCACCAGTTTTGACGCTTACGCGATGAGGCCCTACTTGGATCGTCACATCCGTGCCAGGGTCATCCCACCCCCAAAACGTCAAAGGCTGCTCCCGCTGGAGGACCATGTGATCACTGAAAATCGACGGCAAACGCGTAGCGGCCGTTGCCGGCGCTGCCAAGAGTCCTAATAAGCTAAAAACGACAACATGACGAAGCGATGTATTCATAGAGTATTCGTCCCTTTCAACGAAACATATCGGATCCATAGATGGTTCAACAAACCTGGTTTTACAACTCGATTCCCCCACGTATAGTAAGTCTTCAGGCGTTTCCCAAACGAAAACAGGCGGGTCTTCACACCCCTTCCCAACGTGGAACGGGTGGGCCTAGCCGCCGTCCAGGTATTGAATCGGACTTTGGTGAAACGAAACAGCCTTTCGACCGACGTAGAGCTGTATTCCTGCTTATCGGCTCCGCTGCCACGTCCACCAATCGAAACAGCCTTCAAATCGTGATGATGCGATCTCGCGACAAAACGTCCCACCGTTCCCGCATCCGTCCGTCGCGAATCACATAGGCAAACTTATGCAAAGCCGTGGTGGGACAGATATGAAATGGAATGGCCAGCAGTTCATCTCCGGGATGATACTTCTCTGCCTGGGAAGTTTCGATTACCAGGTGTTCTTCATTCTGCAGCACCAATTTTGCATCCGGTACATCGAGAAAACTGACTCGGCGGTCCAACGGTGGATCCGATGCTACTGCTTTGTACCCTAAATCCAGCGTCACCCGCTCTTGAGTGGGCCGACTGATCACGCGAGTCAACAACAGAGCGGCCGGCTCGAATTGCAAATCGCAAAACTTTTCCATGTAACCGACATCTTGAAACACACAGGTTCCTGGGCTCAATTCAATCGCTTCGTCGTCGATCTCGGCATATACCGGAAAAGTTCCCGTCCCTCCCAACACCATCCGGGGAACAGGCCAGCCGTGACCCACCAATTCATCTCGGAATTTGGACATGGCATTCCAACAGGCCAATCCAGCTGCCCGGCGATCGACAATATCAGCATGATGGTTATGCCCGTCGTACACGTGTAATCCTCCAGGCTCCACCCCTCCCGTCTCAACAAGCTGACGATACAAATCAAGCGCCTTCGGTCCGGGACTGACACCTGTGCGATGCATACCCGCGTCCATATCCAGCAACACATCGACTTGCTGGTTTGCCTCAACCAAAGCTTGGCCCAACTCGGAAATGGGTTTGGCATGGTCCGCTGTAACCGCGAAACTCACGTTGGGAAAAGCCTGCACAAACTGAACGGTCCTTGCAATGTTGGGGCCCACGACATTATAGGCCAACACCACATCACGGACTCCGGCCTCGGCCAACATTTCCGCTTCTGCAAAAGTGGCCGCTTTAAATTTGGTGATCCCATGATCGAGATGAATTTTGGAAACTTCACTCATCTTATGTGTTTTGCAATGAGTGCGCAGGCGGGACGCCGCGCCTGCAATGGCAACCATCTGCGACAAGTTCCGTTCAATGACATCGTAAAAAAGCACAATCCCGGGCGAGACAATCTCCGACGTGTCCGCAATGATATAATTAGAACTCAACAATTCTGCGGTTAGTGATTGGGCCATAGCGTTATCCCTGAGAATCATCCTTCCATCACATAAAACGTTTCTTGTCGCCTCAACCAACCGTTGGTTTTGACCCTGATGGGGTGGTTCCACTGTCAGTCAACGTCGCACCATTCATCGCATCAAGATTTGGAGAACTCCCAACAGTTTACGACCATGGACTGGGAGTGGAAAGGGACCTACAGATCCCCATCGAATTGACGCACCAACGGGACGTGTGTAAAATAATTAGATCATTTCTCTTATGTGGACCATTCGTCCAGGGCGCCTTGCGTCAATCACTGAAACTGATCGAGACAATGCCAATCGAGTGCCGTTAGTGACTGCGCTGATGGCATCGCCGATGACAAGAGCACGTCCAGAATAGGAGCCGCTGAGTTGTCTAGCACTCGCCGCGGGACAGATGGGTCAGGCGATGATTCTCACGAAGCCGACTCAGCCATTCCAACGGCCGCATCGCACGCGCCGCTGACGCCGGAACAGCCTATCGTACCTGATGATCCCACGGTCATTCGCCGACCAACATCATCCGATCCGGTCGAAAAGCAGATAACCGTTATCTCGGGCGGCGGAAAGATACTACCTACCTCCAACAGCATCAGCACCAATGAACTCGGTCAGATGCTGGAAGGAGAAATGCTAGGACCGCTGCGATTGGACAAGTTTATCGGTGGCGGAGGCATGGGAGCCGTATTTCGTGCTCACGATACCAACCTCAGCCGAACGGTCGCGGTCAAGATCTTGTTGGGCCGAGGCTCCGGTGGGGACTTAAAAAAACGCTTTCAATTGGAAGCGCAGCCCGCCTCGACCATGAAAACATCGCCCGTGTCTTTTATGTTGGTGAACACGACAATTGGAATTACATCGTTTTCGAATACATCGATGGCATCAACATTCGCGACTTAGTGCACCAACACGGACCACTTTTGATAGACGACGTCGTCAACTACACGCTGCAAGTCGCCGAGGCACTTCATCACGCGTCTCGCCGAGACGTCGTTCACCGTGACATCAAACCTTCCAACGTATTAGTCACCCCAACCGGACGAGCAAAGCTAGTCGACATGGGGCTTGCTCGACTACACCATCTAGACTCGACGAACGATGACTTGACTGCCAGCGGTGTCACCCTGGGTACGTTCGACTACATTTCGCCAGAACAAGCACGTGATCCGCGTGTCGCGGATGTGCGCAGTGACATTTATTCCTTGGGTTGCACGTTGTTTTTTATGTTGTCCGGCCGGCCACCTTTTCCTGAGGGTACGGTGCTGCAAAAACTTCTAAGCCACACCAGTGATGATCCGCCGGACATCCATCATTATCGAGGTGATATCCCTCTGGAACTAGGATCCGTTTTAAACACCATGTTGGCGAAATCTCCTCATGCACGCCAACAAACAGCCAGCCAGCTTATTGGAGAACTTTTACTGGTAGCCGACAAACACAATTTATCTTCTGCTACTCGTAGCGGAACCGTTTGGGTGACTCCAGCGAAAACGACTCTTACGTTTTGGGAAAAGCACGTATCCTGGATCATGTCGTGCATGCTATTACTTGCGATTGTTTCGGCGTGGGGTTTTTTTCGTTCAAGTCCAGTGATTCAACCAAATGAACCAATCGTGGTTCACGTGCAGGAGTCAACAACATCACCCACGTCGACAGCTGCAGAAGACGCAATAGGGGCCACGTCTTCCTTGGAACCATCCGTGGGACAAACTAACGACCGAGAACCTGAAGATGATCCCGACATAGACCACTCTGAAGGGCCGGAAACGTTACGGGACACGAATACGGAATTCGCACCTTCAAACACCGACAACTCTGTGCCAAACACACCGCTGAAAACTCAAAACGAGCCGCCAACTGCTCCATCGGATTCCGGTGAGGCCATGCCGACGAACACGCCAGAACAAAATCAGTCCACCGAAAATCCCGAAGCAAATCAACCTGGATCAGACTCACCCGATGAGCCCCATCTATTAGCAGGACAGCCTGCCCTGATCGTCGTGGGAGCCCCCAATGACGAACCGGTGAATGACGTGATGTTTTTTGCAGACTTGGATTCTGCGTTGAACTATCTTTACATGGACGCCCGTCACGCTCGTCGGCTCAAGGCGATCGAGTTACGATATTCTGGCCATCCGGCCACCCCTCAACGACCGGTCACCGTACGACTTCCACGCGTGACTCTACGAGCTGGCGAGGGTTACGCTCCTATTTTGACTTTTAACTCAGGAGACTTTGACCATACCTCGATGATTACGTTGCGGGACACGGAACTGACACTTCAAAGCATCCATTTCGAAGTGCAATTACCATATCCGGTCGATCAATGGAGTTTTTTCGAATTACACGGAACGTCTCAGCTGAGCCTCAATGATTGCACAGTCACGATGAAGAATTCAGCTCGCGGCCGCAAGTCGTTCTATGAAAATGCTGCCTTCTTTCGCCTGGCACAGGAAACCGATTCGATCACGATCGACCAAGACGAACGGTCTCACGAGACCGACACACATGAACTCTCCGTGGAACTTCAAAACTGCATCTTGCGAGGAGAAGCATCGGTAATCCGTGCACAACCACTAACCCCGGCACAGTTTGTGTGGTCCAATGGGGTCTTGATAACCACGGAGTACTTGCTGGACGTAACTGTCTCGGCTGTTGAACCAGGCAAACAATCACCACTTGTGGAAGTCGTTCTTTCACATGTAACGGCCGCTGCCGATCAGGGCCTTTGTCGACTCCGCTGTCCTGATCGAGCACCACATCAGGAAGCGGTAGTGTTTCAATGTGACGAATCCGTAATCCTTCTACCGGACAAAGAACCCCTCATCCTTCAGCAATCGACGTCAGCACTAGAATCACTGACGACACACGTTCATTTCCAAGGCAATCACAATGTGTTCCTGGTCCGGACCGATCCGACCGCTCAAACCTCGACACCTTATCTGATAGTGGAACCCGTAGCGGACTCATCCACCTTAACCCCGCAAACTTACGACTATCAATCATGCACACGACTCTTCCATGCGTCGAGCGACAGTTGGTACGAACTACCGATTCCTGAGTGGTCATTGCCCGGAACGGAACATCCCACTCAC